>NZ_CP090641.1:1304497-1630622 GCF_029633825.1 Burkholderia contaminans | reverse complement strand
TGAACAACCTGTTCTGGCTTCATGGCCGGGCGCCTTTCGAAAAGAACCCGGGACTGCACCGCGAGCTGATGCGCATTCGCGGGGAATTCACGCAACTGTGAGGCGTTAGACGTTATGAAGCGGCTATATGACTTTGCCATTGTCGGCGGAGGTATCGTTGGACTTTCGACCGGGATGGCGCTCACAAAGCGGTTCCCCGGCAAGAAGATTATCGTCATCGAAAAAGAGAGCGCCCTCGCTGAACACCAGACTGGTCACAACAGCGGTGTAATCCACTCAGGTATCTACTACAAACCAGGGAGCTTCAAGGCGAAGTTCGCGCGCGCCGGTAGCGAGTCGATGGTCCGCTTCTGCGAGGAGCATGCGATTGAACACGAAATCTGCGGGAAAGTGATTGTTGCTACCAAGCCGGAGGAACTTCCGCTGCTTGAGAATCTGTACAAACGCGGGCTCGAGAACGGCCTTGCCATCGAAAAGATCGGGCCGGACCGGTTGAAAGAGATCGAACCCCACGTCGCGGGCTTGCAAGCGATTCGAGTACCTGCCGCCGGCATCGTGAACTACAAACAGGTTTGCCAGATGTACGGCCGAATCATCACCCTGGGCGGAGGCGAAATCAGCCTGGGTGAGCGGGTCCTGGCGATTCGCAAGAACGCATCGAACGTCGAGATTGAAACACGTCAAGGGGTTGTCCAGACGAAGTTCGTCATCAACTGTGCCGGCCTTCACTCGGATCGCGTCGCGAGGATGGACAACGTCGCCGACGACTTGAAGATCGTGCCGTTTCGGGGCGAGTATTACGAGATTCGACCCGAACGCCGACATCTCGTGAAGCACCTCATCTACCCGGTGCCGAACCCGAATTTTCCGTTTCTCGGGGTTCACTACACCCGGATGATCGGTGGTCACGTTGAAGCGGGGCCCAATGCGGTGCTGGCCTTCAAGCGCGAGGGTTACCGCAAGCGGGACTTCAGCCTTCGAGACCTTGGCGAAGTCTTGATGTACCCGGGCTTCTGGAAGCTGTCGTCGAGGTACTGGCGGGAAGGACTCGAGGAAATGCAGCGCTCAGTGAGCAAGGCGGCTTTCGTCAAGAGCCTGCAGCAACTTATTCCCGAGATTCACGAAAGAGACCTCGTGGCTGCGCCTGCCGGCGTCCGCGCACAAGCGCTGAAGGCTGACGGCAGTCTCGTGGACGACTTTCATCTCATTCCGGGCGACCGATCCATTCATGTTTGCAACGCTCCGTCTCCCGCGGCAACGGCGTCGATCGAGATTGGAGAACATATCGCCCGCGCTATCGGCCTTGCCGGTTGAGGCGACGGAAGCGTGCATCAGATGATATTTCGGACGGAGGGGGGGCTCTGGCGGCCTTTCGTCGCTATTCGACTCGCGTCCCACCCATTCGAATGGCGATGTCCCGCAGGCTCGCGACTAACGGCGATTGGTCATTCCTGCGCAAGACGAGATACAACTCTGAATCGTCCTGGACGTCCAGCAATTGGCGAAACACCAAGCCAGGAAGCCTGATGTTTCCGATACTCTCCGGCACGATTGCCACGCCGTGGGCGGACGCGACATGCACGAGAGCTGTGAGGAAGTCCTTCGTCTGGAGCTCAATCCTCGGTGTAAAACCGGCGTCTCGACCGATTGCGAGAAGATGACGGGCAAAGCCGATGTCTCGCTCGAATTGAGGCGCCGTGAAGGTCTCGTCGGCGAGATCTGCCGCGTGTATCGCTTCCTGTTCTGCGAGCCGATGGGCTTGCGGTAAAGCGACGACCAGCCTTTCTCTCAACAAGAGAATCTGGTCGACTTCTTCGCGGTTGCCTGCGGCCGTTCGCACAATGCACGCATCGAGGTCCCGTTGATGGAGTCGTTGAATTTGAGCCGGGCTATCCAGCGAATGTAGTCCGGTTCGCACCTGCGGATAGCGCTCGGCATGGCTCGTCAGTAACCGCTGTACGACGCCGGCGCATGCCGCGGAAATCACATATCCGATTTCCAGCGCACCAAGTTGTCCACGCCCGGCCATCATCGCAACGCGCTTCGCGTTCTCGGCTGCAGCGAGCGTCTGTCTGGCCTCTTGCAGGAACAACAGACCCGCTGCATTCAGGGTGACCGAGCGCTTCGTCCTTATCAGCAGCTTTACGCCGAGCTCCTTTTCAAGCGCGAGTATTTGCATGCTCAGCGCAGACGGAGCGATGTCAAGCGTTTCCGCAGCATTCGCGAAGTGCAGTTGTTCGGCAACGGTCACGAAGTATCGAAGCTGTCGTAGGTCCATGCGAGCGTTCTTCTTTTGCACCTGGTCAATCGTGGCGGAGTGGTTCACATGATACCCAGCCGCCGGATATTCGCAAATGAAGGCATGTGAGTCGCTGTCGCGTGTGTCGACACATGGGTGGGCTCTGATGGCAGAGCTGCATCACTGCATCACGGGTGCCGCAGTTCTGCATCACCTCGGCAGTAGGGGAAATCGCCTACGCTGATTCGCTAACGTGCTGATTCGACGGAAAAAAGCGATGTCGGCGCGTGATTGGCATTGTTCCTGCTCTTGTAGGTTACACAGACGGCAGCGGTTGGCCGCCGGCGTTCGCGGACAACCCGTTTCTTCGAGATGCAGCATGTTTCATATAGGACAACGAAAAGTGTGATCGTGCACTGCCACGACTAGGGCCGTCACGAAACAGGTCCGAACGGAAGTCTGTCTTCAATTACTTCACTCTCGTAATAGGTACTTCATGCAAAAGTCTCTGTCAGTCGCCGCCGCCACGTTCATCTTTTCGACTGTCGCCAGCGCACAAGGTAGCGTTACCCTCTATGGGGTTCTCGACGAAGGCCTGAACTTCACCAACAACGCTGGCGGAGCAAAGGCATACCAGATGTCGACCGCCGACCTCGGCGTCAGCCGGTTCGGGCTGAAAGGCAGCGAAGAACTTGGCGGCGGCCTGCATGGCATCTTTCAACTCGACAACGGCTTCGATATCAACAACGGTCGGCTGTCGTACGGAGGGCGGCTCTTCGGCTACAACGCATACGTGGGTCTGCAATCGGACGCGTTGGGATCGCTGACGCTGGGTCGCCAGTTCGACTCCATTACGGATGTGCTGGGTCCGCTGACGGCCAACGGCAACTGGGCGGGAACGCTTTTCTCTCACCCCCTGGACAATGACAATACGGACGCGACATTTCACGTCGACAACGCCGTCAAGTACACGTCTGGCACTTACGGTGGTTTCTCCGCCACTGCGATGTACGGTTTCAGTAACCAGGCCGGTGGCTTTGCACTGAATCGAGCGGTGATGGCGGGCATCAAATACACGTATGACACGCTGACCGTCGGGGCAATTTATGCAGACCTCTCGTCTCCGGGGGCATCTCAGACCGGTGCCCTTACCACCGACGACGCAGGATTTGTCGCGGGGAACCAAAAGATTTATGGCATCGGCGCAAACTACGGCATTGGGCCTGCGACGCTGGGGCTCGTGTACACGCATACGAGTGTGTCTCGGCCGGCAAGCTCGATATGGGTTGGCGACCTGGGAACGAGCAACGGAAGCACCAGGTTCGACAACGTCGAAGGGAACGTAAAGTACGATATATCGCCTGCCTTTTCCGTCGGCGGGATGTATACCTATACGCGCGCCAGTGTGAGCAGCGGCGGGGGCGCGTCGTCCATTCACTGGAACGAAGGGGGCGTCATGGCCTCCTACTCGCTGTCCAAGCGAACCGTGCTCTATGCACAAGCGGTGTATCAAAAGGTGTCGGGTGCGACCGGCACCGTGCTCGACAACGCATTCATTGTCGGTTCAGCTGGCGTTTCCTCGAACTCGCATCAAGTCGTGTCCCGCGTCGCCATGATGCATACCTTCTGAGTCGCCGCGCCGAGCGACGTCATTCAACACGGGGCGGTTCGAATGATTCGAACTGCCGCACATGGATTTCGGCAGGCGAACGCACGACCGGATCTGGCGCAATCTGCAAGCGTGACGATGTCAACAACCCAAGAGTGGTTTGCACCATTCGAACGTTGATTCAACGTGTGCAATCATCTCTCGTCTTGCGCCGTCAGCGTCCCGCGCGGCAATGGCCGACACCAATCGCCGATGTTCAAAGGAAAGCGTTCCTTTCACCGGTGTAATGAGGGGCAGCGGCATGATAAGACGGTTCATCTGCGCTTGTATTTCTACCTCCTCGCGTAACAGGTCGGGAGACTTGGCGGCTTCCGCTATCAAGGTATGGAGGTGTGCGTCGGCCATGCGTCTTGCCGGTACGTCGGTGGGCTCCGCGTCAAACCGTCGAGCCGCCTCTTCAATCCTCCGGATGTCTCTCTCGCTGCCGCGTTCGGCCGCAAGGAAGCAGGCCTCTCCGGATATTGCGCGGCGCCAGTCGGTAAGACTTCGGAGTTCACTCTGCGTGAATGTGTTTGCTCCCGCCACTTCCCGCAAGCGCTGGCCCACATTTTCTGCAATGTAACTACCGCCAAACCGCCCGCGTGTTGTCACGACAAGCCCGAGTTCGCGCAGTGATGCGAGTGCGGTGCGAAGCGTCATGGGTGCCACCCCGAACGTGCGGGCGAGTTCTTCCTCCCGAGGCAACTTGTCGCCTGGCCGAAACTCACCGGTGGTGATGCTTTCGGTCACCTTGCGCACGATTGTTTCGGGTGCACTCTGCCCCGCGATAGGGGTAAGTGTGGATGCGAAAGCTTTTTTTTCCATAACCTCTAGGTGTTATAGTTTTACAGTCGACACTCAATTGTACTCCTTATGTCAGAAGTTGCTAAAAAAGTGCCCGCTCGCGTCTTAGTGTCCTGTGTCATGGACTCTGAGCTCGCTGCGCCAGAACTGAACTTGGCGCTCCGCACCTTGGCGGACCACACCGTTTCGAGACTGGCCAGCGCTGGCCTCGAGGCAGGCATGGTGGACGCCGCTCATTCTTCAAGAGATCCCGCTGATCTTGTCAGCGAGTATGACGGACTTGTCGTGCTCGGCGGCAGCGACGTTCACCCCGGAAATTATGGTGACGACACCTTGCATCCGTGCTCATATGGGATCAACCCGCGAGCTGATGATTTCGAGATCAGGCTCGTTCGCGCGGCGATGAATCGTTCGATGCCATTCCTGGGCATTTGCCGGGGAATGCAAATTTTGAACGTTGCGCTCGGCGGCTCGCTTCTGCAGGACGTTGGCACGCAGTCCATTCACAATGTATCTGCAAACAACACGCAGTTCATCACGCATAGCGTACGGATTCTGCCTGATAGCAAGCTGGGGCTGATCTACCGCACTGACCAGATCATCGTTCATTCCGCACATCACCAGGCCGTTCATGAGCTCGGAGAAAACCTTGTCGTTTCAGCCGTCGCGCCGGATGGCATCACTGAAGCGATCGAGATTGCGGGCGATCAATGGGGGCTAGGCGTGCAATGGCATCCGGAATACCCCGGTGCCGACCAGGCGCAATTGGAGCTGCTATTTTCCGCTCTGGATCGTGAGTGTTCGAACTATCGCTCGCGAATTTCCGGTTGACTTATTAAGGATGACATATGAAGTACAAATTTTCGAATGCAGCCGCTACGTGGATGCTTATAACGACTGCAACCGTCGTTACACCGGCGATCGCAGGTAGTCAGGCTCAGACTTCGTCCTCGTTCGGAACCTGCGAGATTACAAGCGCGCAGCAAGATACAAAGCTGCAAACGATCGAGAAAGATTCGCTGACGGTGGCAACCATCTTGCCTAACCCGGGTTGGTGGAACGGGATGTCGCCGGATACCATCAACGGAGGATTCGAGTACTGCCTTGCTGCCAACATCGCATCGCGTGCGGGACTTCACCGTATCAGGATCAAGAACATCAGTCCCGCGCAGTTCTTTTCCGGGATGGCGACCGGGTATGACGTAGCGATTGCGTCGACAACCATTACCGAACCGAGAAAGAAAGTATTCAACTTTTCTCGCCCGTACTTCACTTCCAATCTTGGTGTTGCAACGAAGGTCTCCGGGGGCGTTACCGAAGGCAACATCAGGAACAAGCGTATCGGCGTGCTTCAAGGCAACGTCGGCTCGGATTGGGTCGCAAACGTCCTCAAGCCGCAGACGAAGGTTAGTGTTTACCAATCCCAGGAAGACATGTTCACTGCCCTGATGGCAGGACAGGTCGATGCGATCGTGACCGATACCACGCTCGCGCTGACGCAAGCCAAGGCGTCAAATGGGGTAGTACATGTACCCGGGCAATTTAGAGTGGATCAGGGTTATGGCGTGATCACCCCGCGTGGTTCGGTCAACACGCAGCCCGTCGATACGGTGATCGGTTCACTCGCATCGGACGGTACGCTCAAAAAGCTCTCGGCTACATACCTTCAACCGAGGTTCGGCGTTGACCCATCCCAGATATCTTTCTGGAGCGTACGTTGATGAACATCGTGAGTGAAACTTCGAACGCGTTTGTCGGCAGAGACACGTTGAGTCCGGCGCCCAAGAGCCTGCCGCTTTCAATCGCGGCAATCGCGGCATCGTTGGCATTGTTACTGCTGATCGCAACTATCGGCGGCGCCCTCACGGTGACCTCTGCACACAAAGGGGCCGGCAACGTTATCGGACTTGCAATCAGCTCGGTCGGCGTAGTTGCTGCCGCTGTGTCCCTCTGGTATAGCGTCGCTGCGTTGCGCTTGTCTCTCAAGGCTCAACGCGAGGCGCGCCGTAACGATATCCTGGCAGCCCGTGCAAGCGCCGACGGCGCGAAGCAGGATGCACTTATTTCGTTTGGCCTGAACCTGACATATTTGATCGTTCTTATGTTCGGTTTGTTCATGACAATCAATGACGGCAGCATTCAGAAAACGTTTCTACGCATTGATGTCATCAAGGAATGCTTCCTCGATGTGTTGAGAGCCTTCGGTGTCAACATATGGATGGCCCTCGTTTCGCAGGCGCTGGTGCTCGTATTAGGACTTGTGCTCGCTGTGATGCGGATGATTCCAGGTCGGGCCGGAGCACCGGTTAGGGCGTTGGCGATTGCATATATCGACATTATGCGGGCAGTTCCGGCCATCATTGTCCTCTACCTGGTTGGCTTTGGTCTTCCGTTGGCGAAGATCCCGCTTCTAAGTGACTTGTCGCCGGAATGGTATGCGATCTTTGCCTTAACGATGACATTCAGTGCATATGCTGCGGAGACATATAGAGCCGGCATTGAGTCCATCCATCCTTCACAGTGGTCTTCGACGCGTTCGCTCGGGTTCTCGTACGGCCAAACGTTGAGGTACGTGATTCTTCCTCAAGCAGTGCGACGTGTCATTCCGCCGCTGCTTGGCGGATTCATCGCACTGCAAAAGGACACCTCTCTGGTCAACATCATTGGAACCGTCGATGCATTCAATCAAGCGAAATTTTATGCGTCGAGCAACTTCAATCTGTCGTCGGTCACCGTGGTGGCTGCATTGTTTGTAATGGTCACGATACCTCAAACTCGCTTCGTCGACTGGATGCTTGCGCGAAGCTCAACTCGTCGCCAGAAGGGTAAATAATGTCATTCATCGAACTTGTCGACTTAAAAAAGCGGTATGGCGAACACGAAGTGCTTCGCGGAATCGACCTTAATATCGAGAAGCATCAGGTTGTTACGTTAATCGGCGCATCAGGTTGCGGGAAGTCGACCCTCCTTCGTTGCATCAATGCGCTTGAGACCATCGACACCGGCAAGGTTCTAATCGGCGGCGACGTCGTATCCGGCCCGGGCGTCGACGTCAATCGATTGCGCAAGCGGGTCGGTATGGTATTTCAGTCCTACAATCTCTTTCCCCATATGACCGTGCTGGACAATGTGGCGTTGGGGCCGGTCAAGTTGCTGGGGGAGAATGTCGGAGCGGCACGGGAGCGTGCTCGCGCACTGTTAGACCGAGTGAACTTGTCGCATCGCGCTGAATATTATCCGGATCAGCTCTCAGGTGGTCAGCAACAACGGGTTGCGATTATGCGTACTATCGCGATGCGACCCGAGGCCATGCTTCTGGATGAAATCACTTCCGCGCTCGACCCCGAACTCGTATCCGAAGTGCTTAACATTGTCCGCGACCTGGCAGCGGATGGTATGACCATGATTCTCGCGACGCACGAGATGCAGTTCGCTCGGGAAGTGTCTGACCAGGTTGTTTTCCTTGAACAGGGTCGTGTGCTCGAGAAAGGGCCGCCTTCACAGTTGTTCGGCGATCCCGTAGAGGCGAGAACCAGAGAATTTCTCAAAAAAATCGTCGACGCGGGCAGGCTGTAACTAATACATAGCACCTGCGCCCCATCAGGGGCGTCTCCTTCACCCAATTGCATCGGAACTGGTTCGGTTCCGTTGTCCAGTTTTGCGTCATTGAGACGGAAAGCACGGCGATATCGGAAGTATTCGGATGTATAACTTCGTCATGCTAATCAATAAATATAAACTCGATAAACAGGTTGGAGATTTTCGATGAAAATAAGGAATAGAAACATTGCTTTTTCCATTGCAGCCCTTATGGCAAGTTCGTTGGCCAGCGCGCAGTCGTCCGTCACGCTTTATGGTGTCGTGGACGCCAGCCTTGTATGGAGAAATCACGCCACTCCGAAGGGAGGAGACATGGTCGAAATGAGTAATGGTGCGATTAATCACAGTCGGTTCGGGTTGCTCGGGAACGAAGACCTTGGCGGCGGGACGAGTGCGATCTTTCGACTGGAAAGCGGCTTCAATCCGCAGGATGGTTCCATGGCATCGAAGAATCTCATTTTCGACCGATACGCGTACGTTGGTCTCAAAGGTCGCTTCGGATCGCTAATCGCGGGAAATATCAACACGATCTTCTACAACACCATGAGCAACTATGATCCGCTCACGGTGGGCAACTTCTACAACACGGCTTGGTGGTTTGGCACGGATAGCGGGAAACGGCCAAGCGCCATGTACTACGAGAAGGAGCTTGGACCCGTGCGGATAGGGCTTTCTTACGGTGTTGGCGGAGTGCCGGGAAGCGTCGCCCAAAATTCCCAGTTTGGCGGTGCAATCATGTATGCCGGAGGGAGTATGACAGCCGGCGCCGTGTATCAACAAACCAGGGCCGCCAACTACGGTGGGCTCCAGCGCATCTTCGGCTTGGGCCTAACGTACGCGATCGGTCCGGCAACACTGTATGCGGGATATCAAAATAATCGTGACGGCACGGGCCTTGCCGATACACAGCTGAACATTACCGGCGCACCATCCGGCACCGCGGACGTCGAACGCCGGGATCAGGGCTTTTTCGCTGGCGTATCGTACCAATTGAGCCCAACCGTATTACTCCGTCAAGCGTACTATTACGACAATATTCACGATGCGCAAAAATTCGCGGGCAATGACGGCGTGCGATGGACCCTCGTTTCGGAAGCGGAGTACGCTTTCTCAAAGAGGACCAGTGTGTACGGCCAAGTCGACTACAACCATACGAGCGGAGCGGCTAACGTCCAACTCCCAGGGGCGAGAAACCAAACAGAAATCGCTATTGGCTTGCGCCATTGGTTCTAACATGAACTAGGTCGCTGCCGCAGTAGGCGCGGCGATAGCTTCTCGATGCTCGGCTTTTGATCGGGGAGCATGTAGATCAGAAGGAATTGACGGCGTGTGATCTCACCGAAGACTCGCACGCACTATATCTGGCACCTTTGATCGTCAACTCCTCTGCCGAGTCTACCGCTGGAGCACCGCCGCGTCGTACGTGTATAAGTCTGGACTGGACCAAACAGACAGCATCAGATCGTCTGACTCAGTTCGGTCAACTAGAGTCGTCCGAGAGCTTCCTGCAAATGGCAGAAACCGACGGCTTAACGGGCACCTGCTTCAGCGCAACGCATCAGGTGATTGAGTAGTGCTACTGCACCGTAACCAGTGCATTGAAGGCGGCGGGGGCGTCACGCGCAGAGCAGATACCGAGCAAATCCACTTTTTGCTTCGGTGCGCCAATGTTGACGGCGCTTTCACCCGTCTGCCGGTTCAACTCTCGGACCGTTTCAGCCTCATGGAAACGGAAAATCGTTCGGCCGGGTGAATGCTGATCGAGATTTCGAACGCAACGCCCATCGAATCGATATAGCGCCGCACGATTTCAAGCGCGGCCGTTCCCGCCGGGATCTGCAGTCTCGCAGCCATCTCCGGCGAGACGTTCACCGCTTGTACGTTTTGCTCGATTTCGGCAACGCATCGTCCGTAACGGGCCTCGATCAATGAACTGATCAGCGTGTCAGGCTCGTTGCGGATCGTCTCCACGATTTCCGCATAGCTCGGATCAATATAAACGTCCGTCCAGCCAATCGGCGGACGCGAGGTATCGCGTTCGACACGCAGGCTCGAAATGCGCAGCCAGCGCGCACCTTCGTCGCTCTTCAGGACCTTCGCGAGCTTGCCGTCAGCGACAAGCTCCTCGACCGTCTGCACCACGCGCAGATTCTCGGAACCGAACTGGACGAGATCCTCGATCGAAGCAAGAGACGGCCGGAAGTCGTTTTTCGGTTGCACCGATTCGACACGCGTCCCCGCGTTCTTGCGGCGCGACACGAAGCCGAGTTGCTGCAGCTCGTGCAGCGCCGCGCGAATCGTGTGCCGGCTCGTCTTGTACAGATCGCGCAATTCGAGCTCGGTCGGCAAGTACGAGCCGACGGGAAAGCGGCCCGACGCGATGCCTTCAGTCAGGTCGCGCGCGATCTCGGCGAAATGGGGTCGGTTCATTTTCTCTGCATGTCAGTCGTCGCTGACAGTTTAAGGGTAAACGTCGCTTGAGCGATATGTCCGGACATAATAGCCTTCGATATGTCCGGACATATTGAAGGTATCCGGCTTCGAAGGTCCGATGCCTTTTCCCGTTTTCCTTTTCAGAGGTCACCATGGCAAGCCGCACCCTCCCTGTCTCCAGCACCGTCGTCGATTCGATTCTGTTTCGAGATGCCTTCGGCACCGCGAAGATGCGTGCGCTGTTTTCCGATCATTCACTCGTGCAGCGCTACATCGACGTCGAAGTCGCGCTCGCGAAGGCCGAGGCGCGCGTCGGCGTGATTCCTGCCGAAGCGGCCGACGTGATTGCACGGGAAGCGAGCATCGAGCGCATCGATTTCGATCACATGCGCGAGGAGACGGACATCGTCGGCTATCCGATCCTGCCGCTCGTGCACCAGCTCGTCGCGATGTGCGGCGACGCGGGCCGCTACGTGCATTGGGGTGCCACGACGCAGGACATCATGGACACCGCGGTGGCCCTGCAAGTACGCGATGCGCTGGACTCGATCGACGCCGATATCCGCGAATTGCGCGGCATTCTCGCCGACCTCGCGCGCACGCACCGCGACACCGCAATGGCAGGCCGCACCCATCTCCAGCATGCGCTGCCGGTCACGTTCGGCTACAAGGCCGCAATCTGGCTCGCGATGTTCGACCGGCATCAGCAGCGGCTCGCGGAGCTGCGCGCACGCGTCGCGGTCGTCGAGTTCGCGGGCGCGGCCGGCACGCTGGCGTCGCTCGGCGACAAGGGTTTCGACGTCCAGAAGGCGCTTGCGGAAGAACTGAAGCTCGGTGTGCCCGCGACGACGTGGCACGTCGCGCGCGATGGCTTCGCCGAGGCAGTGAACCTGCTTGCGCTGGTCACGGGCTCGCTCGGCAAGATCGCGCTCGACATCATGATCATGGCGTCGAACGAGTTCGCGGAAGTGTACGAACCGTTCGTCAAGGGGCGCGGCGCAAGCAGCACGATGCCGCAAAAGCGCAATCCGATCTCGAGCGAGCTGATGCTGGCGGCGGCGAAAGCTGTGCGGCAGCACGCGGGCCTGATGGTCGACGCGATGATCCAGGATTTCGAGCGTGCGACAGGTCCGTGGCATGCGGAATGGATCGCGATTCCCGAGAGCTTCATCCTGACATCCGGCGCGCTGCATCAGGCGAAGTTCGCGCTCGGCGGGCTGATCGTCGATGCGGCGCGGATGAAGCAGAACCTCGGCATCAGCAAGGGGCTGATCGTCGCCGAAGCCGCGATGATGCAGATGGCGCCGTTTACCGGGCGCCAGCAGGCGCACGACATCGTGTATGACGCGTGCCGCACGGTCAACGAGAAGGGCGGCACGCTCGCCGAAGCGCTGGCCGCACTGCCCGAGGTGACGCGGCACTTCGATCGCGACGCGATCGAACGCATGACGGATCCGGTCAACTACCTGGGCCTCGCGCCGCAGATGGTCGATCGGGCGATCGCACTGTCCCGCGAAATCTGAGCGGACGACGTGGAGGAGACACCATCATGAATCACGCACAGACCTCGCGCGACGAACCGGTCGCCCCGGCGCCGAAGCGCCCGTGGTATCGCAAGCTCGGCATGCAGGTGCTCGCGTCGCTGGTGCTCGGCATCGTCGCCGGGCTGCTGTTTCCGAAATTCGGCACGCAGATGAAGATTCTCGGCGACGTGTTTCTCGCGCTGATCAAGGCCGGCGTCGCGCCGCTCGTGTTCCTGACGATCGTGCATGGCATTGCTTCCGCCGGCGACGTGAAGAGCGCGGGGCGGGTCGGCTGGCGTGCGATCGTCTACTTCGAAGTCGTGTCGACGATCGCGCTGGCGTTCGGCCTGTTCGCCGGCAACCTGCTGCAGACCGGGCAGGGTATGACGTCCGTGGCGGTCGGCAAGGTACCGGTCGCCGCGGCAAAGGCGGCGCCGCAAGGGTTCACCGAATTCGTGATGCATCTCGTGCCGGACAACTTCATCGGCGCGTTCGCGAAGGGCGAGCTGCTGCAGGTGGTCGTGCTCGCGGTGATGGTCGGCATCGGGATTCTCGCGATTCCCGAAGGGCGCCGCACGCGAATCAACGACGGGCTCGACCAGATTTCGGAGGTCCTGTTCTCGTTCATCAACCTGGTGATGAGGCTTGCCCCGCTCGGCACCTTCGGCGCGATCGCGTTCGCGGTCGGCAGCAACGGGACAGCCGTGCTGGTCGCGCTCGCGCAACTCGTGCTCAGCTTCTACGCGGTCGTGGTGCTGTTCATCGTCGTCGTGATGGGCATCGTCGCGAAGCTGGCCGGCTTCAGCATGTGGCGCTTCATGCGCTACATCAAGGACGAGATCCTGATCGTGCTCGGCACCGCGTCGTCGGAAAGCGCGTTGCCACGCCTGCTGATCAAGCTCGAGCGACTTGGCTGCGCGAAGCAGACGGTCGGTCTCGTGCTGCCGACCGGCTATGCGTTCAATCTCGACGGGACGTCGATCTTCATGGCGATGGGCGTGATGTTCATCGCGCACGCGTACAACGTGCCGCTCACGTTCGAGCATCAGATGGGGATCCTGCTGCTGATGCTGTTGACGTCGAAAGGCGCCGCGACGGTATCGGGCGGATCGTTCGTGGTGTTCGCGGCGACGGTGACATCGACGGGGCTGCTGCCGGTGGAGGGGCTCGCGCTGATCTTTGGCGTCTACCGCTTCATGTCGATGGCGATCGCCACGTGCAATACGATCGGCAACAGCCTGGCCACGGTCGTCGTTGCGAAATGGTCTGGTACGTTCGACGAGACGGTCGCCCAGCGCCACCTTTACCCGGAACGTTATCCGGCAACAGCGCGTGCCGATGCGAAGCTCGACGATGGCAACCTGCTGCCCGAAGATTCCGGCGACGCGAATCCGCATCCGCACGGGATCCGGCTCAAGCGCGGCGGTCTGTAGCATCGATGCTGGGCGAACGAGCGCATCGGTTCTACGGATGCGTGGTCGAGTCGATGTTCTCGCCGGATGCAGCGTTCGATGTCGCTATCCACATTGATGGGACGGTTCGCTTTTCCTCGCGGTGGCGCACCACGTCTTGGGTTACCTTGAATCGATCCAGCTCCCGCTTCGGCAGTGGGGGCTGGGTACAAATTTCCGCAAACCGACGTTGTCGTCGCGCCGCACCTCCCCACATCTACGTAATTCTACGTAGCCCCGCATACGTAGTTATCCGCTTGTAAGCCGCCCCCGTCGCGCGGAATACTACGGCCCATCGCCGTGGCCTCTGCGAGGCTGCGGCACGACGCATCGACGTCACGCGGGTTCGGCCCCTCGTCGCATCCACTCAAAAACACATTGGAGACCAGGAGACGCCATGAATCGGGCTTCCAGTACCCTGCTATGGATCGCGGTCGCGCTGCTCGGCGCGTTCGCGTTCGGCACGATCGCACTCGCACACGGCGAGCGCGTCAGTGCCCTCTGGATCGTGATCGCCGCAGTCTGCGTGTATCTGATCGCGTATCGCTTCTACAGCCGTTTCATCGCCAGCAAGGTCATGCAGCTCGACGGGCTGCGGATGACGCCGGCCGTCAAGTACAACGACGGCCTCGACTACGTGCCGACCAACAAGTACGTGCTGTTCGGCCATCACTTCGCCGCGATCGCCGGCGCCGGGCCGCTGGTCGGCCCCGTGCTCGCCGCGCAGATGGGCTACACGCCCGGCATGCTGTGGATCCTGGCCGGCGTCGTGTTCGCCGGCGCGGTGCAGGACTTCATCGTGCTGTTCATCTCGACGCGCCGCGACGGCCGCTCGCTCGGCGATCTCGTCAAGATGGAGCTCGGCACGGTGCCCGGCGTGATCGCGCTGTTCGGCGCGTTCCTGATCATGGTGATCATCCTCGCGGTGCTCGCGCTGATCGTCGTGAAGGCGCTGACGAATTCGCCGTGGGGCACGTTCACCGTCGCCGCGACGATTCCGATCGCGCTGTTCATGGGCGTCTACACGCGCTACATCCGTCCGGGCCGCATCGGCGAAGTGTCGATCATCGGCTTCGTGCTGCTGATGGCATCGATCGCGTTCGGCCAGCACGTGCACGATTCGCCGACGCTCGCCGCGTGGTTCACGTTCACGGGCACGCAGCTCACGTGGATCCTGATCGGCTACGGCTTCGTCGCCTCGGTGCTGCCGGTGTGGCTGCTGCTCGCACCGCGCGACTACCTGTCGACCTTCCTGAAGATCGGCACGATCCTCGGCCTCGCGATCGGCATCCTGGTCGTCGCGCCGGAACTGAAGATGCCCGCGCTGACGAAGTTCGTCGACGGCACGGGCCCCGTGTGGTCGGGCAACCTGTTCCCGTTCCTGTTCATCACGATCGCGTGCGGTGCGGTGTCTGGCTTCCACGCGCTGATCTCGTCCGGCACGACGCCGAAGCTGATCGACAACGAAACCAACGCGCGCTTCATCGGCTACGGCGCGATGCTGATGGAATCGTTCGTCGCGATCATGGCGCTGGTTGCCGCGTGCGTGATCGAACCGGGCATCTACTTCGCGATGAACGCACCGGCTGCCGTGCTCGGCTCGACGCCGGAAGCGGTGGCCAACACCGTCACGCAATGGGGCTTCGTGCTGACGCCCGACATGCTGACGCAGACCGCGAAGGCCGTCGGCGAAACGACGATCATCGCGCGTGCGGGCGGCGCGCCGACGCTGGCCGTCGGCATGGCGCACATCCTGCACCAGGTGATCGGCGGCGAAGCGATGATGGCGTTCTGGTATCACTTCGCGATCCTGTTCGAGGCGCTGTTCATCCTGACGGCCGTCGACGCCGGCACGCGCGCGGGCCGCTTCATGCTGCAGGACCTGCTCGGCACGTTCCACCCGGCGCTCAAGCGCACCGAGTCGCTGCCCGCGAACCTGGTCGCCACCGCGCTGTGCGTGGCCGCGTGGGGCTACTTCCTGTATCAGGGCGTGGTCGATCCGCTCGGCGGCATCAACACGCTGTGGCCGCTGTTCGGCATCTCGAACCAGATGCTCGCCGCGATCGCGCTGGTGCTCGGCACCGTCGTGCTGTTCAAGATGAAGCGCGAGCGCTACGCATGGGTGACGATCGTGCCGACCGCGTGGCTCCTGATCTGCACGCTGACGGCCGGCTGGCAGAAGATTTTCGACGCGAACCCGAAGGTCAGCTTCCTCGCGCACGCCGCGAAGCTGCAGGCCGCGGTGGACGAAGGCAAGGTGCTCGCGCCGGCGAAGTCGATCGCGCAGATGAAGCGGATCATCTTCAACGACTACATCGATGCGGCGCTGGCCGGGCTGTTCATCTTCGTCGTCGTGGCGATCGCGGTGTACGGCGTGATCGCCGTGCTGCGCGCGCGCCGCGAGTCGAAGCCGACGGTGCGCGAGACGCCGTACGAAGCGATGCCGGCCGCGCAGGCGCTCGGCAGCGGACGTTAAGGGGAGGCCGCGATGTTCAGCGATCTTGGCAGCGACCTGCGCAGCGCGGGGCGTTACCTCGGGCAGGCGTTGCGGCTGATGGTCGGCCTGCCCGACTACGACACCTACGTCGCGCACATGCGCGCGACCCATCCGGACCGCGAGCCGATGACGTATGAGGAATTCTTCCGCGAGCGTCAGAATGCGCGGTACGGGTCGGGAGCGGGGAAGTGCTGTTGAACCGGGCTGCCCAGGCCGTTCGGTAATCGAAAGGGAGGCGCCGCGATGCATGTCGCGGCGCTTTTTTCTTTGGCGGGCCGGCGGCGCGCGTCGCCGTTTGCCTGAGCGCAGCACGGCACATTCCGCCGGCCGGTATCATAGGGTTCCCTCTTTTCCCGATGGACCCGCAGGAGAACACGTCGTGCATGTCGGTGAGCGTTTCAACAGCATTTCCCATCTCGTCGGCGCGGTGCTGTCGGTGGTCGGTCTCGTGGCGCTCGTCACGATGGGCGCGCTCGAAGGCGATCCCTACAAAGTGGTGAGCTTCAGCGTGTATGGCGCGATGCTGATCCTGCTCTATGCCATCTCGACGCTGTACCACAGCGTGCGCAATCCGCGCCTGAAGGCGATCCTGCAGAAGTGCGACCACTCGGCGATCTACCTGCTGATTGCCGGCAGCTACACGCCGTTCACGCTGGTCACGCTGCGCGGCCCGTGGGGCTGGTCGCTGTTCGGCGTGAGCTGGGGGCTCGCCGTGTTCGGGATCGTGCAGGAGTTGACGCTCGGGCGGCGCACGCGCCTGTTGTCGATGATCCTGTACGTGGCGATGGGCTGGCTCGCGCTGGTCGCGGTGCGCCCGTTGATCCATGCGCTGCCGCCGGTCGGTACCGCTTGGCTCGTGGCCGGCGGGTTGATCTACAGCGCGGGGATCTACTTCTTCATCAACGACGAACGCATCCGCCATGGGCACGGCATCTGGCATCTGTTCGTGCTGGCCGGGAGCCTGTGCCAGTTCGTCAGTGTCGCGATGTATGTCGCGTGAGCGACGGGCGGCGTTGACGCAATGGCGGCGCGCCGTGCCGCCGCGCGCGCACCTGCTGGAGCATGCGTCACCGACGCGTGGCGGTTTGTAGCTGCGCAGCCGGTTCGCCGGGTGCCCGTGACGGCCGCGCCGTGATCCACCACGTCGCGGCGGCGAGTGCCGACAATCCTGTCGCGATGCCGAGCGCCACCCGCATCGCCGCCGGAAACGGCTGCAGCGTCGCGATGCACGCGCCGAAGATCGCCACCCCAAGCGCCGATCCACTTTGCCGCGCCGCGTTCAGCGCGGCCGCCGCCACGCCGGCGCGGCGCCGGTCGACCGTCCCGAGCGCCGGCGACGTCGCGGCCGGCGAGATGAATCCCGATGCGAAGCCGATCGCGAGCATCGGCGCGACGGCGAGCCACGCGGGTGTCGTCGCACCGATGCCCGTCATGCCGAGCGCGCCGCCCGCATAGAGCCCAAACGCCGCGCACATCGTGCCGCGCGCGCCGAAGCGAGCAACCAGCCTGCCCGAACACAGACCGCCGAGCGCGACCATCGCGGTCATCGGCAGGAACGCGAGCCCCGTATCGAGCGGGCTCGCGCCGCGGACCTGCCGATAGAACAGGCTGAGCACGAACAGCAACCCGTAGAACACGAACGCCGACGCCATCGACACGAACGTCGATCCGGCGAACAGCCGGTTGCGGAAGAACGCGAGCGGCAGCATCGGTTCGCGGCGCCGCGCTTCGATCGCGATGAACGCGCTCCACGCGACGACGCTCGTCACCGCGCCGCCGATGATCGGCGCCGAGCGCCAGCCGAGCGACGGGCCTTCGATCAGCGTGCCGATCAGCGCCGCGATCGCGACGATGGCCGTAGCCTGACCGCCCCAGTCGACATGCCGCGATGCGTCGCCCGCGGCAGCGCGCACGACCGAGCGGCCGAGCCGGATGCCGGCCAGCCCGAGCGGCAGGTTCACGAAGAAGAGGCTGCGCCATCCGAACAGATGGATCAGCAGGCCGCCGATCAGCGGGCCCGACGCCATCGCGATGCCGCCGCAGCCCATCCACAGGCTGATCGCCGACGCGCGTGCGGCCGGCTCGGGGAAGGCGCGATTGAGCAGCGCGAGCGAGCAGGGCACCAGCATCGCGCTGCCGACGCCTTGCAGCGCGCGGGCGACTGCAAGCGCCGGGAGGCTCGGCGCGACGCCGCATAGCGCCGACGCGGCGACGAATACCGCGAGCCCGGCGATATAGACGTCGCGATCGCCGAGCCGGTCGCCGAGTGTGCCGCCGGTCATCAGCAGGCTCGCGAACGCGAGCGTGTACGCGTTCACGATCCACTGCAGCCCGGCTACGCGGCTGCCGAACGTATGGGCGATGTCGGTGAGCGCGACGTTGACGATGGACGCGTCGAGCAGCACGAGCGTGTAGCTCACGCCGGTCGCGGCGAGCACGCGGCGGGCCGCGGCGCGGTTCGGTGCGGCGCCCGTCATGCGCGGTCGGGCGCCGGCGTGGCGGCGCGCAGCGCGAGAAAGCCGGCCCATCCCCAGTACACGCGATGATGCGCGATCAGCCCGTCGCGCAGATCCATCACTTCGACGAGATCGACCTGGTCGCCGTCCGGCGTGGCGCGCGGATATTCCCACGTGAGCTGGCGGCCGTTCGAGAAGAACAGCCCGGTGCGATACCAGCGCCCGAGCTTGTTGCCCGGATTGCCCAGGCTCGCCGCGAAGAATGCGCCGATCGCGGCCTTGCCGTGCAGCACGCCGGAGCCGTGATCGGGCAGCGTGACGACGATCAGCGGCGTTTCGAGTATCGCGTCGTCGGCATACAGCGCCATCAGCGCATCGACGTCGCGCGCGACGACGGCCGCGTGCCAGCCTTCGTAAATGTGCCGGGCATCGGCGTGGGCGTGTGACATGGCGGGTCCCGGAAGCGTCGATAACGGAACCCACTGTATGGGCGCGCCGCCGCGGAACGTTTCACGTCGACCCGAAACGTGGATGTGCCGCGGCGCAGGCGGCCGCGTGCCGGCCGTTATCCGGCCAGCGCGTCGAGATTCAGCTGATACGACTTCCCGATCCACACCGCGCAATCGCGATGGTCGCGCAGTTCGTCGTTCGTATTCGGATGCAGGAAGATGTCGAGCGCCCCGTGGTTCAGCACGAGCCACGGCACGATGTCATCGAAGCGCGCGGCGTCGAACGCGATCTGGTACGACCATGCCGGGTGCGGGCCGACGAGGCGTTCGTGAAAGCGGCCGAGTTCGATGACCGCGCCGAACCGTTCGTCGACGACCTGGCGAAACGTCCAGGCCGCGTCGCGGCTCACCGCATCGAAATAGACGTGCGCGTGCCAACTGTGGATGGCGGTGATGTCGAGGGCAGCCATGGAAGGACTCGATGAAGATGGGAATGCATGAGGTGCCGTGCGAAACGGCCGATGTGTGATTATCGCGCGTCCTTGCCGTGCGCGTCGTGTCGCTATCCGGCAATCCGGACGCGATGATTTGTCCTGAATCATGAGAAACGTTCGATTCGATCGGGCGACCGATTGCGGTGTCCGCACGCGCGATATCACGCCGGAAGCCTTGTCGGCGGGTGCGCCGGTGGTGATCGCATCGGCAACATGTCATTTCCGAAATTGAAAAAGAGCTGCGTGCGCTGCTTCGGATCGTCTGAACAAATGCGATCAGGGCGTTGAATGAAATAAAGAAATTCCTGTTTGGCGGGATTCGCGCATGACGCGGTTTGCGCACCGGGTGTCGACACCGAAAATATCAATTGCGGAATCGGCTATTCATACGGAATGCAGCGCGTCATACGATGGTTTCAACGCATCGTCGAACATGATCGATGCGGGGACAACCACCTGGAGGCCACTATGCGATCCCTCGTTCCCGTTGCGGTACTTTCCTGCGCACTCGCTGCGCTGCCCGCCGTCAGTTTCGCTCAGTCCGCCGTGACGGACGGCGCCTCGAATGCCTCATGGTCGAGCTGGTCGGCGGCGCGTGCCGAAACCGACGCGCAACTGACGCAGATGACGCGCGCCGGCTATCGCGCGACGTCCGCCGGCAACCAGAACTATCCGCTCGCGATGCAGCGTGCGCTCGAACGTGTCCATAACCCCGTGCCGGACCGGTCGCGCGAAGAGCGGGCCGCGATGGAAGCGCGCGCCGCGCGCGATGTGCAGGGCGGCCATCCGGTCAAGGCGTTCTTCGTGAAGACCGCGTACTACCTGAAGGGCGAGAACACGTTCTGATGCAGGAGGCGAACATGGCTTGCACGATCCGATTTAACGGCGTCGTGCGCGCGTCGGCGCCGCGCCGGCTGCCGGACGCGCGGGCGGCGCAGCGGCGCGACGATGGGCACGGCGCGCGGCGTCGTGCGACGTACCTGCGCCACGCGCGCCGCGACGCCGTTGCGTGCCGCCTCGCATGGCCGGCATTCGAGGCGAGCGATTTGCCCGCCGACGGGAGCCCGTCATGAAAGGCTCCCGGAAAAACCGTCGCCACGTGCCGCTGACCCGCGAGTGGCTGCTGCCGCTGCCGCCCGTGCATGCACGCGACATCTCGCTGAAATGCCACATGGCGCTCGTCGCGCTGCGTAGCGGGCATGGCAACGAGGCGCTGCTGATGCGCTTGCGCACGAGTGTCTACCTCGTGTTCCTGGCGCTCGACGATGCGGTAGGCGCGGATGCGGACATCGACCTGTGCGTCGACGCGGAGCGTGCGCTCGATGCGGGTGTGGCGCGCGCGGCGCAAAGCGGCGCATGGACGCTGCGCGACGACGAATGCGCAGTACTCGAGCCTGTGCTCGCGGCGAACGACACGTGCGTCACGACGCTCACGCGGCATCGGCTGGCCGAGCTATGGGAGCACGTCTGCGCGTTCGCGTCGAGCGGCCAGCCGGCACTCGTCGCGGGCGCGGCGGAGAAGATGCGCATGCATGCGGCCGAATCGCTGGCCGCGTAGCGTCGCACCGGTTTCGCAGGGAGGATGGAGGAGACAGGGCCGGCCGCACCGGCGCAGCGATACAGTCACGTTGATTCAGCGCATGCGTGACTGTCGCGGCAATCAATACGGTGACGGTGAAACGCGATGCAAAACCGCGGCCCAAAACAAAAGCGCCACGGAGCGGACTCCGTGGCGCTTCATTTTTTCCCGCCGGCGCGAAGGCGTGGCCTCCGCGCGGCGAAACGCACTCAGGCTGCGGCTGCCGGCTTCGCCGCCTTCTGCAGCTTGCCCTTGCCGGCGCGCTGGATTTCCTCGAGCTTGATCTCGACGTGGCGCGAGAACACGTACTCGGCCGGGCGCTGCTTGTCGATCGGAATGTCCGGAGCGAACGGGCCGTCGGTCTTGATGCCCTTGCGGCTCACGGCGAACGCCTTCAGCGGATGCGCCATCGTGTCCATCACGGCAGTTGCCTCGAAGCCGCAGTGGACCATGCAGTCCGCGCACTTCTCGTAGTTGCCGACGCCGTAGTTGTCCCAGTTCGTGTCTTCCATCAGTTCCTTGAAGGTCTTCACGTAACCTTCGCCGACCAGGTAGCACGGCTTCTGCCAGCCGAACACCGTACGCGCCGGGTTGCCCCACGGCGTGCACTTGTACGTCTGGTTGCCGGCCAGGAAGTCGAGGAACAGCGACGACTGGCTGAACGACCAGCGCTTGCCGCCTTCGCCGCGCTTCAGGATTTCGCGGAACAGGTTCTTCGTCTTGTCGCGGTTCAGGAAGTGCTGCTGATCCGGCGCGCGCTCGTACGCGTAGCCCGGCGACACGGTGATGCCGTCGACGCCGATCGGCTTCAACGTATCGAAGAACTTCGCGACGCGCTCGGGGATCGCATCGTTGAACAGCGTGCAGTTGATGTTCACGCGGAAGCCGCGGCGCTTCGCTTCCTTGATGGCCGCGACCGCCTTGTCGTACACGCCTTCCTGCGACACCGAGTGATCGTGCATCTGCGCGTCGCCGTCGAGGTGGACCGACCAGACGAAATACGGGCTCGGCTGGTAGTCGTCCATCTTCTTTTCCATCAGCAGCGCATTCGTGCAGAGGTAGACGAACTTCTTGCGCTTCATGATGCCGCGGACGATTTCCGGCATTTCCTTGTGCAGCAGCGGCTCGCCGCCCGCGATCGACACGATCGGCGCGCCGCATTCGTCGACCGCTTCCAGGCATTCCTGGACGGACAGACGCTGGTTCAGGATGGGGTCCGGATAATCGATCTTGCCGCAGCCGTTGCACGCGAGGTTGCAGCGGAACAGCGGCTCGAGCATCAGCGCGAGCGGATAGCGTTTGTTGCCGGACAGGTGTTGGCGCGTGATGTACGCGCCGACGCGGACTTGCTGGAGCAGCGGAATAGACAAGAGATGTCCTCCTTAAACTTCGCGGGCGACAGCTTGCGTGAGCTTCGCCGGCAGCTTGAATTCGACTTTTTCCTCACGGCCCGCCATCGTCGTGACGTCGACGGGACCCAGCGCGCGCAACGCGCCGATGACATCTTCGACCATCTCCTCGGGCGCGGACGCCCCGGCGGTCAGGCCCACGGTCTTCGCATTCGCGAACCATTCGGCCTTTACTTCCGAACCGTCGGCGACGAGGTAGCTCGGCACACCGCTTTCGGTGCCGATCTCGCGCAGGCGGTTCGAGTTCGAGCTGTTCGTCGCACCGACCACGAGCAGCACGTCAACCTGTTCGCTCAGCTCGCGCACGGCGGCCTGGCGATTTTGCGTCGCGTAGCAGATGTCGCGCGTGTCCGGGCCGACGAGGTCGGTGAACCGGCGCTGCAGCGCTTCGATGATGCCGCGCGTATCGTCCACCGACAGCGTGGTCTGCGTAATGTACGCGACCGGCGTGTCGACGGGCAGCGTCAGCGTATCGACTTCGGCTTCGCTCTGCACGAGGATCACCTCGGCCGGAATCTGGCCGATCGTCCCCTCGACTTCCGGGTGGCCCGCATGGCCGATCAGGATCAGCCGGCGGCCCGCCGCGACATACTGGCGGCCTTGCACGTGCACTTTCGTGACGAGCGGGCAGGTCGCGTCGAGCACGTCGAGCCCGCGCGTTTCCGCGTCGCGCTCGACCGTCTGGGCGACACCGTGCGCGCTGAAGATCGCGACAGCGCCGTGGGGCACCTCGTCGAGTTCCTCAACGAATCGGGCCCCTTTATTACGCAGATTCTCGACGACATGCCGGTTATGCACGATCTCATGACGCACATAGACCGGCGCACCGTGCTGTTGCAGCGCGCGATCGACGATCTCGATCGCACGGACAACCCCCGCACAAAAGCCGCGGGGCTGGGCAAGGATGACTCGCATAGGTGAGCGAACTCCGACGACAGACGCCGGGGTTCGAGGAGCTGGCACTCGCTCGCTCGCCCCGGCTTGATGTTATGAAGGCAGGAACGAACCGGCCGGCCAGGCCCCGGAACCCCGAATTAATCGCGCATTTTAACCCTATCGGGAACTCCTTGCTCTGGTGCTGTATCCGGCGTGTTGCATTTGCGGGAGAACCGCGTCGGCGCTGGCGCGCGCGGAACCCAGTAAACTACGCGGTTTCGCGGGCAGCCGCTCCGGCTGCCCGGCGTCGCGCTCATTTCAAGGCCATTCGATGACCGTCGATTCTTACGCGTATTGCCCGGCCGCCCGTGCGGTTTCGGGCGTTTTGTTCCCGACCCCTATTGATTTTGCCGCTGCCGGCGTCCGACAGGGGGCGCGCCGATGATGCTGGTTCTTGCATTCCTGGTGTCCGGCCTGTCGCTGATGATCTGGATCGTGCTGCTCGTCGCGCGCGGCGGCTTCTGGCGCGCGGTGCCCGCGCGGCCGCTGCCGCCCGAGGCGCGCGGCGCCGCGGCCGAGGCCGGCTGGCCGGCCGTCGTCGCGGTCGTGCCGGCGCGCAACGAGGCCGACGTGATCGCCCGGGCGGCGACTTCGCTGCTCGAGCAGGATTACCCGGGCGAATTTCATCTGATCATTGTCGATGACCACAGCGACGACGGCACCGCCGACGCGGCGCGCGCGGCGGCGCTCGCGATCAACCGCGCCGACCGGCTGACGGTGCTGGCCGCGAAGCCGCTGCCGGCCGGATGGTCGGGCAAGGTGTGGGCGCAGTCGCAGGGGATCGCCGCGGTGCAGACGCTCGGCCTGCCGGCCGACTACCTGCTGCTGACGGATGCCGACATCGGCCATCCGCCCGACGCCGTCGCGCAGCTCGTCACGCGCGCGCAGGCCGAGAACCGCGATCTCGTGTCGCTGATGGTGCGGCTGCGCTGCGATTCGTTCTGGGAGAAGGCGCTGATCCCGGCGTTCGTGTTCTTCTTCGCGAAGCTCTACCCGTTCTCGTGGATCAACAATCCGCGCAACCGGACGGCCGGCGCCGCGGGCGGCTGCATGCTCGTCAAGCGCACGGCGCTCGAGGAAGCGGGCGGCATCGAGTCGATCCGTGGCGCGCTGATCGACGACTGCAGCCTCGCCGCGCAGATCAAGCATCGCGGCGAAGGCCGCCATCCGATCCGGCTCGACCTGGCCGACCGCAGCGTGTCGTTGCGCCCGTACGACAGCTGGCGCGACATCTGGAACATGATCGCGCGCACCGCGTTCACGCAGCTGCACTATTCGCCGCTGCTGCTGGCCGGCACGCTGCTCGGGATGACGATCATCTATCTCGTGCCGCCCGCCGCGGCGCTCGCGTACGGCGCGCGTGCATGGCCGGCGTGGCTCGCATGGGCGTCGATGTGCGCCGCGTATGCACCGATGCTGCGCTACTACCGGCGCTCGCCGCTGTGGGCGCCGGCGCTGCCGCTCGTCGCGCTGTTCTACGTCGGCGCGACGTTCGCGTCCGCGTGGCGCTACTGGCGCGGCAAGGGCGGCCAGTGGAAGGCGCGCGTGCAGGCGCCGGTGGAGCGCTGAGACTTGCCCGGGAGGCGTGCCTCCCGGCAGCCGGAAAGCAAACAGCCCGATCGGTGGAAACCGGTCGGGCTGTTTCGTTTTGGACTGCTGGTTCGGCGGTGCGGCGTGCCGATGCTCAGCGCTGGGTCAGCATCATGTACATCTGGACCACGACATCCGGCGAGAACGTGAACGGCACCCAGCCGTAGCCCGTGTGGCGGGCCACCAGCAGGCGGTCGCCGTTCGCCTGCTTCTGCACGGCCATCATCGGGTTCTTCGTCGTCACGAAGCGCCAGCCGGCCGGGATGCCGGGCGGCGGCTCCGGCTGCATCGACGCGCGCGCATGCGCGAGTTCCTCGATCAGCTGGCCCAGCTGCTCCGGATGCAGCGTGATCGATTCGCCGTTGATGGTCAGCGTGAGTTCGTTCTGCGTCGGGCGCGACACGTGCAGCGTCGCTTTGTCGGACGGGGCCGGGGCGACGTCGGCTTCGGCTTCGACTTCAACCGGCGCTTCGGCTTGCGCCGTCGCGACGACGGCCGTTTCGGCGTCGGCCGTCGAATCCACCGTTTCGGCCGCAGCCGGCGCGGGCGCGATCACGGCCGGCTCCGCCGCCGGCGTAGCGGCCGGCGCAGGTTCGACGACTTCGGCTGCAACTGCCGGGGCGGCGACTGCGCTCGTCGCGGCTTCCTTGACGACGGCCTCGACCAGCGCCTCGGCGTCGGCGATGGCCTTCGCGTGGTGCTGCGCAGCCGCTTCGGCTTGTGCGATCGCTTCGGCATGACGCTGCGTGACGGCCTCCGCCCGCGCGGTGGCATCGGCGTGGCGCTGCGCGGCCGCCTCGGCCTGCGCGATCGCTTCGGTATGGCGTTGCGTGACGGCTTCGGCCTCGGCGGTCGCCTCGGCATGACGCTGCGCGGCGGCTTGCGTTTCGGCGATCGCCTGCGTGTGCTGCTGCGCGAGCGCTTCGGCTTCCGCGATTGCAGCCGTGTGGCGTTGGGCGGCGGCTTCGGCTTCGGCGATGGCGGCTGCGTGACGCTGCGTGGCCGCTTCGGCCTCGGCGGTCGCTTCCGCGTGCCGCTTCGCGGCGGCTTCGGCTTCGGCAGTCGCGGCTGCATGGCGCTGCGCGGCCGCTTCGGCTTCGGTGGCTGCCGCGTGATGACGCTGCGCGGCGGCCTCGGCTTCGGCGATCGCTGCCGCGTGGCGCTGCGACGCTGCTTCGGCATCCGCATGACGTTGCGCGAGTGCTTCGGTCAGTGCGGTGGCTTCCGCATGGCGCTGCGACGCGGCTTCGGCTTGCGCGGTGGCATCGGTATGACGCTGGGCGGCGGCTTCGGCCGCGGCGGTCGCGCTGGCGTGGCGCTGCTGCGCAGCCTCGGCGTCGGCGGCTGCTGCCGTGTGGCGTTGTGCGGCGGCTAGCGCTTCGGCTTCCGCGGCGGCGTGACGCTCTGCCGCGGCCCGGGCCTCCGCTGCCGCGGCGCGTGCGAAGGCTTCCGCGCTGCGTGCCGCCTGCTGCGCGGCGTGGTGATCGTGGAGGAGCTGATCGACGCCCGTGGCGAGCGAAGCGATCTGATCGTTCAGGTTCATGCGTGTCTTCTCTGCGTAAGACCCGCGATTTTAACCGCTGCGCCGGTAGCGGGCCGTGCGGGACGTGTAACAAAGTGCGCAAAGCGGCGTGAAGCACGCCGCTTTGTGTTACTTCAGGTAGCCCGCGGAGCCGAACCAGTCGAGCGCGTCGCGCAGCCCTTCACGGTACGGGCGCGCCCGGTAGCCGAGCTCTTGCTCGGCCTTCGCGGACGTGAAATACATCTTGTTCTTCGACATCCGCAGCCCGTCCACGGTGACGAACGGCTCCTTCTTCGTGAACTTCGCGACCGCTTCCGCACCGACCGCGAGCGGGTAGAGCGGCCAGCGCGGCAGCGCGATCGTCGGCGCCTTGCGGCCCGTCATCTGCGCGATGTCGGCGAGCATCTGCTGCAGCGGCAGGTTCTCGCCGCCGAGGATGTAGCGCTCGCCGATCCGGCCGCGCTCGAGCGCGAGGAAGTGGCCGTGCGCGACGTCGTCCACGTGCACGAGGTTCAGCCCCGTGTCGACGAACGCGGGAATCTTGCCGAGCGCGGCTTCGACGATGATGCGGCCGGTCGGCGTCGGCTTCACGTCGCGCGGGCCGATCGGCGTCGACGGATTGACGATCACGGCCGGCAGCCCTTCGTCGGCGATCATCCGCTCGACCGCGCGTTCCGCGAGCACCTTGCTGCGCTTGTACACGCCGATCGCCTGCTCGGC
The DNA here is from genome assembly GCF_029633825.1 of Burkholderia contaminans. Classification (NCBI taxonomy): domain Bacteria; kingdom Pseudomonadati; phylum Pseudomonadota; class Betaproteobacteria; order Burkholderiales; family Burkholderiaceae; genus Burkholderia; species Burkholderia contaminans. The sequence continues at coordinate 1,603,272 of NZ_CP090641.1, read as the reverse complement.
CGTGAGCGGCCGGTTTTCGTCGGACGGGTCGCCGGCGCTCGTCACCTTCAGCGTCGCGACGCTGCTCGTGTAGACGATCCGCTCGACGCCTTCCGCGCGCGCCGCGCGCATCGTCGCGACCGCCCCTTCGAGGTTCGCGCGCTCGATCTCGTCGGGATCGGGCGCCCACAGCCGGTAGTCGGCTGCCACGTGCAGCAGGTAGCGCACGCCGCGTAGCGCGGCGCGCATCGACGCTTCGTCGCGCATGTCGCCGGTGACGATCTCGGCGTCGAGATCCGCCACGTTCGTGCGCGGGCTGGTCGGGCGCACGAGCACGCGCACCGCATAGCCTTTCTGCTGCGCAATGCGCGCGACGGCCGAGCCGACGAAGCCGGATGCGCCGGTGACGAGAACGAGATCGCGGGAGGTATCAGTCATGCGTTTCCTTCGGGGCCGCGCGCGGGCGGCGCGGCGGTTGAGCATCGGCGAGATTGTACGTGGTCGGCGCGTGCGGCGACGCCGGGCCGTGACGGGGCGAACGGGCTCCGACCCGTGTGCGAAGCGGCCGACGCGACTACAATGCCGGGCTTGAATGCAACGGGAGGGCGACGCGATGAGCCGCAATGAACTGGACGAACGGATCGAGACCTACTACGTGCGGGTGCGCGGCGTCGTGCAGGGCGTCGGCTTCCGTCATGCGACGGTGCGCGAGGCGCATGCGCTGAAGCTGCGCGGCTGGGTCGCGAATCTCGAGGACGGCACCGTCGAGGCGATGATCCAGGGCCCCGGCGCGCAGATCGACCGGATGCTCGCGTGGCTGCGCCACGGGCCGCCGGCCGCGCACGTGACCGAGGTGACGTTCGAGGAACGCCGGACCGAGAAGCGCTTCGAGCGTTTCCAGCAGCAGTAAGCGGCGCGGAACGATCATGACGGGGTATCCGGAGGCCGGGCGCGGCCTCGTGTTGTCGGTGATGGCATCGACGCTGTTCGCGCTGATGTCCGCCTACGCGAAACTGCTCGCGCCGCTCACGGGGCTCGACATCTTCGCGTGGCGCGTGTTGTGGACCGCACCGGGCGCGGTTGCGCTGATCGCGTTGCGCGGCCGCTGGCCGGCGCTCGTCGACCTCGTTCGGCGCAGCGTGCGCGACTGGCGCCTGCTGATTGCGCTGCCCGTGAGCGCCGGGCTGCTCGGCGCGCAGTTGTGGCTGTTCCTGTGGGCGCCGCTGCACGGCCGCATGCTCGAAGTGTCGCTCGGCTATTTCCTGCTGCCGCTGACGATGGTGCTCGTCGGCCGCTTCTACTATCACGAGCGGCTCGATCCGCTGCAATGGGCGGCGGTCGCGTGCGCCGCGCTCGGCGTCGCGCACGAGGTGTGGGCGACGCGCGCGTTCGCGTGGCCGACGCTCGTCGTCGCGCTCGGCTATCCGCCGTATTTCGTGCTGCGCCGGCGGATCAATGCCGATTCGCTCGCCGCGTTCGCGGTCGAGATCGCGCTGCTGTGCCCGGTCGCGTTCGCGATGGTCGCGACGAGCCTGACGCAGGTGGCCGACCATCCGGTGCTGTGGGCCGCGCTGCTGCCGGGCCTCGGCGTGCTCAGCACGCTCGCGCTCGCGAGCTACCTGAAGGCGAGCCGGATGCTGCCGATGGCGCTGTTCGGGATTCTCGGCTACGTCGAACCCGTGCTGCTCGTCGCGGTGTCGCTGCTGCTGCTCGGCGAGACGCTGAGCGTGGCGAAGCTCGCGACGTACGGGCCGATCTGGGTCGCCGTTGCACTGACCGCGTGGCACAGCGCGATACTGATGATGCGGCGCTTGCCCACGCGCGGATAAGCGTCGATCGCGATGCGGCCGTTGCATGCCGCGTGCCGTGTCGTGCAACGCAAAACGACCACGCCGCAGCGGTCGAACGCATCGATGCTGGCCGCAAACTGGCGTCGCGCTGACGCGAGTCTGGCGACGCTGCCCGCTTTGCGCGACAAGGCTCGCGCGTGTAATCGAACAGAAGATTCGGTTGCACTTTGTTACTTAGGGTCTCCCCGGATCGGCCATTAGACTGGCCTTACCGACTTCCCTACGTATGCAGCTTTTCAATGAACGGTCATCTCCGTGCCTGGCCGGCCGGGTTGGCGCGACGCGGGCATACGCGCATCGCCGCTGATCGCGCTCGCCTTCCTCTCCCCGATCTATCTTCCGGTGCGTGCCGCACCGCCGTCGTGCAGGTGTGCTCATGTCGTTGAGCACGCCGCCTTCCGCTAGGTTTTCACCGTCGCGCAGCGGCCGCCTGGTCGAAGTCGATTTCTTCCGCGGCATCGTGCTGTTGATGATCGTCGTCGATCACATCGGCGCGAGCGTGCTGTCGCGCGTCACGCTGCACGCGTTCGCGCTGTGCGATGCGGCCGAGGTCTTCGTCTTTCTCGGCGGCTTCGCAACCGCGAGCGCCTATGGCGCGATTGCCGAGCGGCACGGCGCGCGCGCCGCGCAAAAGCGCTTCGTGCGCCGCGCGATGCAGATCTACCGCGCGTTTCTCGCAACCTCGACGCTGATGCTCGTCGTGTCGGCCGTGCTCGACCACTTCGGGATCGATGCGCCGAACCTCGCGCTCGACGACGTCAGCGTGATGCTCGCGTCGCCGCTCACCGGTGCAGCCGAGCTGCTGACCTTCCAGCGCCAGCCGTATCTCGCGTCGGTGCTGCCGATGTACGTGCTGTTCGCGCTCGCGTCGCCGGTGCTCGTGCCGTTCGCGCGGCGGCATCCGTGGCTGCTCGTCGCGCTGAGCATCGCGTCATGGCTGACGGCCGGCTGGCTCGGCCCCGAGCTGCTGGATTCCGACGGGTTCCGCTGGAGCTTCAATCCGTTCGCGTGGCAGCTGATGTTCGTCGCCGGCGTGCTCGCGCGCTGCCAGCCGTTCTACCGGCGCGTCGCGCTCGGGCGCTGGGGGGCCGCCGCGACCGGGCTCGCGTGCGCGGTCGTGCTCGGCTGCGCGAGCTACAAGCTGTTCTCGGGGCTGCCGCTGCCGGAAGGCGTGTTCAAGCGCGATCTCGCGCTGCCGCGCGTCGTGAGCTTCGCGGCCATTGCGTGGGTGATGGCCGACTGCGTGCGCTTCGGCTGGATCGCGCGGATCGCGCAGGGCGTGCGGCCCGTCGTGGCCGTGGGCCAGCGCGGGCTGATCTGCTTCGTCGCGGGCGCGGCGATCTCGCTCGTCATCGATTCGCTGCTGCATCCGGTCGTGCGCAGCGCGGATCTGCGGCATGTCGGCGTAGGCCTCGCTGCCGACGCGTGCGCGCTCGGGCTGATGATGGCCGTGGCCGGTTCGGGAACGTGGATCGCGCGGTGGCGCGGCGCGGCCGCGTGAGCGGCGCGGGACGCAGGGCGTGCGGCACGGAGCGTGCTGCGCGGCGTCAGTGAGGTGAGCCGATACGGGAGCGGGGAACGGCGGTGGCGTCGTCGGATTCGGCGTCGTCGCGTTCGTCGGGCGCCGGATCGTCGTGTTCCGCGAGTACCGCGTCGGCTTCGGCCGCGGCGCGCGCGGCCCGTATCGCGGTGCAGCGCTGAGCGTGCCGGATGTCCGACAGTATCCTCAACAGCCGCGTTGCTTTGCTTTTCATCGTCTTCTCCCGCCAGTGCGCATCGCGCGAAGCGGATGCGTTTCCTGCATCCAGTGTAGGACGCGTTCGCGTGCCTGGCGGGAGAATGTGGCGTGCACGCCGCACGCCGAGGGATATTACTTACTGCGCGGCGGCGGCGCCCTGTGCCTGCAGCGCTTCTTCGCGGCGTTCTTCCGCACAACGCTGGTGCTGGCGCGACAGGCGGTTCATCAGCGGCAGCAGCAGCAGCGCGAGCAGCATGCCGATCGCGGCGAGCCAGCCGAGCTTCTCGAACAGCGACAGGTAGAGCGGCAGCGATTCGGTGGCCGGCAGATCGTGCGACGGCATCTGCGCGAAGTTCGCGACGACGCTGCCCAGATACTGCGACACGCCCGTTGCGACGAAGTACGCACCCATCATGAAGCCGCTCATGCGCGCCGGCACGTAGCGGGCGATCATCGCGAGGCCGAGGCCGCTCACCAGCAGTTCGCCGAGCGAGTAGAGGCCGTAGCCCCACACCATGAACCACGACGACACACGGCCGTCGACCGCGTAGCGGCCGCTGATCGTGAACACCAGGTAGCCTGCGGCCACTGCGCCGAAGCCGAGCGCGTACTTCGCGGCGACCGGCAGGTCACGGCCGCCCTTCGCGACGGCGTTGTAGACCCACACGAGCACCGGGCTCAGCAGCATGATCCAGATCGGGTTCAGCGCCTGGAACTGCGCGGCGCTCCACGTGAACAGCGTCGTACCGAACAGCATGAAGCGCGGATCGACGTTGCGCAGCGCGAACAGCGTCAGCGACGTCGACATCTGCACGTAGAAGATGAAGAACAGGATCACCTGGCCGATCAGCACGAGCGCCGCGATCAGGCCCGCGCGCTCCGAGCGCTCCGACTTCGCGATCATGTACGCGAAGATCGCGAGGATCGCGAACGCGGCCGTCCACACGCTGGCGACGGCGAGCTGCTTGTGCTGCAGCACGTACAGCGTGATCAGCGCGAGCCCGACACCGCCCAGCGCGACCGCGCCGAGGCGCTTCCAGCGGATCGGCTGGTCGTCCGGCAGCGAGCCGACGTGCGCGAGCGTGCGATGCATCAGCATGAAGTTGAGGATCGCGAGCAGCATGCCGCCGCAGCAGACCGCGAACGCGGTGTGCCAGCCCCAGTGATCCTTGATCCACGGCGTCGCGAGCATCGACACCGTCGAGCCGATGTTGACCGCCATGTAGTAGATGGTGAACGCGCTGTCGATGCGCGCGTCGTCGCCTTCATAGATGCGGCGCACGAGGTTGGCCGCATTGGCCTTGAACAGGCCGTTGCCGACGACGATCACGCCGAGCGACGCGTACATGTACGTCAGGTGATCGTTCGGTACCGACAGCATCAGGTAGCCGGCGCACAGCACGGACGCGCCGATGATCATCGTGCGACGGGCGCCGAGCACCTTGTCGCCGATCCAGCCGCCGATCGACGGCGCCGCGTAGACGAGTGCGGTGAACGCACCCCAGGTCAGGTTCGCATGGCTGTCGGTGAAACCGAGCCGGTCGACCATGAAGAGGACCAGGAGCGCGGCCATGCCGTAGTAGCCGAAGCGCTCCCACATTTCGATGAGGAAGACCGTCGTGAACGATCGGGTTTGTGAAACAGGTGGTTGCATCATCAATCTCGTTTGAAACGGACGGCACGGATCGCGCGTCGTCTTTTTTGGGGTCGAACTCGCGCCGGTGCACAATGGGGCCGGGTAGGCTTCGTGCTGGCGATGGAACAGTCGGGCGGTTAGCCCGGGCCGGGGTCTGACGCCGCCTGGTGTGGCGGCGAGGGGCCCCGACCGGCGCGCGCATGGTAGCGGCTACCGGTCCGGTGCGTCACGTACCTGCCACCTAGGGAAACTCCTAATGTGGCAGTAGCTTTCAGGAACATTCGTCTCATCATCTATTTGTAAGCTTTCGTGCCGGCTCTCCGAAGATTCCCGGAGAGCCGCTTGCAGCTTGCCTGTGAAGCCGGCGAGTCTGGCAAGATAGCGCGTCGTTTCGCTCGCTTCGTGTCCCGTTTAGTGCACCGGGCTTGACACCGAAGACGGGCGCGAACCCGAAGACTAAGCTATATCGTTCTAACTTAGTTATTTTCCATCAAACATTTTTTGACGATCACTTTTCGGCCTGCTATGGTTCCCCCCACTGAAAACTCGCGGTCCGCAGACGCTGCCGCTCTCGGCAGCAAGATTCGCGCGTTGCGCCAACGACTCAAGCGCACGCTCGACGACACCGCTACCGCCGCGGGGATTTCGAAGCCGTTTCTGTCTCAAGTCGAACGCGGGCTCGCGTCGCCGTCGCTGACATCGTTGGCCGGTATCGCGCACGCGCTCGGCGTGACGGTGCAGTACTTCGTGGATACGCCGAGCGAGGAACGCTCGGTTTGCCGAGGCGAGCAGTTGCGCTTCTTCGGGTTTGCCGATTCGGCGAACCTGTTCGCGAGGCTGACGAACGTATCCGAAGGGCGCCAGCTGGAGGCGATCCTCGTGAGGATGCCGCCGGGGCAGAAGCGGTCTGAGGTGACGACACACGCAGGAGAGGAGTTCCTGTATGTGATTGAAGGGGAAGTGTCGCTGACGCTGGAAGGCAAGACGTTCGTCCTGCAGGCCGGCGACAGCTCGCACTATCAGTCGACGGTCCCGCACAGCTGGGTCAACACCGCGAAGATCGAGTCGGTGGTGGTCTGGGTCGGTACGCCTAGGCTGTTCTAACGCACAGGTATTCCTTCGTTTCGAAGACGGAATGCCTGTCGAAAGAAACGTAAGGAATACTAAAATGCTATACGAGAATCACGGGCCTCCTCAATCGCTGCACCCGTCAGCGTCTCACGCGTAAGCCGCGGCATCCGCCGCGCGACGCTCACCGAACAACCCTTCTCAAGACTGCCACGATGAAATCCTTGCATGCCATGTCGGCCGTGCTGGCCGCGCTCGCCCTGACGCCTGCCGCCCACGCCGTTACCGTTCCGTCGAACGTCGCGCTCGCGCCCCAACAGGACCTGACGCGACAGGTGCCTGCCGAAGTCGAGTCGCTCGACCCCGCGCACATCGAATCGTGGACCGGCAACACGATCGGCCTCGACCTGTTCGAAGGGCTGGCCCGCATCGATGCCGCCGGCCAGGTCGTGCCCGGTGTCGCGCTGTCGTGGGAGCGCAAGTCGCCGACGACGTGGATCTTCAAGCTTCGCCGTGACGCGAAGTGGAGCAACGGCCAGCCGGTGACGGCCGCCGATTTCGTCTATTCGTGGCAGCGCCTCGTCGATCCGAAGACGGGCTCGAAATACACGATCCTCGTCGAGTTCATCAGGAACTCGAAGGACATCATCGCGGGCAAGGCCGCGCCGTCGACGCTCGGCGTGCGCGCGGTCGATCCGTACACGCTCGAAGTGACGACCGACGTGCCCGTCGCGTTCTTCCCCGAGCTGACCGCGATGGCGCCGCTCGTGCCGGTGAACAAGGACGCGGTCGCGAAGTTCGGCGATGCATGGACGCGCCCGGGCAACCTCGTCAGCAACGGCGCATACCAGCTCGTCGACTGGCAGCCGAACAACCGCATCGTGATCTCGAAGGATGCGAAGTACTGGAACGCGCCGAAGGTCGTGATCAACAAGGTCACGTACCTGCCGATCGAAAGCGACGAAACCGCGATGCGCATGTACCAGGCCGGCCAGATCGACTACAGCTACTCGATCCCGTCGGGCATCTTCCAGCAGGTCAGCAAGCAGTTCGGCGGCGAGCTTCGCCAGGGCCTGCAGCTCGCGACGTACTACTACTACCTGAACAACAGCGACGCGGCGCTGAAGGACAAGCGCGTGCGCCAGGCGCTGTCGATGGTGATCGATCGCGACGTGCTCACGTCGAAGCTCACGCAGGCCGGCGAGAAGCCGATGTACGGCCTGATGCCGAACGGTACGAAGGGCGTGCAGCAACCGTTCACGCCGGAATGGGCGTCGTGGCCGATGGCCAAGCGCATCGCGGCCGCGAAGGACCTGCTCAAGCAGGCCGGTTACTCGGACGCGAAGCCGCTGTCGTTCACGCTCACGTACAACACCAACGACCTGCACAAGAAGGTCGCGCTGTTCACTTCATCGGAGTGGCGCACGAAGCTCGGCGTCAACACGAAGCTCGAGAACGTCGAATTCAAGGTGCTGATGAAGCAGCGGCATGACGGCAAGGTGCAGATCGCGCGCGACGGCTGGTTCGCCGACTACAACGACGCGATGACCTTCTTCGACCTGATCCGCTGCGGCAGCGCGCAGAACACCGTCGGCTACTGCAACAAGCAGGTCGACGCGCTCGTCGACGAAGGCAACCAGAAGCTCGACGACCAGGCGCGCGCCGCGCTGCTCACGCAGGCGCACGACACGGCGCTGAACGACACGCCGATGGTGCCGCTGTTCCAGTATTCGGCCGACCGTCTCGTGAAGTCGTACGTGGGCGGCTATTCGCTGAAGAACGTGATCGACATGCGTGCTTCGCAGGACATGTACCTGATCAAGCACTGAGCCCGGAGCGATCATGCTGGCCTACGCATTGAGGCGCACGTTGTGGGCGGTGCCGACGATCCTCGCGGTCGTCACCGTCTGCTACCTGCTCCTGCATTTCACGCCCGGCGGCCCGTTCGATACGGAGAAGCAGCTGTCCGCCGCCACGCTCGCGAACCTGAACGCGAAGTACCACCTCGACGAGCCGCTGTGGAAGCAGTACCTGCTGTACCTGAACGCGCTGCTGCACGGCGATCTCGGCCCGTCGTTCCGCTACGTCGACTGGTCCGTGAACGATCTCGTGAAGAAGGCGCTGCCCGTGAGCCTCGGCGTGGGCGGCGTGTCGATCCCGATCTCGATCGTGTGCGGCGTGCTGCTCGGCACCGTCGCGGCCGTGCGCCGCGACAGTTTCATCGACCGCTTCGTGATGCTGATCGGCAACTTCGGCAACGTCATCCCGCCGTTCGTGCTCGGCCCCGTGCTCGTGTGGATCTTCGCGATCCTGCTGAAGACGTCGTCCGGCAACGGCTGGCTGCCGGCGGGCGGCTGGGGTGACGGCGGCTGGCAGTACCGGCTGCTGCCGATCGTGCTGCTGACCTTCATCAACATGTCGCTGCTCGCACGCGTGATGCGCGGCTCGATGATCGAGACGCTGTCGAGCAACTACATCCGCACCGCGCGCGCGAAGGGCCTGCCGGGCTCGACGATCGTGCTGCGCCATGCGCTCAAACCCGCACTGATGCCGGTCGTGTCGCTGTTCGGCACGGTCTGCATCACGTCGATCACGGCGGCCGTCGTCACCGAATCGGTGTTCGCGCTGCCGGGCCTCGGGCAGCTCGTCGTGAACGGCGCGATCAACCGCGATTACACGCTGGTGCTCGGTCTCGTCGTGCTGACGACCGTCTTCGCGGTGCTGTTCAACCTGCTGGTCGACCTCGCGTACGCATGGCTCGATCCGCGCATCCGTTATTGAGCGAGGCACAGCGATGACTCCGACCACTCCCGCCGTCGGCCTGCCCGTGCAGACCGATTCGCCGCCGCGCTCGCGCTCGCCGCTCGAGCTCGCGTTCGCGCGCTTCCTTCACAACCGCGCGGCGCTGTTCAGCCTCGCGCTGCTCGCGCTGATCACGCTCGCCTGTTTCGTCGGCCCGTGGCTGCTCGCGGCCGATCCCGCCGCGAGCGACTGGGGCTCCATCAGCCTGCCGCCGACCTGGGCGAACCAGCACTGGTTCGGCACCGACGAGCTCGGCCGCGACCTGCTCGTGCGCACGCTGATCGGCGGCCGCGTTTCGATCGAGGTCGGCCTGCTCGGCACGCTCGTGTCGGGCCTGTTCGGCGTCGCGTGGGGCGCGACCGCGGGCTTCGCGGGCGGCCGCGTCGACTCCGTGATGATGCGCGTCGTCGACATGATGTACGCGATCCCGTACCTGCTGATCGCGATCCTGATGATGACGCTGTTCGGCCGCTCGTTCATGCTGGTCGTGCTGACCATCAGCGCGTTCTCGTGGATCGACATGGCGCGTGTCGTGCGCGGCCAGACGCTGTCGCTGCGCAATCGCGAGTTCGTCGACGCGGCACGTGCGATCGGCGTGACGCCGACGTCGATCGTGCTGCGCCACGTCGTGCCGAACCTGCTCGGCGTGGTCGTCGTGTACGCGACGGTCTCGGTGCCGGGCATCGTGCTGACCGAATCGGTGCTGTCGTTCCTCGGCCTCGGCGTGCAGGAACCGATGACGAGCTGGGGCGTGCTGATCCAGGACGGCGCGCAGAAACTGGAATCGATGCCGTGGCTGCTGCTGGCCCCGGCCGTCATGCTGTGCGTGACGCTTTACTGCGTGAACTTCGTCGGCGATGGCCTGCGTGACGCGCTCGACCCGAAGGATCGCTGAGATGGCTGCACTACTTGAAGTCGATAACCTCGGCGTGCGCTTCACGCGCAAGGATGCGCCGCCGGTCGACGCCGTGAGCGGCGTGTCGTTCTCGCTCGAAGCCGGCAAGACGCTCGGCATCGTCGGCGAATCGGGCTCGGGCAAGAGCCAGACCGTGATGGCGCTGCTCGGCCTGCTGGCCGGCAACGGCACGACGACGGGCGCCGCGCGCTATCGCGGCGACAACCTGCTCGAGATGGATGCGCGCGCGCTGAACAAGGTGCGCGGCGACCGGATCGCGATGATCTTCCAGGATCCGATGACGTCGCTCAATCCGTTCCTGACGATCGAGCGGCAGATGACCGAGACGCTGCAGCTGCATCGCAAGCTGTCGCGCAAGGAAGCCACGAAGCGCGCGATCGAGGCGCTCGAATCGGTGCGGATCCCCGACGCGGCACGCCGCATCCGCATGTATCCGCACGAGTTCTCGGGCGGCATGCGCCAGCGCGTGATGATCGCGATGGCGCTCCTGTCCGAGCCGGAAATCCTGATCGCCGACGAGCCGACCACCGCGCTCGACGTGACCGTGCAGGCACAGATCATCGACCTGCTGCGCGAGCTGAACCGCGAGCGCGGCACCGCGATCGTGCTGATCACGCACGACATGGGCGTGGTCGCCGGCCTCGCGGACGACGTGATGGTCATGTATGCGGGCCGCACCGTCGAATACGCGCCGGCCGAATCGATCTTCGCGGCGCCGTCGCATCCGTACACGATCGGCCTGCTCAACGCGCTGCCGCGCCTGACCGACGCGTACGATGCGCCGCTCGTCGCGATTCCCGGCAATCCGCCGATGCCCGGCACCGCGCCGGCCGGCTGTGCATTCGCGAAGCGCTGCACGTATGCGGAAGAACGCTGCGGCACGGCGCGCCCCGCGCTCGAAACCTATGGCGCCGCGGGCGCGGTGCGCGCGTGCCACCGCCCCGTGGCCGATCTGACGGGAGGTCTGCGATGAGCGTCGATGAACGCCAGAATGCCGGCGCGACGGACGACACGCTGCTGTCCGTCGACGGTCTGAAAGTGCATTTCCGCGTGCCGCTCGGCGGCTATCCGTGGTCGCCGAAGGGGACGCTGCGCGCCGTCGACGGCGTGTCGTTCGACGTGAAGCGCGGCGAGACGGTCGGGCTCGTCGGCGAATCGGGCTGCGGGAAGTCGACGCTTGCGCGTGCGCTGATCGGCCTCGTGCCGATGACGGCGGGCACGGTGAAATGGCGCGGCGAAGCCGTGGCGCCCGATCACCTGCGCGGCACCACGATGCGGCGCGAAGTGCAGATGATCTTCCAGGATCCGCTCGCGTCGCTCGACCCGCGCATGACGATCGAACAGGTCGTCGCGGAGCCGCTCGTCACGCACCAGGCCGGCCTCGGCCGCACCGAGGTGCGCCGCCGCGTGGTCACGATGCTCGAGCGCGTCGGCCTGAACGCGCATCACCTGCTGCGTTATCCGCACGAATTTTCCGGCGGGCAGTGCCAGCGCGTAGGTATCGCACGCGCACTGATCGGCGAGCCGAAGCTCGTGATCTGCGACGAACCCGTATCGGCGCTCGACGTGTCGATCCAGGCGCAGATCGTGAACCTGCTGCGCGACCTTCAACGCGAACTGTCGTTGTCCTATCTGTTCGTTGCGCACGATCTGGCGGTGGTGAAGGCCATCAGCCAGCGTGTGCTCGTGATGTATCTCGGCCGCGTGATGGAGTTCGGCACGCGGCATGACGTGTACGGCGTGCCGCAGCACCCGTACACGAAGGCGCTGCTCGACGCGGCGCCGACGCCGGAGCCGGCGCGCGAGCGTGCTCGCCGTCCGATGCTGCTGGCGGGCGAGATGCCCTCGCCGCTCAACCCGCCGTCCGGCTGCGCGTTCCGCACGCGCTGCCCGGTCGCGATCGAAGCGTGCGCGCAGGACGTGCCGCTGCCGGAAGTTCGGCAGGGGTCGGCCGCGCGTGTCGCGTGCATCCGCGCGGGTGTGGCGTGAGCTGAAGTGACGCAGCAAACATAACCAAGGCAGGTCAACAGGGGTAGGTGCGGCGCGAACGATCTTCGCGCCGCGGGTACAGGCGCGTCCTTGATCGGGCGCGCCGGGGGGCCGGGCGCGGATCGCAACCGGCGTGGACGATATCAACACAAGACGAGAATTACGATGAAAAAACAGAAGACGATCGGGACGGCATCGAAAATGCTGCTTGCCTGGGGGCTGCCGGCACTCGCCGGTGTTTCGCTGACGGGCGTCGCGCACGCCGACGACGCGGCCCCCGCCCCGCTGACGGTCGCACAGGCCGCACCGGGCACGACCGTTGCGCAGGCAACGACCCCGAACGCCGTCATCAACGCCGAAGCGAACCAGGCCGTCACGCCGCCCGACGAGCCGTCGGCGCAGTCGCAGTCGAAGGGCTTCATCGCCGACAGCCATCTCAACTTCCTGTTCCGCAACTATGCGGACGTGCTCGACGCCAAGGGCGGGCCGCATCGCCACGCGTGGGTCCAGGGCGCGATGGCGAACTTCGAGTCGGGCTATACGACGGGCCTGATCGGTATCGGTTTCGACGCATCGCTGTATGCGGCGCTGAAGCTCGACGGCGGCCAGGGCGCCGGCAGCATGGTGCACATCGCGAAGGGCGGCGGTGGCGGCAACCAGCTCGCGTGGGCCTATCCCGGCATCTACGACGTGAAGGCGCGCATCTCGAACACGGTGGTCAAGTACGGTCTGCAGGCCGTCGACAACCCGTTCATGGAGCAGCACGACAACCGTGCGCTGCCGCCGACGTTTCTCGGTGCGACGCTCGTCAGCAATGAATTCAAGAACGTGATGCTCGAGGCCGGCAGCTTCACGAAGACCGACGCGCGTGGCCATACGACGCTTACCAACCTGACGACGCAATACGGCGGCACGCGCATCAACCGCCTGTCGTACGTCGGCGGCACGTGGGACTACTCGCCGAACGGCGAAATCGCGCTGTACGCGAACCAGGCCGACGACGTGTGGCACCAGTACTACGCGTCGGTGAAGCACAGCATCGGCAGCCCGCAGACGATCAAGTGGACGGGCTTCGGCAACGTCTATTCGACGCACGACACGGGCGATGCGCTGCAAGGCAAGATCAACAACAATGCATACAGCCTGTCGCTGGCCGCGCAGCACGGCCCGCACGAGCTGCTGCTCGGCTTCCAGCAGGTGCTCGGCGACCAGTTCTTCGACTACCTGAACGAAACGAACGGCATCTTCCTGACCAACTCGATGGACGTCGACTACAACGCGCCGCACGAAAAGTCGCTGCAGCTGCGTTACACGTTCTACGGCAAGGAAGCGGGCCTGCCGGGCTTCAAGGCGATGGTCTGGGGCGTGACGGGCTGGGGGGCGGACGGCAGCGCGGGCGCGGCGAACGACCCGAGCAAGTCGAGCATCTACTGGAGCAACGGCGCACCGGTGCAGGGCCGTCACCACGAGTTCGGCTTCATCCCGTCGTACACGTTCCAGAGCGGCAAGCTGAAGGACACGAAGGTCACGTTCATCGCAATGTGGCACGCCGGTTCGGCACACTACTCGGACGCGACGAACACCGAGTACCGCCTGGTCGTGAACCTGCCGCTGCACGCGTTCTGATCGCAGGGGGCGCAGGCGCCCCCGCCTCGCACGGCCGGCCTTCGATCGAAACGATCAGGCCGGCTTGTGCAGCCCCGCGACCGGATCGTTCGCAGCGGGCATGTCTTCCACGAGCGACGTGAGCTGGCGGCCCGTATCGCGCCATGCATCGAGGCCGCCGCGCAGCGCGAGCGCATCGGTGAAGCCGGCGTCGAGCAGGCGCTTCGCCATCAGCGCGGCCGTGAACTCGTTCGGGCACGAGCAGTACACGACGAACTTCTGCGAGAACGGATAACGCGAGACGATGTCGCCGATCTGGCGTTCGTCGGCGAACTGCGCGCCGGGAATCGTGAACGGGTCGAGCTTGCGGTGCTCGGGCGAGCGCACGTCGAGGACCACCGGCGCGGACGTATCGCGCAGCATCGCGTCGAGCTCGTCGACGCCGACCCGCGCGCTCGCGAGCTGGCGGATCAGCGCGCGGCGGCGCATCCAGCGGATCGCCGCATACACCGCCAGCACCGCGGCGGCCACCAGCAGCGCCGCGCGGCCGAGCTGGCCCGCACCGGCGAACAGCCAGTCGATCTGGCGAGCGAATATCAGCCCGACCATCAGCCCGACGATCGTCCACAGCGCGGCGCCGAGCGCATCGTAGCCGACGAACGTGCGATAGCGGGTGCCGAACGCGCCGGCCATCGGCACCGACACGAGCGACAGCCCCGGAATGAAGCGTGCGACGGCGAGCACCCGCACGCCATAGCGGCCGAAGAAGCGTTCGGTTTTCTTCACGCAGCTGTCACGCGACAGCGACAGGCGGCAGATCGTCTTCAGCGTCGTGCCGCCGAAGCGCCGGCCGGCGAGGTACCACACGGTGTCGCCGATCAGTGCGCCGAGCACCGACAGCGCGACCACCGTGACCAGTTGCGAGCCGATCATCGCCGGATGCATCGCGGACATCGCGCCGAACAACACGAGCGTCGGCATCGCGGGCACCGGCAGCCCGATGGCCGCCGCGAGCACGTTGGCGAAGACGAGAAGCGGCCCGTATTGGGCGACGAGGTCACGGAGGAGCATGACGGCTGGCCGAAAAGGAAACGCGCGCGGAAAGCACGCAGATGGGCCGATTATCGGCCTTTTTCAAGTCAGCGGCGGGAATAACTCAAAGGGCCTGGCGGCCGCAGGGAGTGCACGGTGAGCCGGTGCGTTGCGCGCGGCTCACCGTTCGAAATCAGGAGGAGGTGCGGGCGAGCGACGCGGCGCCGTGGTTTTCGCCGGGGAGCTCGGCGCCGTGCGAGCGGATCGCCGCGATCAGTTCGGCCGGCGTGATCTCGTAGCGGACTTCGCGGTGGATGCCGGGCTTGCGTTCGTCGATCTCGATCAGCAGCACGCTCTTGCCGTCGCCGGTCGCTTCGAGCCGGAGCGAGCGCAGTTCGCGACCGTCGGTCGGGTCGTGTTCGGTGAGCAGGGTCATTGCCCCGGATGAGCCGGTAGTGCGCATCGAACCTATCCTCGTATCGTGGATGCCGTGGTGGCGAAGATGTCTTTCTTGAATACAGCTTGGCGCAGTTTAACGCGAACGGGCCGCAATTCGGAGCAATTTCGTTGGGGGGAATTGAGGGCTGAACCACCGATCCTTCAGATGTTTGAGCCGCGCGGGGCGGGCGTTTGCGCCCGATCGGGCGCAGCCGCGGCCGGTGCCTGACCGCCGTTCTCGGCCGGGCCGGCCCGGGCGGCGACACGCGGCGCGGCGCGTGCCGCCGCGGCGGCCTCGGAAGCGGTCGGCGAGCCCCATCGCCGGGTCGCTGACCGAGTGGCGGCCGGTTTCGACGCGGTCTGGTCGGCGACGCGGCGCGAGAAATTCGCGTCGCTGTCGGCGGTGACGATGAAGTCGTACCCGTGGCCGGTCGAGTCGAGTTTCCAGTGCAGCTCGGCCTGGTCGCCGGCGCGCACCGTCACCGTCCACGTGGTACCGGTGCCGTGGCCATGACCGTGGCTGTTGCCGTTTTCGTTGCCCTGGCGATGACCGCGATCGTCATGCGCCCCGCGGCCGGACAGCAGCCCGTGGACCGGATTCGACTTCACGGTGAAGCGCACCGTGCCGCCGCCGTGGTGGCGCGGCGTCAGGTGAAGGTTGCCGCTCGCCCCCGCATAGCCGGCGCGAACTTTCGGCTGCGGTGCGCGCGCACCGGCCAGGCGGCTGAGGTCGCCCGTGGAGCGGAGGTGATAGCCGTTCGGGCCCAGCACCCACAGGTCATATTTACCGCCGTTGTCGGCGCGCGCGGCCCAGTCGCCGTGCAGCGTCTTGCCCGGTTCGACGACGTAGCGCCGCGGCAGGCGGTCGAGATGCAGCTTGTCATAGACGTGAAACACGGCGGCGGTGCGGCCCGTGTTCGCGAACGTCAGCGTGACCGTGCCGTTGCCGGCATCGGCACGCGCGCTCGCATGCAGTTCGTAAGGCAGCGCGCGCGACGGGCGCACGCCGGTCGCCTGGGCGGGCAGCGACGGCGCGGCCGGCGGCACGATCTTCGGCGCGGACTGTTGCGCGGTGCTCGGCGCGTCGACCGGGCTTTTCGTCGTATGGCCCGCGAGCGTCGGCACACGCCGGCCCGGCGCATGCCGGGGTGGGCGGCGCCGAGTCCAGGGAGACGCCGTGACGTCGACGTGATGAAGACATGGCATCGCATGTCGTGCGCGTAACGTTGCGCGCGCAACGATTGATCGGAGAGCGACGCACGATGGAACGGGTCAGGAATTACCGGCTGCGATGTGAGAGTCGGTCGGATTTTTCCTGTTCGCGATGGCGTGGCGTGATCGCATGTCGTTGCGAGTGCAACGGCATCGCATGGCGCCCGTGTTTCAAATGCGTGAAATCGGATAAGCTCGACGGGTTGCTGCGCAGGTGCGCAGCCCGCGCGACTGGCGCGACTTTTCGGAACCGGCCCACCCATGACCGACATCACGATCCGGCACAGCGAGACGCACGACGTCGACGCGATCCGGCAAATCGCCGCGCATCCCGCGGTGTACGCGAATACGTTGCAGCATCCGTTTCCGTCGCTCGAGAAATGGCAGAAGCGGCTCGACGGCGCGCGCGAGCACGGCGTGAGCCTCGTCGCCGAAATCGACGGCGTGGTGGTCGGCCATCTCGGCCTGCATCCCGAACAGAATCCGCGCCGTCGCCATGCAGCAGGGCTCGGCATGATGGTCGACGCGGCGCGCCACGGGCGCGGCGTCGGCAGCCGGTTGCTCGCGGCTGCGATCGATCTCGCGGAAAACTGGCTGAACATCACGCGTCTCGAGCTGACCGTGTTCGCCGACAACCGCGCGGCCATCGCGCTCTACGAGAAGCATGGCTTCCGGGTCGAGGGTGAATCGCCGGGCTATGCATTGCGCGACGGCGTGCATGAGTCCGTGTATCACATGGCGCGGATCAAGGCGCGGCAGTGAAGGCTCGGCCGCCACGTATCCGACAGCACGCTCGGCCGCGATGTCGCGCGTCATATTCATTCGAGAATTCGTTCGTTTTCTCCCGGCTGTGCCCGTCGTATCGTCAAAGGATTTGCCGGCCGCCTCGGCCGCCGTGCGCATTTCCGTAACGATCACGCGCGGCGTTGCACGTCGGCAGGCTTCAGCGTCATCGCTTCATGGCTGTAACTCACAACCATCGCTTCGCGCGCCGCACCTTCCCGCAACCGTCTCTTTCAACGGACCCGCTTCGATGAAAACTGCTCTCCGGAATCTGACTGCCGCCTGCCTGCTCGCCGCCGCGGGTGCGGCGCTTGCCGCTGCCACGCCCACGGGCGCCCCGGTGGCGAGCGCGGCGCCTGATGGCGCGCACCTGCCGCCCGGCATCGCGTGGCAGCACGGCGACGTCGACGCCGCCTTCGCATTGGCGAAGCGCACCGGCAAGCCGCTGCTGCTCTACTGGGGCGCGGTGTGGTGCCCGTCGTGCAACCAGGTGAAATCGACGATCTTCAGCCAGCAGGCATTCAAAGCCCGCTCGTCGTTCTTCGTGCCCGTGTATCTCGACGGCGATACCGAAAGCGCGCAGAAGCTCGGCGAGCGTTTCAAGGTGCACGGTTATCCGACGATGATCCTGTTCCGCCCCGACGGCACCGAAGTGACGCGGCTGCCGGGCGAAGCCGATCTCGATCGCTACATGCAGGCGCTGTCGCTCGGGATGACGGCCGCGCACCCGGTGCGGCAGACGCTCACGACCGCGCTGAAGAATGGCGCATCGCTGACGCCGGACGAATGGCGCCTGCTGGCCGACTATTCGTGGGATACCGACGGCGCGCTGCCGGTGGCGGCCGATCGCGTCGCCGAGACGCTGCAGACGCTCGCGCAACGCGCGCGGGCGGCCGGCGCGAAAGCCGAATCGGCGCGCTTCGCGCTGAAGTCGGCCGTGGTCGCCGCGTCCGACGATCCGGCGCAGGCCGGCGCGCTCGACAAGGCGGCGCTTGCCGATTCGCTGCGCACGGTGCTGCAGGATCCGGTGTTGTCGCGCGCCGATTCGGACGTGCTGGTCGCGGCGCCCGCGCGCGTGGTCGCGTATCTCGGCGGCGACGACGCGCAGCGTGCGAAATTGCGCGGCGCATATGACACGGCGCTTGCGCGCCTGTCGACCGACACCACGCTGTCGTCGATCGACCGGCTGATGGCGCTGCACGGCCGCGTGCTGCTCGCGCGCGGCGATGCAAGCAAGGGTGCACCGCTTGCCGCGCCCGCGCTGGCCGACACGGCGCGCAAGCAGATCGCCGCGTCGGTGCAGGGCGCCGCGAATGCGTACGAGCGGCAGGCGCTCGTCAGCGAAGGCGCGGACACGCTGACCGACGCGGGGCTGTACGACGAGTCGGATGCGTTGCTGAAGGCCGAGCTGCCGCGTTCGGCCACGCCGTACTACTTCATGTCCGGGCTGGCTGCGAATGCGAAGGCGCGCGGCGACAAGGCCGCGGCGCTCGACTGGTACCGCAAGGCCTATGACTCGGCGAGCGGGCCGGCGACGAAGCTGCGCTGGGGCGCGACCTACTTTGCGAATGCGGTCCAGCTGGCGCCGGACGATTCGGCGCGCATCGAAGGGATTGCCGCGAGCGTGCTCGCGCAGGCCGACAAGACGCGCGACGCGTTCTACGGCGCTAACCTGCGCGCGCTGACCAAGGTCGTCACGCAGCTGAACCGCTGGCGCGGCAGCGGCGCACACGATGCATCGGTCAAATCGATCGCGAAGCAGTTCGACGGCATCTGTGGGAAACTGCCCGCCGGCGATCCGCAGGCAAGCGCCTGCGCGCGCCTGATCCAGCCGGTCAAGGCATAGATCCGGTGGCACTGCACGGGCTTTCGGGATGCCTTCCGGCGCTTGTCCCGATACTCACTAGGCCACCGACACCATGCCCCACCTGACGCTCGAATACTCCGCGAACCTCGACGGGTTCGACGCCGGCGCGACCTTGTGCGCGCTCAATGCCGCGCTTGCCGCGTCCGGTCATTTCAGCGAGCTCGACATCAAGAGCCGCGCGCTGCGGTTCGATACGTTCGCGGTCGGCACGTCGCCGGCGCCGCGCGCGTTCGTCCACGCGAAGCTCGCGGTGCTGAGCGGCCGGACGACCGACGTCAAACGTGAATTTTCCGAGCAGGTGCTGGCGGAACTGAAGCGGCACGTCGTTGCGCCGCCCGGCACGCACCTGCAGCTGAGCGCGGAAATACTCGAACTGGAACGCGAGTCCTACGCGAAAGCGAGCATCGAGCCGCGCTGAGCGGACGGTGCGGTGCGTGCTCCGCGAGCCGGGAGCGTGGTGCTGATGCGCGCACGGCCGGCGGATTCGAAACCGGACTATTGGCCCGTGGAGTACGCGCCGCGATTGCCGTCGCCGGCGCCCGCGGCCCGCGGCGCACCCTGCTGCCGCGCGATCTTCGCCTCGGCGGCCTGAATGCTGGCCGGGTAGAACCAGTCGCTCGGCTGGAAGCCGGCTTTTCTCAGTGCAACCACTTCGGAATGAACTTCGGCGCGCGTGAGCGGCTGGCTGGTTTGCGCCTGCGCGGCGAGGGGCGCGGCGAAGGCGGCAGCGAGGGCGATGGTGCGGATGAGCGGGTTCATGAGCGGATACCTCCAGGTTTTCGACGGTGACGATCGCATGCGATCACCGTCGAAAGCAGTGTAGGCCTCGCCCGACGCGCGAAAAATGCCGCTGCGACCAACGTAGTGTTTTGCTGCGGATAACAATGAGCGAGCCGGCGAGCGCGCCCGGGCGGCATGCGGCAAAAAGGGGGAGGAGCGGAGGAGAAGCCGGCCGCGTCGACGCGGCCGGCGGACGGCGGCCCGGAAACGGGCCGCTGCGGGGTGTTACACGAGCCCGGTCGCGTAGTACACGGCGATCACGAAGAACACCGCGAGTGTCTTGATGATCGTGACCGCGAAGATGTCGCGATACGACTCGCGGTGCGTGAGGCCCGTGACCGCGAGCAGCGTGATCACCGCGCCGTTGTGCGGCAGCGTGTCCATGCCGCCGCTGGCCATCGCGACGACCCGGTGCAGCACGTCCAGCGGGATATTCGCGGCTTGCGCCCCTTTGATGAACAGGTCCGACATCGCGGCGAGCGCGATGCTCATCCCACCCGACGCCGAGCCCGTGATACCGGCGAGCGAGCTGACCGACACGGCCGCGTTGACGAGCGGGTTCGGGATGCTCTTCAGTGCATCGCTGACGACGAGGAAGCCCGGCAGCGCGGCGATCACGCCGCCGAAGCCGTATTCCGACGCGGTGTTCATCGCGGCGAGCAGCGCACCGGCGACGGCGGCCTTCGAGCCGGCCGCGAAGCGCCCGCTCACCCGCTTGAATGCGGTCAGTACGACCAGCACGATGCCGAGCAGCAGTGCAGCCTCGACCGACCAGATCGCGACGACAGTCTTGATCGACGTCGTGACCGGCGCGTGCACGCCGGGCAGCACTTCCGGCGCGACCGTGTACGACGCGGCGCCGTACCACTGCGGAATCAGCTTCGTGAACGCGAAGTTCGACACGCCGACCAGGATCAGCGGCAGGATCGCGAGCGCGGGATGCGGCAGCGACGTGGTCTCGACGCGTTCCGGCTCGTTGACGAGCGACGTGCCGTAGCCTTCACCCTTCGCCATCGCCGAACGGCGGCGCCATTCGAGATACGTGAGGCCGACGACGATGATGAACAGCGAGCCGATCGTGCCGAGCACCGGCGCGGCCCAGGCGGTCGTCTTGAAGAACGTGGTCGGGATGATGTTCTGGATCTGCGGCGTGCCGGGCAGCGAATCCATCGTGAACGAGAATGCGCCGAGCGCGATCGCGCCGGGCATCAGCCGTTTCGGGATGTTGCTCTGGCGATAGAGTTCGGCCGCGAACGGATACACCGCGAACACCACGACGAACAGCGATACGCCGCCATAGGTGAGCAGCGCACACACCGCGACGATCACCGCATTCGCGCGTGAACGGCCGATGTAGCGGATCGCCGCGTGGACGATCGACTCGGAGAATCCGGAGAGTTCGATCACCTTGCCGAACACTGCGCCGAGCATGAACACCGGGAAATACAGTTTGACGAAGCCGACCATCTTCTCCATGAAGATGCCGGAGAAGACCGGTGCGACGGCGGCGGGTTCGGTCAGGAGCACCGCGCCGAGTGCGGCGATCGGCGCGAACAGGATCACGCTGTAGCCGCGATACGCGGCAAACATCAGGAACGCCAGCGCGGCGAGGACGATCACGAAAGACAAGGGAGTCTCCTAATGGCTTTGGTTGTTGTTCGATCGCGGGACGCGCCGCGGACCGGCTCAGGTTCGTGCAGGTTTCGTGCCATCGGCCGGATTGCGCCGCCGGACGCGGGTCCGCCGGAGACTGGCGGGCCCGCGCCGGTCGTTGTCTGAGGATTCTACATAAAACGTCTCGATCCGGAGACGAAATGGCCGTCCGGCCAGCCCGCGGAATCAAGCAGGGCTTTCCTGGACAACGCGTTGCGGCGTGTCTCCAGAGTGAGATAATCCGTCTCGTTCCGGAGACAGCCGGCCCAAGATACACGGAGACGACGACACGATGATGAATGACTGGGTCCGCCTGCCCGTCAACTACGGCGACGTGCTGCGGCGCGCCGCCGAGTCGCTGTTCCGGACCTTCGAGGATTCGAGCGCGGGCACGGTGGTCGTCGATCGCGATGCGCGTGTCGTGTGGATGAACGAGCGGTACGCCGCGCGCTTCGGTTTCGCCGATCCGCAGCAGGCCGTCGGCCTCGACTGCGAGGCCGTGATTCCGAACAGCCTGATGCGCGAGGTCGTGTCGACCGGGCAGCCGATCCTGCTCGACATCATGGAGACGGGCCGCGAGCCGCTCGTCGTCACGCGGCTGCCGCTGAAGAACGAGGCCGGCGAGACGGTCGGCGCGATCGGCTTCGCGCTGTTCGACCAGTTGAAGACGCTCACGCCGATTTTTTCCCGCTACGCACAGCTTCAGCAGCAGCTGATCGCGACGCAGCGTTCGCTCGCGCAGGCGCGCCGCGCGAAATACACGTTCGCGAGCTTCGTCGGCACGAGCGCCGCGAGCCTCGAAACCAAGCGCCAGGCGCGCCGCGCCGCGCAGGTCGATTCGCCGGTGCTGCTGCTCGGCGAGACGGGCACCGGCAAGGAACTGCTCGCGCATGCGATTCACGCGGCGTCGGCGCGTGCACTCCAGCCGCTCGTGACCGTCAACGTCGCCGCGATTCCCGACACACTGCTCGAAACCGAATTCTTCGGCGCGGCACCCGGCGCGTACACGGGCGCCGATCGCAAGGGGCGCATCGGCAAGTTCGAACTGGCGGATCGCGGCACGCTGTTTCTCGACGAGATCGGCGACATGCCGCTGCCGCTGCAGGGCAAGCTGCTGCGCGTGCTGCAGGACAAGGAATTCGAGCCGGTCGGCTCGAACCGGATCGTGCGCGCCGACGTCCGGATCATCGCGGCCACGAGCGCCGACCTGCCGGCGCTGGTCGCGGCCGGGCGTTTTCGCGCGGATCTCTATTACCGGTTGAACGTGCTGACGATCCACGCGCCGCCGCTGCGCGAGCGCGCGTCCGACATCGCGGCGCTCGTCTACGCGACGCTCGAGGAGCTGGCCGCGCAGCACGGGCGCGCCGCCCATTGCGAGCTGACCGACGATGCGCTGCGGATGCTGTGCGCGTATCCGTGGCCGGGCAACGTGCGCGAGTTGCGCAATACGCTCGAACGCGCGCTGATGCTGTCGGACCGGTCGGTGATCGATGCGCGCGCGCTCGCGCCGTTCCTTGGGCCGGTGCGCGTATCGACGGACGCGGCCGCACCGACGCAACCGCTGGCCGCGCCACCGGTCGAACGACGCGCGGGCGAGCGGCCCGCTGCGCCGGCCGCTTCGTATGCCGATGCATTGGCGGCGTGGGAGCGCCAGTTCCTGACCGATGCGCTGGCAGCCTGCGACGGGAAGGTGGTGGAAGCGGCCGCGCGCATCGGAATCGGCCGCGCAACGCTGTACAAGAAACTGGCGGCGCTGGGCATCGACCGGTAAGCCAGACGGCCAGGCCGGCGCGCCCGGACGTGAAGCATCGAACAGGAGATCACGATGAAACGGATCGGCATCGCAGGGTGGCTGACTATTTTGCTGGCGACTTCTGCGTTCGCGCAGTCCGGCGACACCGATGCGCCCGAGGCGCGGCGCAACTGGTACAACGATCCGTTCATCGCGCTGTCGCGGGACGTGGCCGAATGCCCGTTGCCGCTCGGCCCGTGGATGACCCGGGCCGAGATGGCCGACGACGCGCATTACCGCGCCGAACGCGGCACCACCTGCTGGCTCGCGCATCGCTGCACGAAGCCGAATTCGTATATGTATGACGCACCGATCGCCGACGCCGTGAAGGCGCACTTCGCCGGCTCCGATCGGCTGCATGGCACGAGCCTCTGGATCACCGTGCAGCGACGTTTCATTTACGTCGAAGGATGTGCGGATACGGCGTTCGATCGGCAGGCGTTGCAGCGCGAACTCGAGGCGCTTCCCGACGTCGAGCAGGTGTTCGTTCGCATCACCGAAGATCCACGCAAGCGCTTGCCGTACAAGGCGCGCGGGCAACCCGGCCGTACGCCGGACTGACGGCCGGAGGGCCGCGCATGGCATACTCGCGACATTCAAAAAAAGGTTGACGGGAACAACAATGAAACACATGCTTGCGTCGGTCTGTCGGTGGCCTCGGGCGGCCGTTGTCTTGGCTCTGGTTGCAGGGCTCGGCGGGTGTGGCGGCAGCGCGCCGCTGTTCACTTCGGACGGGCGTCCGACTACCCAGGTGCAATGCACCGGCAGCGACTGGAGCAATTGCACGGACAACGCACGGGCGATCTGCAACGGCGATTTCGAAGTGATTCAGCAATCGAGCGATGACGCCACGCGAAATCTTCTCTTCGCGTGCAAGAAAAAAAGCGGTTATTGATCCCGAGATAACCGGTTGAGGCGCCACGATCGGGCGAAGCGTTTTTCTGTTGGCTGAGAGTCATCTATTTTTCACGAATAACACTCACGGAGTCCCATCCATATGGCGACCTACAGGCAACTGACCGCGCAGCTCGAACGGCTTCAGCAAAAGATCGACAAGGAACGCGAAAAGGCGATTGCCGATGCGATTGCCGATATCCGCGCGAAAATCGAGGAATACGACATTACGCCGGAAGAACTCGGGTTTCGTCCGGTACGCGCGGCCGCTGGCGCAGCCAAGCCGAAACGTGTGTCGCCGCCGAAATATTTGAATCCGAAGACGGGTGAAACCTGGAGTGGCCGCGGGCGCTCGCCGACGTGGCTCGGCAAGAATCGCGAGCGTTTCCTGATCAAGGACTGACTCCCGAAAAACCTCACCTTTCGCGTACTGACTGACGGTGCGAACGGCCATGCGGCCGTCGCGCCGTTTTGTTTTCGTGCATTTCCGGCGCGATTCCCGATCGCGTATTGAACTGCGACGCCGCGCAATTAACGGATCACGTTTTGCGAATTCGCCGCGATTCGACGGGATATCGCGGCGAATTCCGGTAAACAGCCGCGCAATTGCGCAGCACATGCGCATGGGCCTGCGCCAATCTCGCGGTGCACGCGTGCTGCAAATTCCGATCACCTTTCGCGTGTTGGCGCGTGGCGCCGTGCAATTCCCGAAGAGTCTCACCATGGCTCCTGTAAATCCTCACCTTTGACGAAGCGGACGCAGCGTCGTGCTGCACGCCTGTACCGTGTGCGCCGAGCGAATGTGCCCGGACGGCGCGCGGCGATGGCTTCCGTACTGGTGTTGCAGGCCCATGGTGCGAGCGTTGACGTGGGTCGAACAGTCGGCCGTCCGGCATATAGGCAGCTGCATGCGCTTCGCCTATGCTTGGAGTTCGCGTCGATCGGCGTATGGCCTGCCCGTGCCGCATGCCGATCGGGTCGTCTTTCGTTACCGCAGGGAGCCGATGTGACCGTTCGCCATCTCGATGCGTTGTTCCAGCCCAGGTCCGTTGCGGTCGTCGGCGCGTCGTCGCGCGCGGGCAGTATCGGCGCGATGGTGTGGTCGCGCGTGCTCGACGGTGCATTCGAGGGGCCCGTGTGGCCCGTCAATCCGAAGTATCGTGACCTGCACGGGCATCCGGTCGTTGCCGATGTCGACCGGTTGCCCGCGCCGCCGTCGGTGGCCGTGATCTGCACGCCGCCCGCGACCTGGGCCGGCATCGTGCGCAAGCTCGGCGAGCTCGGCACGCGCGTTGCGGTGATCATCGGCGAGGCGCGCACCGATGCCGATCGCGCCGCGCTCGATCGCACGCTGAAGGCGGCGAAGCCGTTCGTGCTCCGTATCGTCGGGCCGGGCAGTCTCGGCGTGCTGTCGCCTGCACGGCACGCGCATTTCGGCGCGCCGGCCTACACCGCGCGATCGGGCGGCGTCGCGTGGGTGTCGCAATCGAATGCGCTGACGAACGCGGTGCTCGGCTGGGCCGATGCACGGGGCCTCGGCTTTTCGCATGTCGTTGCGCTCGGCGCCGAGTCCGACGTCGATGCGGGCGATGTGCTCGACTATCTCGCGAGCGATCCCGGCACGCGTGCGATCCTGCTCGAACTCGATACCGTGCGCGCCGCGCGCAAGTTCATGTCGGCCGCTCGCGCCGCTGCACGCAACAAGCCGGTGCTCGCCTTGCGCACCGGCCGCGCGGATCCCGGCGACGCGCTCTATACGGCGGCGTTCCAGCGCGCGGGGATGGTGCGTGTGGATGCGCTCGACGATCTGCTCGACGAGATCGAGACGCTCGGCGTCGGCCGCGTCACGGCGCGCGGCGCGGCCACGCTCGTGACGAGCGATGCGGGCGTCGCGAAACTCGCGGTCGATGCGGTGGCCGAGGTGCGCGATGTGCTGGCCGACTGGTCGCCCGCGGCCGCGTCGGCCGTGTCGGCGGCGCTGCCGCATCTCGTATCGCCCGGCAATCCGCTCACGCTGGGCGACGATGCGCGCCCGGAACACTTTGCCGCGGCGGTCAAGGCGCTCGCGCCGTTCCCGCAAACGGGCACGCTGTTCGTCGTCCATTCGACTTCCCACAGCGCGCCGGCCGATGCGGTTGCGCACACGCTGATCGAATCACGGCAGTATGCGCATCGCGGCATCCTCGCGTGTTTCTTCGGCGCGGTCGATGCGGCGACGCGCGATGCGCTGCATGCGAACGGCATTCCGGTGCACACCACGCCGCAGCGGCTCGCGCGTGCCTATGCGCGTCTCGTCGACTACAACCTCGGGCGGCAACTGCTGATGCAAACGCCCGAGGGTACGCCGCTGCAGCCGGCCGAGTGCGTTGCATCCGCGCAGGCGGATGCGCGCCGGATGGTCGAAGCCGGCCAACATGAGCTGGCCGGCGAAGCCGCGCTGCGCTGGCTGTCCCATTTCGGCCTGCAGGGCGAGCCGGCCGTTGAGCCGGCCGGGAAGAAAGTCGTCGATGTCACCGTCGACATGTATGACGATTCGAATTTCGGCCCGGTATTTCGCTATGCGGTGCCGCCCGCGGACGGCGTATCGGCGCCGTTCGTCGTCTATGGCCTGCCGCCGCTGAACACCGTGCTCGCTCGCGCGGTGATGGAGCGCTCGCCGTATGCGCGCAGCACGCCCATCGAGCCGACGCTCGACGCATTGACGGCGCTGTCGCAGGTCGTCTGCGACGTGCGTGAAGTCGTGGCGATGTCGGTCACGCTGCGCGTGCTGTCCGACCGCGCGCACGTGATTGCGCCACGCGTCACGCTGGCAGCAGGGCGCAGCCGGCTCGCGATCATGCCGTATCCGCGTCACCTCGAGGAGACGCTCGAGTGGCGCGGCGAGACGGTGACGATCCGCCCGATCCGTCCGGAAGACGAGGCCGCGCACAACGAACTGCTCGGCGCGATGACGCCGGAGGATCTGCGGATGCGTTTCTTCGGGGCGGTGCGCAGCTTCGATCATTCGCAGGTCGCGCGCATGACGCAGATCGATTACGACCGTGAGATGGCCTTCATCGTGTCGTTCACCGATGTGTCGGGGCGCGACCACACGCTCGCGGTGGCGCGCGCGGTGGCCGATCCCGACAACGAGACCGCGGAGTTCGCGATCGCGGTGCGACCCGATCAGAAGGGCAAGGGGCTTGGCCGGCTGATGATGACCCGCATCATCGACTACGCGCGCTCGCGCGGAACCGCATGGATGATCGGCGAGGCGCTGCGCGAGAACTCGGCGATGATCTCGCTGGCGAAGGCGTGCGGGTTCGAGGTGTCGCCGACGGAGGAGCCTGGTGTCGTGGGCTTCAGGATGAAGCTGCAGCCGTAGCGTGTGTCGGCGGCCCGACGCGCGGCGACGTTGCATGCGGTGGATGTCTTCGGCCTCCGCGCACGTCCGGAATTTTGCCGGTGAGGAATGCAGAGCATTCGAAGCCGCTTCGCGAGCGAAGTAACCGAGCAAGTGTCGGCGCCTGTTCGCAGCGGAAATATCGACGCACAAATGGCACCGAGCAGGCACTGCGAGACGCGTACCGCTTGTCGCGATATCCGTCCCGCACCGCTGCTTCAGACAAGGTGCCCGCACGCATTTACCGCCGCATTCCACCCTCGAAAATTCGACGTTACCCAAAAGGTGAGACTTTTCGGGAGCTGTCGGTGAGCTTCTCCGGGACGTGTCGGGGTGAGCCGATACGGGAGCACTTGGTGAGTCGATACGGGAACACTAGGTGAGCCTTCCCGGGAGTGGCCGGTGAGCGTCTGCGGGAGCCGCCGGTGAGCCTTTCCGGGGCACATCGGTGAGGGTCTGCGGGACGTATTGGTGAGCACATCCGGGAGACCTGGGTGAGGGTTTCCAGGAGCCTTGGTGAGCTTTTTCGGGAGGTGTGGGTGAGCGCTTGCGGGATGCAAAGGTGAGGCTTTTCGGGAGCGTCCGGATGCACGTCTCCCGCAAGCGCAGCGCTGGCCTGGGCCGGCGTCATGCGGGGTGCGGGCACGCACGAACCGTGCCCATGACCCCGTTCAGGCAGCGAGTTTCGATGCCGCGTCGTTCACCTGGTCGCGCGAAATCGCGAGTTCCTCGAGGTGCGGATCGGCGTAGACCGCGCCGGTTTCACGCTCGAGGCGGGCGATCGTCAGCGCACAGCGCGCGGTGTCCTTCGGCATCGCGATGAAGCGCTTGACCGATTCGCCGGACGTGAACGCTTCGAACAATGCGCCGCGCACGTCGTCCGGGAGCGTCTTGGTCCACTGGTACGGCTTGCCGTTGAACGTGATCGACGGCGGCAGCGTGCGTTCCTTCTTGGTCGCCGTGATGAGCCCGTAGGTGCGGGCCGCGTCGCCGATCTGCTCGGGCGAGAAGAGTTCGTCGGGCGTGATGTCGAACTGCTCGATGTAGCTCTCGATCGCCTGCATTGCAGCGGTACGATCGTCGCGCTTCTTCTGCGCGCGCGCGACGATATCGCGCAGCTCGTCCGCCTCTTCGGGCGTGATCGTGAAGCTTGCCTGCTTCTGCTGAAGTTCGGAGAAACGCTGGAATTCTTGATCGTTCAGAAGTTTGGCCATGACATCCATCGGACACGACGGCCGCGACAACCGGCCGCCGTAGTTTTTGAGAGGGCCGCTATTTTAGCGTAGCGCCGTGGGCGCACGATATGGCACCGTGTATCGCGCGCCGCAAAGGGGTTGCGCGCGACCGAGGGCGACGCGATGGCGCCGCCCCGGTGCGCTCCGCCGAGCCTGCGCGTCAGCAGGCCTCGTCGCGGCACATCGACAGATGGGCGGCCGTCTCGCGCACCCGTTCGACGACCGTGTCGACGGACGGCGCCATATGCGCATCGATCCGGCGCATGTACGGGCAGGTCAGCACCGCGATCGCATGGCCGGACGGCCCGAGGATCGGCGCGCTCAGGTCGGTCACGCCATACGCCTGGCGGCTGTCCTCGCGCAGGTAGCCGTCCTGCCGGATCGACTGGCACGCATAGGCGAGTTCCTGCTCGTTCAGCGGCGCTTCGCCCTTGACCTTGCGGTGCTCGGCGAGCATGTGCGCGCGCTGCTCGGCGCCCTGGAACGCCAGCATCACGCGTCCCGATGCCGTATCGGCGAGCCCGACGCGCGAGCCGAGCCGGACCGACACGCCCCACGGGCCGGGCCCGTCGACCTGCGCGATCACGAGCAGGTTGCCGCGATCGTAGACGGACAGGTGGCAGGATTGCTCGGAGGAATCGGCGAAACGCTGCATCGGCGGCAACGCCTCGGCGATCAGCCGGTTCATCGGCGGATGGCGGTGTGCGAGCGAGAACAGCTTGAGGCTGAGCGTGTAGCGGTCGCCGCCGGTCGAGCGCATCACGTAGCGGCGCGCGACGAGGCGTTCGAGCATCCGGTAGATCTCGCTCGCGTTGCGGCCGAGTTCCTTCGTGATTTCAGTGCGGGTGAGGCCTTCTTTCTGCTCCGACAGGAGTTCGAGAATGTCGAGACCCTTGTCGAGCGCGGGAGCGCGATAGCGGTCGATTGCGCCCATCGATTCCCGTGCGTCGCAGCCGGGAAGCAGGTCATTGGTTGTTTGCATTGTCGATGTGAAGTTGGGGGATTGCCGTCGGTCGGTTGGCGACGCACGCTGACCAATTCTGCAACCCGCTTGTGTCGAGCCCTCGTGTGGCACCAAAGGCCACCGTTTGAGCTTAACAACAAACATTTAGTGTGCAATGCAGCGTCTTTTTACCGATCGTTACCGAATAAGAACGGATCAGTTCGCTCCGGGGATGACAGGGAAGCCCCGAATACCCGGTATTCATGACAGGTGGCAAACGTTCAAGGTGTTCGAAAGGAAAGCGGGCAGCGGCTTTGCCCCCAATGCTGCACCGCAGCGTCCGCGGGCGCACCAATAGTCGGTATCCGTCGCGCGTCATTTCCCGTTGCGCGGCCGGTGGTACAAAGGCTGGCGGGCCAGCGACGGTGCGGTCGCGCGTGTAGCCGGCCGGTACGGGCCGGACCATGTCGCGGGTGCCGGGCCGTCGTCGCCGATGCGCAGGCCGGCGGCCGCCCGTTCGATGTGCGCCATACTTCCGTGCGGCGCCACGATCGCTGCGCCCGCGCGACCCTCGCGCGTCGACGGCATGCCGGATGCGGCGCCGACGCGCGCCATCGACGATCGACAATCAGTCCGGCGCGCGGCCGTGAAGGGCCGCGTCGGCCGGAATCCTGTCCCATTCGACAACAGAGGTTAAGCACGATGAAACTGCTTCGCTATGGCCCGTCCGGCCAGGAAAAGCCCGGGATTCTCGACGCGGACGGCCGGATTCGCGACCTGTCCGCGCATGTGCCGGACCTGTCCGGCGATGTGCTGTCCGACGCGAGTCTCGCGCGGCTGCGCGCGATCGATCCGGCCACGCTGCCGCTGGTGTCGGGCGAGCCGCGCATCGGCGCATGCGTCGGACATGTCGGCAAATTCATCGGCATCGGCCTGAACTATGCCGATCACGCGGCCGAAGCCGGCATGCCGGTGCCGAAGGAGCCGGTCGTGTTCGGCAAGTGGACGAGCTCGATCTGCGGCCCGAACGACGGCATCGATATCCCGAAGGGCTCCGTCAAGACCGACTGGGAAGTCGAGCTGGGCGTCGTGATCGGCAAGTCCTGCAAGGACGTCGACGAAGCGCGAGCGCTCGATTACGTCGCGGGCTACTGCGTCGTCAACGACGTGTCCGAGCGCGAATGGCAGATCGAGCGCGGCGGCCAGTGGGACAAGGGCAAGGGCTTCGACACGTTTGGCCCGGTCGGTCCGTGGCTCGTCACGCGCGACGAGGTGCCCGATCCGCAGCGTCTCGATCTGTGGCTCGAGGTCGACGGCCACCGCTATCAGAACGGCAACACGCGCACGATGGTGTTCACCGTCGCGCAGCTGATCGCCTATCTGTCGCGCTGCATGAGCCTGCAGCCGGGCGACGTGATCACGACCGGCACGCCGCCGGGCGTCGGCATGGGCATCAAGCCGTCGCCGGTGTTCCTGAAGGCCGGGCAAGTGGTGCGCCTCGGGATCGAAGGACTCGGCGAGCAGTTGCAGAGCACGCGCGACGCGCAATGAGTGCTTGAGCGGCGCGGGCTGGCTGGAAGATGCGGCCGCCTGCACGCTGGGCGTGTTGCCCGACACGTCGGCTTGACCGCCGACGGCGACCCACGCGAAAGCGCAGCGAGATAGCCAAAAACCAAGGGCCCGATTCCGCGCGAGGCGGAACCGGGCCCTTGTCGCTTGTTCGCGTCCGTACGGGGCAGATCAGACGACGTTGTCGAGTTCGCAGTGCGCCTCGAGCCGGTAGCCGTCGGGGTCGACGACGAACGCCGCGTAATAGCCGGGGCCGTAGTGCTCGCGTTTGCCGGGCCCGCCGTTGTCCTTGCCGCCGTGCTCGAGCGCGGCGCGGTAGAACGCGTCGACCTCGACCGGCGACGCGGCCTTGAACGACAGGTGCAATCCCGACTCGGGATCGGCGACGACGGGGCGAGCCACGTGCTCCAACCACAGCTCGGGCTCGGTCGTGCCGTATCCGATGGCGCCGTCGTCGCTATACAGACGCTTGTAGCCGAGTGCGCCGAGCGCGCTGTCGTAGAAGGTGCGGCTGCGGTCGATGTGGGCAACGCCGAACGAAAGGTGGTCGATCATTTGTGGCTCCTTGGACTGAGGGGGACGTCAGTGCGGCGAAGCTGCTTAGAGACACCATGCCAGCCGCTTGTAGCGAAGCGCGCCAAGCGTGCTGTCGTCATACATGCGGCTGGCGGCGGTGTGGATAACCCTGAACGAAAGACGATCGATCATCTGTGTCTCCTTGGATTGAGAGGGACGTCGGTACGGCAAACCCGTTTTTAACCACCATGCTGGTTATGTTAGAAATCGCTCGGGCGCTTGTCAACCGGCATGGTGGTTAGATACGATCCGGGCATGAGCGATACGCAACCTTCCGTCACGATGGACTGCCTGATTCCGGCGCCACCCGAAACCCTGAGCATCGATTTCGCGAATACGCTGTATTGGCGCGGCAGCGATCCGCCGACGGAAACCTTCGGCACGATGGACGACCTGCTGGCGTGGTGTCGCGAGCAGGCCGGCGTGCCGGTCGGCCTGGCGGAAGTGTGTCGTGCGCTCGGCGAAGAGGCGGGTGAACCGGCGATGCTGGCGCACGCGCTCGCGTTGCGCGAGGCGCTGTATCGGCTCTTTCTTGCGCAGGCCGAACAGCGCGAGCCGCAGGCCGACGATCTCGCGCTGCTCGGCGGCTTCCTGGCGGAAGCGGCGCCGCGCGTCGCGCTGGCACGCATCGATGGCGGTTATGCGTGGCGGATCGCGGAGGGGCGCGCGACGCTGGCGGGGCTGCTGAGCCCGGTGCTGTGGTCGGCGATCGACCTGCTCGGCGGTGCGCGGCTCGCGAAGGTCAAGCGTTGCGCGAACGACGCCTGCCAGTGGCTGTTCATCGACGACAGCAAGAACGGCAGCCGCCGCTGGTGTTCGATGTCGTCGTGCGGCAATCGAGCGAAGGCGTACCGCCACTATCACAAGGCCGACTGACGGTCGGCCCGTTCACGTTCACTGCGCGGCAACCGCCCTGTTCATTTCGCCGACAACTTCCGCCACAGCGTCGTCTTGCTGATGCCGAGCATCGCGCACGCGCGGTCGCGGTCGCCGCCGCACGCGTCGAGCACCGCTCGGATTTCGTCGGCTTCCGCACGACGCCGGCGGGCGTGCAGTGTCTGCGCATCGTCGCTGTCGGCCGTGTCGGGTGGTGCCGCGAACAGCTCGGGTGCGATCGCCTGCAGCGCGTCGGGATCGAGCGCGCCGCATGCGGCGGCCGGATCGTTTTCATCGGCTTCCTCGGCGAGCTCCACCGCGATCCGCTCGATCACGTTCTGCAGTTCGCGCACGTTGCCGGGCCATCCGTAGCGCGCAAGCACGGCCTGCGTCGCACCGAGCACGCGCGCGGCGTCGTCGGCATCGCGCAGGCGTTCGGCCAGGCGCGGTTCGCGTCGTGCGGCCTGCACGAGCAGCGTGGCCGCGAGCGCGGGAATGTCGGCTGCGCGCTCGCGCAGCGGCGGCAGGCCGACGTTCAGGATGTTGAGCCGGTAATAGAGATCCGCGCGGAACGTGCCGGCCTCGACGGCCGCGAGCAGCGGACGGTGCGTCGCGGCGATCACGCGCACGTCGATGCGGATCGGCTCGGTCGAGCCGAGGCGGATCACCTCGCGTTCCTGCAGCGCGCGCAGCAGCCGGCTCTGCAGCGACGGCGGCATCTCGCCGATCTCGTCGAGAAACAGCGTGCCGCGGTGGGCGGCTTCGAACAGGCCGGTCTTGCCGCCGCGCCGCGCACCGGTGAACGCGCCTTCCTCATAGCCGAACAGCTCGCTTTCGAGCAGCGCTTCCGGAAACGCGCCGCAATTGACCGCGACGAACGGGTAGCTGCGCCGCGCAGAGAGCGCGTGCAGGCTTTGCGCGATCATTTCCTTGCCGGTGCCGCTTTCGCCGAGCACGAGCACGGTCGCGTCGGATTTCGCGTAACGGCGCACGAGATCGCGCACGCGCGCCATCGGCGCCGACGCGCCGACCACGTCGTCGAGCGCGTAGCGCGCCGCGAACTGCTGCGTGGTGGGCTGCGAACGCAGCGCACGATCGAGCCGTTCGACCGCGCGCGATTCCTGGAACGTCAGCACGCTGCCCGACGTGACGCCGCGATCGACGAGCGGCCCGCGATGCACGACGTAGCGCACGCCGCGCACGGTCGCGAGCGCGTCGCCGTCCTCGCCGCGCAGCGTGCGCAACTCGGGCCGCAGGTCGACGAGCGCACGGCCGACGGCCGCCGCGGGTTCGACCCCGAGCGCCGACGCGAGCCGCTCGTTGATCGCTTCCACACGGCCGCGCGCGTCGAGCGCGACCACGCCGTCGCGCAGGTGCTGGAGCAGGTTGTCGAGCCGCTGGCGGCGGAACGCCTCGGCATGCGTCGCGTACGCGACTTCGAGCGCCGTCTCGACGGCCTTGCGTACCGATGCGTGCGAATACAGGAACACCGCGCCCATGCCGGCGCTGGCCGCGAGATCGGTGACGAGGCCGGGGCCGACGATCGTCTCGATGCCGCGGTCGTGCAGGTCGTGCACGCAGGCTTCCGCTTCCTGCGCGGACTGATATGACGCAAACTGCACGTCGAGGCCGTACGCGGCGACGAA
Source organism: Burkholderia contaminans (assembly GCF_029633825.1). Classification (NCBI taxonomy): domain Bacteria; kingdom Pseudomonadati; phylum Pseudomonadota; class Betaproteobacteria; order Burkholderiales; family Burkholderiaceae; genus Burkholderia; species Burkholderia contaminans. Next base: position 1,569,011 of record NZ_CP090641.1, on the reverse strand, counting down.
GCGGCGCACTTCGGGCGGCGTTTCCCCGGCGCTGACGAGCGCGATCCGCGACGCGTCGCGCCGAGCGCGCGCGAGCGCCTGCATCACGTCGAAGCCGGTCGGCGACACGACCACCACCGGCACCTGCGCACGCGTTTTCAGGAAGCCGCCGTTCGAGCCGGCCGCGACGATCACGTCGGGCCGCGCGGTGCCGGCCTCGGCGATTGCGCTGAGTGCATCCTCATAGGCGCGCGTGACGATGCGCACGTCGGCGCGTTCGTCGAATTCGCCGGCGATCTCGCGAAACAGGTCGCGCAGGCGGCTGATACCCATCGCCCAGATACGCGGGCGCACCGCGCGATCGGCCGGGCCGACGGGCTTGGTCGAGGAGAGGTCCATGGCGGTCGATTATGCGCGCGTGATTTCATTTTTGAAACATGAAATTGCTGAATTGAAATCGTCGGACGTGGCTTCGCCCCGGCCAGGTGCTTAAGAATCAGTGGGTTAGCGACGTTGCGCGAGCTGGCCCGGTCCTTGCTGTTAATGGTCGTTCCTTCAGGAGGCCGTTCATGAGCAATACGCATCTTCAGAGCGCCGGCGCGAAATTCCGCGCGGCAGTCGCGGCCGAGCAGCCGCTGCAGGTGGTCGGCGCGATCACCGCGTACGCGGCCAAGATGGCACAGGCCGTCGGCTTCAAGGCCGTCTACCTGTCGGGCGGCGGCGTCGCCGCGAACTCGCTCGGGATCCCCGACCTCGGCATCAGCACGATGGAAGACGTGCTGATCGACGCGAACCGGATCACCAACGCGACCGACCTGCCGCTGCTGGTCGACATCGATACCGGCTGGGGCGGCGCGTTCAACATCGCGCGCACGGTGCGTTCGTTCATCAAGGCCGGCGTCGCGGCCGTGCACCTGGAAGACCAGGTCGGCCAGAAGCGCTGCGGCCACCGTCCGGGCAAGGAAGTCGTGCCGATCGAGGAAATGGTCGATCGCGTCAAGGCGGCGGTCGATGCACGTACCGACGACCAGTTCGTGATCATGGCGCGTACCGACGCCGCCGCCGCCGAAGGGATCGACTCGGCGATCGAGCGCGCTGTGGCCTATGTCGAAGCCGGTGCGGACATGATTTTCCCGGAAGCGATGAAGACGCTCGACGACTACCGCCGCTTCAAGGCCGCGGTGAAGGTGCCGATCCTCGCGAACCTGACCGAGTTCGGCTCGACGCCGCTGTTCACGGTCGACGAGCTGCGCGAGGCGAACGTCGACATCGCGCTGTACTGCTGCGGCGCGTATCGCGCGATGAACAAGGCTGCGCTGAACTTCTACGAGACGGTGCGCCGAGACGGTACGCAGAAGGAAGCCGTGCAGACGATGCAGACGCGTGCCGAGCTGTACGACTTCCTCGGCTATCACGAATACGAGCGCAAGCTCGACGAGCTGTTCGCGCAGGGCAAGAAGTAAGCACCCGCGCGCCGGGACACGATTCCGGAGAGCCTTGCATGGGGCCGGACTAAGCGCTGAAGCGCCAAGTCCGGCCGACCGCGAAGCATGGGGCCGGACTAAGCGCTGAAGCGCCAAGTCCGGCCGACAGCCCATACCCCAGATACACATTGGAGAGCAGAAACATGAGCGAGACGAAAGACGCAGCAGCACCGGCCGCCGCAGGCGCATTCAAGCCGAAGAAGTCGGTGGCGCTGTCGGGCGTGACGGCCGGCAACACCGCGCTGTGCACGGTCGGCAAGACCGGCAACGACCTGCACTATCGCGGCTACGACATTCTCGACGTCGCCGAATCGTGCGAGTTCGAGGAAATCGCGCACCTGCTCGTGCACGGCACGCTGCCGAACCTGACCGAACTGGCCGCGTACAAGGCGAAGCTGCGCGCGCTGCGCGGCCTGCCGAACGCGCTGAAGGCGGCGCTCGAGCAGATCCCGGCGTCCGCGCACCCGATGGACGTGATGCGCACGGGCGTGTCGGTGCTCGGCACCGTGCTGCCGGAGAAGGACGACCACAACCTGCCGGGCGCACGCGACATCGCCGACCGCCTGATGGCATCGCTCGGCTCGATGCTGCTGTACTGGTATCACTTCTCGCACAACGGCAAGCGCATCGAGACGGAAACCGACGACGACTCGATCGGCGGCCACTTCCTGCATCTGCTGCACGGCAAGACGCCGTCGAAGTCGTGGGTCGAGGCGATGCACACGTCGCTGATCCTGTACGCGGAGCACGAGTTCAATGCGTCGACGTTCACCGGCCGCGTGATCGCGGGCACGGGCTCGGACATCTACTCGGCGATCACCGGCGCGATCGGCGCGCTGCGCGGGCCGAAGCATGGCGGCGCGAACGAAGTCGCGTATGAAATCCAGAGCCGCTACAGCTCGCCGGACGACGCCGAAGCCGACATCCGCCGCCGCGTCGAGAACAAGGAAGTCGTGATCGGTTTCGGGCACCCGGTCTACACGATCTCCGATCCGCGCAACAAGGTGATCAAGGGCGTCGCGCACAAGCTGTCGAAGGAAGCGGGCGACCTGAAGCTGTACAACATCGCCGAGCGCCTCGAATCGGTGATGTGGGAAGCGAAGAAGATGTTCCCGAACCTCGACTGGTTCAGCGCGGTGTCGTATCACATGATGGGCGTGCCGACCGCGATGTTCACGCCGCTGTTCGTGATCTCGCGCACGTCCGGCTGGAGCGCGCACATCATCGAGCAGCGCATCGACAACAAGATCATCCGCCCGAGTGCGAACTACACCGGTCCGGAAGACCTGCAGTTCGTGCCGATCGAGAAGCGCTGATCGTCCGCCGCGCGCGCCGGCGTCCGTGATGCGGGCAGCCGGCGCGCGCGGAACGCCTTACCCCGAATTCCGCCCCACACCATGAATACCGCCAACCGCAAACCCCTGCCCGGCACGTCGCTGGACTATTTCGACGCGCGTGCCGCGGTCGAAGCGATCGCGCCCGGCGCCTACGACACGCTGCCGTACACGTCGCGCGTGCTCGCCGAAAACCTCGTGCGCCGCTGCGATCCGGCGATCCTTGCCGATTCGCTGAAGCAGATCATCGAGCGCAAGCGCGAACGTGATTTCCCGTGGTTCCCGGCGCGCGTCGTGTGCCACGACATCCTCGGGCAGACGGCGCTCGTCGATCTCGCCGGCCTGCGCGACGCGATCGCCGACGGCGGCGGCGACCCGGCCAAGGTGAACCCGGTCGTGCCGGTGCAGCTGATCGTCGACCACTCGCTCGCGGTCGAGTGCGGCGGCTTCGATCCGGACGCGTTCGCGAAGAACCGCGCGATCGAGGATCGTCGCAACGAAGATCGCTTCCACTTCATCGAGTGGACGAAGAAGGCGTTCGAGAACGTCGACGTGATCCCGCCGGGCAACGGCATCATGCACCAGATCAACCTCGAGAAGATGTCGCCGGTGATCCAGGCGCAGGATGGCGTGGCGTTCCCGGATACCTGCGTCGGCACCGACAGCCACACGCCGCACGTCGACGCGCTCGGCGTGATCGCGATCGGCGTCGGCGGGCTGGAGGCGGAGAACGTGATGCTCGGCCGCGCGTCGTGGATGCGCCTGCCGGACATCGTCGGCGTCGAGCTGACCGGCAAGCGCCAGCCCGGCATCACCGCGACCGACGTCGTGCTCGCGCTGACCGAGTTCCTGCGCAAGGAGAAGGTGGTCGGCGCATATCTGGAGTTCCGCGGCGAAGGCGCGGCGAGCCTCACGCTCGGCGATCGCGCGACGATCTCGAACATGGCACCCGAGTATGGCGCGACGGCCGCGATGTTCTTCATCGACGGCCAGACGACCGATTACCTGCGCCTCACCGGCCGCAGCGACGAGCAGGTGAAGCTGGTCGAGACCTACGCGAAGGTGGCGGGCCTGTGGGCCGACACGCTGAACAACGCGCAATACGAACGCACGCTGACGTTCGACCTGTCGAGCGTCGTGCGCAACATGGCCGGCCCGTCGAACCCGCACAAGCGGCTGCCGACGTCGGACCTCGCCGCACGCGGGATCGCCGGCAAGTGGGAAGAGAAGCCGGGCGAGATGCCCGACGGCGCGGTGATCATCGCTGCGATCACGAGCTGCACGAACACCAGCAACCCGCGCAACGTGATCGCCGCGGCCTTGCTCGCCCGCAACGCGAACGCGCGCGGCCTCACGCGCAAGCCGTGGGTGAAGAGCTCGCTCGCGCCCGGCTCGAAGGCGGTCGAGCTGTATTTGGAAGAAGCGAACCTGTTGCCCGAACTCGAGAAGCTCGGCTTCGGCATCGTCGCGTTCGCGTGCACGACCTGCAACGGGATGTCGGGCGCGCTCGACCCGAAGATCCAGCAGGAGATCGTCGATCGCGACCTGTACGCGACGGCCGTGCTGTCCGGCAACCGCAACTTCGACGGCCGCATCCACCCGTATGCGAAGCAGGCGTTCCTCGCGTCGCCGCCGCTGGTCGTCGCGTATGCGATCGCCGGCACGATCCGCTTCGACATCGAGAAGGACGTGCTCGGCCACGACCAGGACGGCAAGCCCGTCACGCTGAAGGACATCTGGCCGACCGACGAGGAGATCGATGCGATCGTCGCGGCGAGCGTGAAGCCCGAGCAGTTCCGCAAGGTCTACGAACCGATGTTCGCGCGTAGCGCGGAGGCGGGCGAGCGCGCGGCGCCGCTGTACGACTGGCGCGCGCAGAGCACGTACATCCGCCGTCCGCCGTACTGGGAAGGCGCACTGGCCGGCGAGCGCACGTTGCAGGGGATGCGCCCGCTCGCGGTGCTCGGCGACAACATCACGACCGACCACCTGTCGCCGTCGAACGCGATCCTGCTGGACAGCGCGGCCGGCGAATACCTCGCGAAGATGGGCCTGCCGGAAGAAGACTTCAACTCGTACGCGACGCACCGGGGCGACCACCTGACCGCGCAGCGCGCGACCTTCGCGAACCCGACGCTGATCAACGAGATGGCGATCGTCGACGGCGCGGTGAAGAAGGGCTCGCTCGCGCGCGTCGAGCCGGAAGGCAAGGTCATGCGGATGTGGGAAGCGATCGAGACGTACATGAATCGCAAGCAGCCGCTGATCGTCGTGGCGGGCGCCGACTACGGCCAGGGCTCGTCGCGCGACTGGGCCGCGAAGGGCGTGCGGCTCGCGGGTGTCGAGGCGATCGCCGCCGAAGGCTTCGAGCGGATCCACCGCACGAACCTGATCGGGATGGGCGTGCTGCCGCTCGAGTTCAAGCCCGGCACGAACCGGACGACGCTCGGCATCGACGGCACCGAAACCTTCGACGTGATCGGCGAGCGCACGCCGCGCGCCGACCTGACGCTCGTGATTCACCGCAGGAACGGCGAGCGCGTCGAGGTGCCGATGACGTGCCGGCTCGATACGGCCGAGGAAGTGTCGATTTATGAGGCGGGCGGCGTGCTGCAGCGCTTCGCGCAGGACTTCCTCGAATCGTCTCAGGCGGCTTGACCGAGTCACACAGGGATAACGCACACATGGCTCACATTCCTCAAATCAGGATTCCCGCGACCTACATTCGCGGCGGCACCAGCAAGGGCGTGTTCTTCCGGCTGCAGGACCTGCCGGACGCCGCGCAGGCGCCGGGCGCCGCGCGCGACGCGCTGCTGCTGCGCGTGATCGGCAGCCCCGATCCATACGGCAAGCAGATCGACGGGATGGGCGGCGCGACGTCGTCCACCAGCAAGACGGTGATCGTGTCGAAGAGCGCGCGGCCCGGCCACGACGTCGACTACCTGTTCGGCCAGGTGTCGATCGACAAGGCGTTCGTCGACTGGACCGGCAACTGCGGCAACCTGTCGGCGGCGGTCGGCCCGTTCGCGATCAGCAGCGGGCTCGTCGATCCGGCCCGCGTGCCGCGCGACGGCGTCGCGACCGTGCGGATCTGGCAGGCGAACATCGGCAAGACGATCGTCGCGCATGTGCCGGTGACGAACGGTGCGGTGCAGGAGACGGGCGACTTCGAGCTGGATGGCGTCACGTTCCCGGCCGCCGAAGTGCAGCTCGAGTTCATGGATCCGGCCGCCGAGGAAGAGGGCGCGGGCGGGTCGATGTTCCCGACCGGCAACCTCGTCGACGATCTCGCGGTGCCGGGCGTCGGTACGCTGAAGGCGACGATGATCAACGCGGGGATCCCGACGATCTTCGTCGAAGCGGAAGCGATCGGCTATACGGGCACCGAGCTGCAGGACGCGATCAACGGCGATGCGAAGGCGCTCGAGAAGTTCGAGACGATTCGTGCGCACGGCGCGCTGCGGATGGGCCTGATCGACACGCTCGATGAAATCGCGACGCGGCAGCACACGCCGAAGATCGCGTTCGTCGCGAAGCCGGCCGACTACGTTGCATCGAGCGGCAAGCGCGTGAACGCGGGCGACGTCGACCTGCTGGTGCGCGCGATGTCGATGGGCAAGCTGCACCACGCGATGATGGGCACGGCAGCGGTCGCGATCGGCACGGCCGCGGCGATCCCCGGCACGCTCGTCAACCTGGCGGCGGGCGGCGGCGAACGCAACGCGGTGCGCTTCGGGCATCCGTCGGGCACGCTGCGCGTCGGCGCGGAAGCGCAGCTCGAGAACGGCGAGTGGACCGTCACCAAGGCGATCATGAGCCGCAGTGCGCGCGTGTTGATGGAAGGCTGGGTGAGGGTGCCGGGCGACGCGTTCTGAGCGTTGCCGGTTCCGGCAAGGCAGCCGGAATGAGCACGGCTCACCCCGATCCCTGCGAAGCGGACCCCGCGACGCAGGGATTTTTTCATGTGACGCGTTGACGCCCGCGTGACGGGCGCGATCCGATGCGACGCGCACGGCATCGGAGACCGTCGCGATACGTGACACGGACAGGAGAATCGCATGCCGCTCGATGCGCCGCTTGCCGGCATCCACATCGTCGAATTCGAAGGTCTCGGCCCCGGCCCGCTCGCGGGCTGGATGCTTGCCGGGATGGGCGCGCGGATCACGCTGATCGCCCGCCCGTCCGGCCGCACGAGCGCGCCTGACGCGTTGCGGGCCTGCGACGGCGACCTGCTGCGCGAAGGCAAGACGGTCGTCGAACTCGACCTGAAGTCGCCGGCCGGCCGCGACGCCGCGCTCGAACTGATCGCGCAGGCCGATGCGCTGATCGAGGGGCTGCGGCCCGGCGTGATGGAACGGCTCGGCCTCGGGCCGGACGATTGCGCATGCCGCAACCCGACGCTCGTGTACGGGCGGATGACCGGCTGGGGCCAGCACGGCCCGCTCGCGGCCGCGGCCGGACACGACCTGAACTACGTCGCGCTGACGGGGCTGCTGTCGTTGTCGGCGCCGCGCGACGGCAGGCCGGGGTTGCCGCCGACCGTCGTCGGCGATGCGGGCGGCGCGCTCGGGCTCGCGTTCGGAATCGTCTGCGCGCTGTTCGACGTGCGTGGCGGCGGCCCGGGGCGCGTGGTCGACGGCGCGATCGTCGACATCGTGTCGATGCTCGGTTCGCTCGCGCTGTGGGCGCGCGCGAACGGGCAGCTCGACGGCGCGCAGCCGAGCCTCTTTCACGATGCGCCGTTCTACGACGTGTATCGCTGCGCGGATGGCGAATGCGTGACGATCGGCGCGCTCGAGCCGCCGTTCTATGCGCTGCTGGTCGAACGGCTCGGGCTGACCGACGTCGATCCGGCGTCGCAGTACGACCGCGCGCGCTGGCCCGCGTTGAAGGCGCGTTTTGCCGACGTGTTCGCGCAGCAGCCGTCCGCGCACTGGCGCGCGTTGCTCGAAGGCACCGACGCGTGTTTCGCGCCGGTGCTGAGCGTGGCCGACGCGGCTACGCATCCGCACAACGCGGCGCGCGGGATCTATCGGACGGATGAGAACGGCAACGTGCGGGCGCGGGTGGCGCCGCGGTTTTTGCCGTTGGCGGGGGGCGGGGTGGAGTAGACGGACTGACATGTCGAGGTCGTTGAGCCAGTCTCGAAACGCACATTGTCGAAAGACTTCGCAAATCTTGGGCGCCAATTATGGTGCTAAATTTGGCCTTAAAAAGAGTACAATCGATCTCCTGTTGAAAAAGGAGTCGACATGCCTCATACCATTCTGGCCAACGTTACGGCGAGCGTTTCGGAACTGAAGCGGAATCCGATGGGCACGGTCGCGGCAGGAGAGGGTTTCCCGGTCGCGATCCTGAATCACAACGAACCCGCGTTCTATTGCATCCCGGCGAAGACCTGGGAGGCGATGGTCGAACGCCTTGAAGATATCGAAGACAACGCGTTGGCCGACAAGCGCGCCAAGGAGAAGGTCGTCAAGGTCAAGCTGAATGACCTTTGAGCTTGCCTTTCTCGAACCTGCTCTGAAAGAGTGGAAGAAGCTCGATCGCACCGTTCGCGATCAGTTCAAATCCCGGCTCGCCGAGCGGCTCGAGAATCCTCGAATACCGTCCGCGAAGCTGCAGGGTCATCCGGACCGCTACAAGATCAAGCTGCGCAGCGTCGGCTATCGGCTCGTGTACGAAGTGCGCGATTCGGAAGTGCTCGTACTGGTCGTGGCGGTCGGTCGACGCGAGCGCGATGCTGTCTATCTTGCCGCGATGAAGCGTTAGATCCCCATGCGCCGCATATGGAAGCGGCAAGCTTTTCCGCACGTCTGGCCGCTCGGCTCGACTACGCGGTGATCGTCTTCTGGAAGGACGGGCGATCTTTCAAGTGCGGAGAACCGCTCACGCCGTTTCCTCCGGCGCATCCGGCATCTTGCCGTCGCCGACGCGGTTGATCGTGCCCTGCGCGATCGCGACGAGCCGCTCGTGATCGCCGTCGATGACGAACACATGACACTGGCAGGTCGCCTGATGCCGCCCCGCGTAGACGAGCTTCGCGCGGGCGACGAGCGTGCCGTTCACGGCCGGCCGCAGGTAGTTGATCTTGTATTCCGCCGTGATCACGCGCGGGCCGAGCACGAGCGCGCCGGCGAACGTCAGCGCGTTGTCCGCGAGGTAGCTGATGACGCCGCCGTGCACGAAACCGTGCTGCTGCCGCAGTTCTTCGCGCACGGGCAGGCACAGCGACACTTCGTTGTCGCCGATGTGCATCAGCTCCGTGCCCAGCAGCATGCTGAACGGTTGCGCACGCAATGCGCCGCGCGCGTGGTCCGTGATGTCGGTCATCGACTTTCCTCGAAATGAGTGCCCGCTTGCGCTGAACTCTAGGAAGGGGGATGCGGATAAGCAAGGAAATTCGTCCGCATTTCATGCAATTTCCGGCGCGATGCGACGTGATTGTTGCGTCGAATGCCGTGGATTTCCCCGTTTGCGGGCGATTCCGCGGGAATGCGCGGGCAACGCGCATTTCGTCGCCATGCGCACCTAAAGTCCGACGAAGAAATGCCGCTAATGCCGGGGCATTGCCTCATCGTCCGCTTTCCAGGAATCTCCCCATGTTCGGAAAAATCAAGCTCGCGTCGGGTCTGCTCGGCGTGTTGACCGTGTTTTGCCTCTTCCTGTTCGCGATCGAGGCGCTCGGCTTCTGGGCGCTCAAGTCCACGCGCGGCGGCGTCGACGATCTGTCGAACGTCGCGATCACGCAGGTCGAGGCAGCCAGCCAGGCGACCCAGCAGCTGCTCGACGCGCGCATCAACCTGTCGCGCGCCGGCACGCGGATGGTGCGCGGCGGCCCGAAGCCGGAAGACATCATTCGCCATGCCGGCGCGTCGCTCGCGGAAGCCGACAAGGCGTTCGCCGCGCTGACGGCCGCGCAGCCGGTCGACGATGCCAACCGCGCGCGCGTCGCGGCGCTCACCGAGCGCTATCGCGCGCTGCGCGGCGCGCTGGGCGAACTCGTGCAGTTCCTCGATGCCGACAACATCCAGGCCTTCCTCGACCAGCCGACGCAGAGCATCCAGGACGCCTATCTCGCCGAGCTGCGCCGCTTCACCGACTATGGCGGCGCTTCGAGCCGCGCGGCGCTCGACACCATCGACGGCGGCATGCTCTGGTTCAAGTCGGTCGGCATCGTGCTGCTGGTGGCGATGCTCGCGGCGAGCGCAGCGATCTACGCGGCCGCACGGCGCGCGGTCGTCGCGCCGCTGGAAGAAGCCGGCCGCCATTTCGAGCGGATCGCGCAGGGCCGGCTCGATGAAGTCGTGCGGGCCGGCGGCGTGTTCGAGATCGACCGGATGCTGCGCGGCCTCGCCACGATGCAGACGAGCATCGCGGGCACCGTGCGCACGGTGCGCCAGGCGTCGGATGCGATCCACCTCGGCGCGGGCGAGATCGCGGGCGGCAACGCCGACCTGTCGGCGCGCACCGGCACGCAGGCCGCGTCGCTCGAGGAAACGGCCGCGAGCATGGAGGAACTGACGGCGACCGTCCGGCAGAACACCGACAGCGCGCGCGCGGCGAGCGCGCTGGCCGACGCGGCGCTCGAGGCGACGAGCCACGGCGGCGGCGTGGTCGACAGCGTGATCGACCGGATGCGCGGGATCGCACAGAGTTCGGGGCGGATCGCGGAGATCATCTCGGTGATCGACGGCATCGCGTTCCAGACCAACATCCTTGCGCTGAACGCGGCCGTGGAAGCCGCACGCGCAGGCGAACAGGGGCGCGGCTTCGCGGTCGTCGCGGGCGAAGTGCGCTCGCTCGCGCAGCGCAGCGCCCAATCGGCGAAGGAGATCAAGGCGCTGATCGAGGATTCGGTCGCGCAGATCAACGGCGGCGCGGAGCTCGTCGAGCGCGCCGGCGACGCGATGCGGACGGTATCGGCGTCGATCACGCGCGTCGTGCAGACGATGTCCGAGATCACCGCGGCGTCGGTCGAGCAGAGCGTCGGGATCGAGCAGGTGAACCAGGCCGTCACGCAGATGGATCAGCTCACGCAGCAGAACGCCGCGCTGGTGGAGGAGGTCGCGGCGGCGGCCGCGTCGCTGAACGACCAGACCGCGCACCTGATGCAGGCGGTGTCGGTGTTCGAACTGGGCGATGGCCGCGCCGCACGCGGCGAGCGCGCGGCGCCGTCGTTCGACGACGCGGGTTACGCGCCGGCAGGCAGCGCCGCGTAGGCGGTCTCGAGGTGGTAGGGCGTCGTCGACGGCATGTCGGCGCGCGCCACCTGCCCGTCCGCCGTCTTGCACTCGAACCAGCCGCGCGGATGCAGGAAGCGCGCGGCGAAGCGTTCGATCTGCCGCGCGAGCGGCGCGGAGGCCGCCGTGCCGCCGTGCGTCGCGAGCGCGCGCAGGTACTCGGTCTGCGCCCAGATCCGCTGCGTGCCGTCGATGCACGCGCCTTGCGCGTCGAGCGCCGCGCAGACGCCGCCCGTCTGCGGATCGACGCCGTATTGCTCCGCGAACACGAACGCGCGCGCCAGCGCGCCGGGGAGCCCGGTCTGCGCGAGCCGCGCGCCGGCCGCATCGACCAGATAGAACCACTCGAACTGATGGCCGGGCTCGAACCGGTTGTCGGCTGCGTCGAGCGGCAGCTCGGCCACGCAGCCGGTTGCCGCGTCGACGAACGTGCGCTCGACGGCCTGTGCGGTGTGCGCGAGCGCGTCATCGAACGCCGCATCGCCGAATGCAGCGGCCGCCGCGAGCCACGCTTCGGTCAGGTGCATCAGCGGATTCTGCAGCGTCCCGCTGCCGGATGACGAGAAATCGGCGTGGCGGGCGGCATCGAGCAGCGCGTCGCCGCGGTGCGGCGCGAAACGGTCCTGAATCAGCGCGGCGGTCTCTTCGGCCGCCTGGCGCGCGGCGACGTCGCCCGACGCCGCATACCACGCCGCACACGCGAACACGATGAAGGCGTGCGTGTAGAGATCCTTGGTCGTGTCGAGCGGTGCGCCCTGCGCATCCACGCTGTAGTGCCAGCCGCCGTGGCGCGGGTCGCGAAAGCGGCGGCCCAGCGCGTCGAACAGCGTGGCCGCGTGCGCGGTGTCGCCGGCCCGTGCGAACACGAACAGTTGCCGTGCACAGGCCATTGCGCGATATCGGGTCACGGGCAGCGGCGCGTGGGTGGCCGGATCGACGGCTTCGAACGGCAACTGTAATGTCTGGTCGAACCCTGAACCCCGCCAGATCGGCAAGACGACGTGCGCGAAATGGTGGCGCAGCTGGGCGGCCTGGGCGGAAGCGGAGTCGGAAACGGACATGACGGGGTTGAGCGCTGGGTTCAAAACGTGTCGGCGCGGCCCGGAGGATCGGCGCGGCCGGGGCCAAGGATAAAACATTCCGCGCGGCCGGCACCAAAAAAGGAGATAAATCGCATGCTGAGCAACCTGGAACTCGTGATGCGGCTCGTCCTCGCGGCGGCGCTGGGCAGCGTCATCGGCTTCGAGCGCGAGCGCCTGTCGTGGGCGGCCGGCCTGCGTACGCACATGCTCGTTTGTGTCGGTTCGACGCTGATCATGATCGTGTCGGCGTTCGGGTTCGCCGACATACTCGGCAGCAGCGAGCATATCGTGCTCGATCCGTCGCGGATCGCCGCGCAGGTCGTGTCGGGCATCGGCTTCCTCGGCGCGGGCTCGATCCTGCTGCGCGGCGAGATCGTGCGCGGGCTGACGACCGCCGCGAGCCTGTGGTCGGTCGCCGCGATCGGCCTCGCGGTGGGAGGCGGGCTCTACGTCGCGTCGATTTCGGCGACGATCATCATCCTGATCATCCTGGCCGGCATCAAGCCGCTGGAGCGGCGCTACTTCACGGCGCGCCAGCGGCGCCAGCTCGTGCTGACGGTCGTGGGCGGCACGCTGAACTTCGATTCGCTGCACGCGGCGCTGGGTCCGGACAGTGCGCGGGTGAAGCAGTTCATCGTGCAGCGCGCCGACGACACGGGCGAGCACGACGAGGTGCGCATCGCGCTCGCGCGGGTGTCGGAACTCGAATACCGGGCGATCTGCGACAAGCTGCGCGCGCTGAAGGGCGTCACGCGTTTCGAAGAGGGCAACGGGTTGTCGGGCGACGAATAGGCGGAATCGGCGACGGGGCATGCGACAATGGCCGACCACCGATTCCGTTCGACATCCGGTTCCGCGCTTGCGGGCCCAGCCATCCGATTTCCATGACCGAATCCGTTTCCTCGCCTCGCTCCCGCTCCCGTTCCAATCGTTCGTCGGCCCGTTCGCGACCGCGCTCGGCTGCTGCCGCGGGCAGTACGTCCGCGAGGGCGACGGTGCGGTCCGGCAGTGCGCCGGCCGGCGACGCATCGCGGGACGAACAGACGCTCGACCTGTTCGGCGATCCCGTGCTCGAGCCGGGTGAACGCGTGCCGGCCGCGGTGCGTGACGAAGCGGGCGCGCAAGCCGATGTCGCGGACGATGTGGCGTCCGGGCGGCAGGCTGCGCTGGACGGGTTCAGTGCACCGGAGGCGGTGGCCGCGGCAGGACATGTTGATGCAACAGAAGGTGCAGTGACGCCTGGAGACGCGACGGTGGCGCATGGCGTTTCGTCGCCTGAAGGCGGTGGTGACGCTAACGTCGACGTCGTGCCGGATTCTGGCGCGGCTGCGATGAAGGCGGTCGATATTCCCCTGGCCGATGGCGTTGCATCGAAAGCCGCCGATGGGCTTGCGGGCGATGGCGCCGCAACGAAGGCCGACGATGTGCGGGCGGGCGATGGCGCCGCAACGGTGGCGACCAAGCTGCAAGCAACCGATGGTGCTGAGGCGAAGGCGACCGGATCTCAAGCGGCTGATGGTGCAGTCGAGAAGGCTGCTGTTGTTGCTGCTACCGCCGTTAAATCCCGCGAAGGGCGGCCCGCCGGCGACGCCGTGAAGGAACGCCGTGCGCCGTCGGGCGGTAAACGCCGGGCGGCTGCCGGTGCAAGCGACGCGACAACGGAGCAATCCGCGCTGGTCGTGACGAGCGTGGGCACGGTGGCGGAGGCGGTCGGGGCGAGCCAGGTGTCAGACTCGGTGACGACGGTCGAGCCGCAGACGTCGGCGCAGCCGGCCAAGCCGGTGATTGCCGCGAATGCTGCCAACCCGGCCAACCCGGCTAACACGGCTAACACGGCTAACACGGCTAACGTCGCGAAGGCCCATGACGCCGTGCCACCGGCTTCCGCTGCCTCCTTTGTCACGAAGCCATCGGCGGAGCGCACGCAACCGGGCGCCCCGGTCTTCGATCCGGACACGCACCTGCGTCCGCTGACCGACCGGCTCGCCGCACTGCAGGCCGATGTGGACGGCCTGACGCGCGCGGCCGATCGCGAGATGCGTCGCGTCAACCGCCTGCTGCTGGCGTTGGCCGTCGTCGTGCTGGCCGGGCTCGTCGCGCTGGTGATGCAGACGCGGCAGATCGCGCACCTGAAACAGGACGTCGCCACGAAGCAGCAGCGGATCGATCGCCTCGCGGCCGATCTGTCGACGCAACAGGCAACGCTGATGACGCTCGAGGAGCATCACGAGGCGCTGTTGTCGCAAGTCGACCGGCTTCAGCGCAACGCGAACCGCGAGGCGGCCGTCGCGAAGCGCGCTCGCCGCACGCGTTAATCGTTTCGACCCTATCCTGGGAGCCTGACGGAGCAACGATCGCCGCTATGTATCGGCGATCCGCCGTCGCGCGCCTGCGGCAAACTGATGCGGTGCGCTGGCAGAGTTCAGGGAAAACCCTTAGAATGGAGTCCATCTAAGGGAAAACCCTAGCCACACCTGTCAGGAGTCTCAAATGAGCTTCATCCTCGCCCTGCTGCAAAAGATCGACGACCTTTTCGTGTCCCCGCACCTGCCGCTTGACGCCGAATACTCGTACGCTGCGCGTCGTGCCGAAGCCGAGCGCGTGCGTCGTGCGCACCTCGTGCCGATCGTCCTGTACCGTCGCTGATTCGCTGATTCGCTGATTCGCTGATTCGCTGATTCGCTGATTCGCTGATTGGCTGTCAGCGCGGCGCCTGCCGCACCTGTCTTTCCGCTTTCCGCCGCTGCATCGCGCGCCGGCGCGACCGTCCCGCTACACTGGAAGTCCGATTCCGTTCACGGTGACCGCGCCATGCTGCAGATGCGGCCGATGACGGCGAGCGAATTCCACGCGTACCGCATGCGAGCCATCGACGGCTACGCGAGCGATCTCGTTTCATCCGGACAAAATGCTGTCGAAGACGCGGCCAGCCGGGCGCGCGCCTGTTTCGACACGCTGCTGCCGGACGGCCTGCGCACCTCCGGCCAAACCCTTGTCGTGCTCATCGACGGCACTAGCGGCGACGCGGTGGGTGACCTCTGGTACGCGATCGTGCCTGAAGGGCCGAACCGCACGCTGTTCATCTACGACCTCGACATCGCCCCGTCCCGGCGCCGCCAGGGCTGGGCCACGCGTACGCTCGAGGCGCTCGATGCCGAGGCACGCCGGTACGGCGTCACCGAGATCGGGTTGTCGGTGTTCAATCACAACGCGGCGGCCCGTGCGTTGTATCGTGCGTGCGGCTTCGCGCCGATCACGACGACCTTGATCAAGCCAGTCATTTCGGACTGAAGCCATCGGCCGGCGCCGCGCCGACACGCGCTGGCGATTCGACTCGCCATCGGCCAATGCCGGCCGACTTACGATCCTTCCTGTTTGCCAAGCGCCAAGCGCCAAGCGCCAAGCGCCAAGCGCCAAGCGCGAACGCCGAACGGCCATCAGGCCGTTCGGCACACGTCACCGGCACACGTCACCGGCACACGTCACCGGCACACGTCACCGGCACACGTCACCGGCACACGTCACCGGCACACGTCACCGGCACACGTCACCGGCACACGTCACCGGCACACGTCACCGGCACACGTCACCCCGCGCGCCCCTTCCATCTCCGCAACAGCAACGCGTTGGTCACGACGCTGACGCTGGAAAACGCCATTGCCGCGCCCGCGATCACCGGGTTCAGCCAGCCGAGCGCCGCGAGCGGCACGCCGACCAGGTTGTAGACGAACGCCCAGAACAGGTTCTGCTGGATCTTCCGGTACGTGCGCCGGGAGATGTCGATCGCGTCGGCGACGAGCGCCGGGTCGCCGCGCATCAGCGTGATGCCGGCCGTGTGCATCGCGACATCCGTACCGGTCGCCATCGCGATGCCGACATCGGCCGCCGCGAGCGCGGGCGCATCGTTGATCCCGTCGCCGACCATCGCGACGATTCCGCCGTGCGTGCGCTTCAACTCGGTGACGACGCGCGCCTTGTCGTCGGGCAGCACCTGCGCATGCACCTCGCCGATGCCGAGCGACGCCGCGACGGCGGCCGCGCTGCCGCGGTTGTCGCCCGTCACGAGTACGCTCGCGACACCGCGCGCCGACAGCGCCGCGATCGCGTCGCGGGCCCCCGGCTTCACGGTATCGCCGAAAGCGATCAGCGCGAGCAACGCGCGCGGCGCGTCGGCGCGCATCAGCCACGAGATCGTGTTGCCCGCGCGCTCGAGTTCCGCTGCGCGTGCATCGAGCGCGGGCGGCACCGCGATGCCGAGTTCGTCGCGCCAGCGCGTGCTGCCGAGCGCGAGCAACTGTCCGCCGACACGTGCTTCCACGCCGCGTCCGGCCACCGCACGCGCATCGGCGGCGACGGGCGATGACACCGCACCGCCGCGTGCGGCCAGTTCGGCTTCGTGCGCGGCGACCACGGCGCGCGCGAGCGGATGGTCGCTCTGGCGTTGCACCGCCGCCGCGAGCGCGAGCGCTTCGTCATGCGGCACGCCGACCGCTTCGAACGCCGTCACGGACGGCTTGCCTTCGGTCAGCGTACCGGTCTTGTCGAACGCGATCACCGTCGTGCGCTGCGCGAGTTCGAGCGCCTGCGCATCCTTGATCAGCACGCCGTGCCGGGCCGCGACGCCCGTGCCGGCCATGATCGCGGCGGGCGTCGCCAGGCCGAGCGCGCATGGGCACGCAATGACGAGCACCGCGACCGCGTTGAGGATCGCGGTTTCCGTGCCGGCGCCAGCGATCAGCCAGCCGATCAGCGTCAGCAACGCGATGCCGAGGATCGCCGGCACGAATACCTCGCTCACGCGATCGACGAGCCGCTGTATCGGCGCCTTCTCGGCCTGCGCGGATTCGACGAGGCGGATGATGCGTGCGAGCGTCGTTTCCGCGCCGATCGCGGTGGTTTCGACGACGAGCGCGCCTTCGCCGTTGATCGAGCCGGCCGTGACGGGGTCGCCGTCGTCCTTCGGCACGGGCAGGCTTTCACCGGTGATCAGCGATTCGTCGATGTGCGAGCGGCCCGTCACGATCCGGCCGTCGACCGGCACGCGCTCGCCGGGACGGATGCTGACGCGGGTGCCGACGCGCACCTGCGCCAGCGGCACGTCGCGCTCGACGCCGTGCTCGATGACGCGCGCGCGGTCGGGACGCAGCGCGTTCAGCGCGCGGATCGCGTCGGTGGTCTGGCGCTTCGCGCGCGACTCGAGCCACTTGCCGAAGCGCACCAGCGTGACGATGACGGCCGACGCCTCGAAATACAGGTGGCCGGGGTGCAGGGGGGCGCGCAGCAGCATCCACAGGCTCAGCCCGTACGCGGCCGACGTACCGAGCGCGACGAGCAGGTCCATGTTGCCGGTGCGCGCCTTCACCGCATGCCAGGCCGCGCGATAGAAGCGCGCGCCGTAGCCGAACTGGACGATCGATGCGAGCATGAGCTGGAGCCAGCCGGGCAGCATCAGGTCGATGCCGAACGGCGCGACGAGCATCGGTGCGACAAGGGGCGCGCTCAGCACGGCGGACCAGATCACGAGATCGCGTTCGCGAATCGCTTCGAGGTGCTTGCGGACGTCGGGGTCTTGCGCGGGGCCGGCCGGTTGCGCGTCAGCCCCGGCGGCACCGGCTGATGATGTGGCGGAGAGCGACGCGCGGTAGCCGGCGGTGGTGACGGCCGCGATCAGCGCCGCGGCGTCGAGCGCACCGGCGCCGTGTACGGAAGCGCGCTCGGTCGCGAGGTTGACGGAAACGCCCGCGACGCCCGGCACGGCGGCCAGCGCCTTTTCGACGCGGCCGGCGCAGGAGGCGCAGGTCATTCCGCCGATGTCGAGTTCGAGATCGGCGGGGGCGTTGGAGGCTGCCGGCGGGATCGCGGCGCCGGCCACCGGCGTCGCGCCATAACCGGCTTGTTTCACGGCTTCGGCAAGCCGGGCGGCAGTCACGTCGGGCGCGGCGTCGACGGTTGCCCGTTCGGTCGCGAGGTTGACCGACGCGCGCGTGACGCCCGGCACCTTCGCGAGCGCCTTTTCGACGCGCGACACGCACGATGCACAGGTCATCCCGTCGATATCGAGTTCGATGATGGTGCTGTCGGCCGGAAGCGGGTGGCGGGCAGTCGAAGCGGCGGCGGCCATCGGCGCGGGCGATGCTTCGACAGGATGGGCATGCGGCGTCGCAGCGTCTTCGGGCAGCGGGTCGCGCACGGCGGCGCCGTAGCCGGCTGTACCGACCGCCTCGACGAGTTGTGCGGCGTCGACCGTATCGTGCGCCGTCACAGCCGCCGTGTGCGTGTCGAGGTCGACCGTCGCCTCGACGACGCCCGGTACCGCGGCCAGCGCCCGTTGCACGCGGCCCGTACAGCCGCCGCAATGCATGCCATCGATGCCCAGCTCGATCGTATGCAGCGCTGCGGAGGCAAGTGGTTCAGTCATGTCGGATTCCCTGAATGCGCGGCTCATGCCGCCAATGATCCCAGTATCAACATTCCCATGATGGTAAGGTCAAGTAGTGGATGATGTACGCGATGCCAGGCGGGCGGATCGGCTGAGGCCATCCGTGTTCACAGGGTGCCACGACCCGTAAAAAGTGAACGCCCGGCTTCCACGAGGAAGGCCGGGCGTCACGTGCTGCACGTAATCGACCGGTTACGCGCAGAGCTTGGCGCTTGCGAGACGGTTCAGGCTGACGCCTTGTTCGGCGGCCTGGATCACCAGCGCACGGTGAGCTTGCGGCGGGATGCGGACCTTGAATTCACCGCTATAGGTTCGGTCGGCGATCCGCTCGGGCACCTAAAGCCAGCCGAAACCGCTGCGATGTCGCCCCAATTATCCTGAAGACCCGGCGAGACATTTTCGGACCCATTGGGCCCGCGAATACGCGCCACCCGCTAATCGGCATATTGGGGGATGCCCTGAGGCGCTATGATACCGGCCTGACATCAGCGCCCAGTGTTATGAACCGTCGCGAAACGGTTGCCCGGGCAGGCTGGGGTGCCTTGCTTTCGCCATTTGCAGGTCGAACAAGGCGTTGACTGAAAAGAACGATATTCGGCCAGTAATCGATGATTGAAAACCAGCAGGAATCAGTTTTTCTGCGGCGCGCGTGCGCGTCGCTTGCCCTCGCGGCGTTGCTAGCGGGGTGCGCGTCGCAACCGGATGCAATCCAGCGGAAAACCGGCTGGATGCGGGCGGAAGTCGCCGACTCCTATGTCTACGCGTATCCGCTCGTGCTGATGGACGTCGCGAAGGAAGCGGCAACCGGCGGCGACGGCGCGCAACCGGGGCAGGCGCCGCTCAACACGCTGCGCCATGCGCAGGCGCTGCCGCCCGTCGGCGCGGTCAATCCGCCGCTGCCGGGCGTCGACACGCTCGACTCGATCGGCTGGCTCGACGTCGCGACCGAACCCGTGATCGTCACGTTGCCCGACACGCGCGGCCGCTACTGGGATGCGCGCGCACTCGACATGTGGACGAACGTGCTGTGGTCGTCGTCGAGCGTGGCTGCACGCGGGGCACGCGGCGGTGCGCGATCGCAAACGATTGCGTTCGCCGCGAAGGACTGGCAGGGCACGCTGCCGCAGGGCGCGGTCCGGATCGACGTGCCGTCGGCCAACGCGTGGCTCGAAGTCCGGCTGCAGACGAGCGGCGGGCGCGACCTCACGAACGTGAAGAAACTGCAGCGCGCGATCCGCGTGGTGCCGCTGTCCGTCTACACGGGCGCGGCGCGCGGCGCGTCGGTCGCGGTCCATGCGGGCAGTGCGCCGTCCGAAGCGGTGGGCGGCGGCACGCCGGCCGAGCAGGTGGCCGCACTCGATCCGAAGGCGTTCTTCACGCGCTTCGCGCAGGCGCTGCAGGACAACCCGGCGCCGGCCGACGATGCGCACGCACAGGAACTGCTCCGCGACATCGGCGTGTCGGCCGGCTATCCGGTGCTGTGGACGGGCGACCGCCTCACGGCCGCGACGGCCGGCGTCGCCGAGGCGCGCGCGCGGCTCTCGACCCCGCCGTCGAACCTGCTGAACGCGAACGGCTGGAGCTGGATCGGCGATACGGCCGGCAAGTACGGCCAGGACTACACGCTGCGCGCGTACGCGGCCTACACGCAGTTCGGCACCGCGACGCGCGACGACGAAACGCTCGCGGTCGTCCGCGTCGACAGCGACGGCCATGCGCTGAACGGCGCGAATCGCTATGCGCTGCATTTCGCGCCAGGCGCGCTGCCGCCGGTGCGCGCGTTCTGGACGCTCACGCCCTATACGACCAACGGCGCGCTGCCCGACGTCGGGTCGGCGCGCCGCTCGCTCGGCGATCGCGACCGCCTGCGCCGCAACCACGACGGCTCGATCGACATCGTCGTGTCGGCGTCGCCGGGCGGCACGCATGCGGCCAACTGGCTGCCGGCGCCGCGCGCCGATTTCGCACTCGCGTTGCGCCTGTACGCGCCGAAGCCGCAGGCGAGCGACGGGTCGTGGATGCCGCCCGTCGTCGTCCGGAAGTGAACGGACGACCGGCGGCGTTGTCCGACCGGCGGGCGCGACGGCGCCCGAACCCCGTGCCGTCACCTCCTGAGCCTATACTTTCGGGATAGC
This sequence comes from Burkholderia contaminans, assembly GCF_029633825.1. Classification (NCBI taxonomy): domain Bacteria; kingdom Pseudomonadati; phylum Pseudomonadota; class Betaproteobacteria; order Burkholderiales; family Burkholderiaceae; genus Burkholderia; species Burkholderia contaminans. Next base: position 1,548,315 of record NZ_CP090641.1, on the reverse strand, counting down.
GTGCACGGCCGCCCGGTTCTCCGGCGCGGCCCGGCATTCCATCCCGAGGCATTCAAGCATGGCAAGCGCAGACAAAGAAACCGTACCCTCCACCCTCCATGCCCTCGGTGGCGTTGCACGCTCGCGCCGGGCCCGGCGCATCGGCATCGGCCTGCTGATCTTCATCGTTTTGTTCGGACTGCTTGGGTTCTTCGCGGCGCCGCCGCTGATCCGCCATATCGCCGAACAGCAGTTGAGCAAGCAGCTCGACCGGCCCGCCACGATCCAGCGCATCGCGCTGAACCCGTACACGCTGAACCTCGAAGCCGACGGCATCCATCTCGGCGACAAAGGCGACCAGGGCGACTTCGTCGACATCGCGAAGCTCGTCGTGCGGCCGTCGTGGTCGTCGCTGTTCCGCGGCGCGCCGATCGTCAATGAGGTTCGCCTCGACTCGCCGCGCTTTCATATCGTCCGCTACGACGCGCAGCGCTTCAACTTCACCGACCTGATCGAGAAGTTCTCGACGCCGTCGCCGAAACCCGAGAGCAAGCCGACGCAGTTCTCGGTGTCGAACATCCAGGTCAACAACGGCCGGATCGATTTCGACGACCGTCTGCTGAACGAAAAGCACGTCGTCGACAACTGGACGCTCGGCATTCCCTACATCGCGACGCTGGCCTCGAAGACCGACATCTTCGTCGAGCCGAAGCTGCGCGCGCGTTTCGACGGCAGCCCGATCGCGATCGACGGCAAGACCAAGCCGTTCGCGCAGTCGCGCGAATCGGAGATCGCGCTGAAATTCGACGGCCTCGACGTGCCGAAGCTGATCTCGTACGTGCCGGCGAAGCTGCCGGTGGCCGTGACGAGCGGCCTCTTGAGCAGCGACCTCTCGGTCAATTTCGTGATGAGCGGCGAGACACCCGCGCTGCGCGTGTCGGGCACCGTGGACCTGAAGGACGCGAAGGTGACGGACCATGCGTCCGCGCCGCTGTTCGCCGCACGCGGCGTGCACGTCGCGGCGGCCAGCCTCGAGCCGCTGCGCAACGCGATGCACTTTGACGAGATCCGGATCGACCAGCCGGTCGTCGACCTGTCGCGCGACAAGCAGGGCGTGCTGAACGTCGAGAAGCTCGCCGCGCAGCCGGCAGCCGCATCGAAGGCCGCCGAAGGCAAGCCGGCGGCGTCGGGCACGGCGGCCGCTTCCGCCGCTGCCGAAGCCGCCGCCAGCGGCGCCAAGGCCGCAGCCGGCGCCGGCGCGAAGGAGGCGCCCCCGCTCGACCTGACGATCCGCCATTTCGCGATCGACGGCGGCACGGTCAACGTCGACGACCGCGTGCCGGCGACGCCGACCGCGCTGTCGCTCACGAAGCTCGCCGCGACGCTCGACGGCTTCACGATGCAGGGCAAGACGCCCGCGAAATATACGCTGTCGACGTCGCTGTCGCGCGGCGGCGACGTGAAGGCCGAAGGCTCGTTCAATCTCGCGGAGAAGCAGGTCGAGAGCAAGCTGACGGTCGCCGCGCTCGCGCTGCCGGCGCTGCAGCCGTACCTCGGCGAGGCGACGCGTGCGCGCGTGCTCGACGGCACGCTCGGTGCGACCGTCAACGCGAAGGCCGACTGGGGCAAGACGCCGCTCGCCGCACAGGTTGCCGACAGCACGGTCAGCCTGAAGTCGCTGAAGATCGCGACGCCCGACGCGAAGGCGCCCGCGATCGTGCTGCCCGACGCGAGCGCGAAGATCGCGAAGGTCGACGTCGCCACGCGCATCGCGGAGATCGCGAGCGTCGACGCAAGCGGGCTTGCGCTCGACGTGCAGCGCCTGAAGGACGGCAAGATCGACCTCGCGGCGCTGGCCGAACCTGCCCAGGCGTCGGTGCCGAAGCGGACGGTCGCGCGCAAGGCCGAGGCCGCCGCGCCGTCGTGGCATTACCGGATCGACGCGCTGAACGTGAAGGATGCGTCCGCGAACTTCACCGACCTGTCGACGCCGCGCCCGGTGAAGCTGGCGATCAAGCCGCTGGACCTGTCGGTGCAGAAGATCAGCGACGACATGACCAGGCCGCTGCCCGTGCAGCTGAAGGCGACGCTGAACCGCAAGGGTTCGCTGAACGTGACGGGCGACGTGACCGCGCAGCCGCTGAAGCTCGGCCTGAAGATCAACGGCAACCGCCTCGACGCGGCCGCGTTCGAGCCGTACTTCGGCAGCGCGCTGAACGCGACGATCGCCAGTGCGCTGCTCAACGCGCAGGGCAACCTGACGTTCGCGCAGGTGAAGGACGCGCCGCGCGCGACCTATCGCGGCGATGTCGCGCTGGTCGACGTGCGGATGCTCGACAAGGCGACCTCCGACCCGTTCGCGGGCTGGCGCTCGCTCGCGCTGACGAACCTGAAGGCGAACTACGACGAGAAGGGCACCGACGTCGATGCCGCGCGCGTGACGTTCTCGAACTTCTACGGCCGCGTGCTGCTCGACGCGCAGGGACGCTTGAACCTGAAGGACGTGGTCGCGAAGGAAACGGGCCCCGCGCAGTCGCTCACGCGTGACGCGAGCAAGGGCGAGCCGGTGCCGCTGTCGCCGGGCGTGACGCCGCCGGCTGCCGCCCGGGCCGCGTCGGCCGCGGCCGCGCAGCAGGCGTCCGCGCCGGCCGCCGCCTCGGCGACGGTGGTCGTGAAGGCCGCGACGCCGCCGCAGAACCCGGTGCGCATGCATTTCGGCGAGTTGCTGCTGCAGAACGGCCGCGTGACGTATACCGACAACTTCATCAAGCCGAACTACACGGCGAACCTCATTGCGATCAAGGGCACGGTCGGCGCGTTCGGCACGGATTCGACGACGTCCGCGCCGGTCGACGTCGCCGCGAACCTCGCGGGCAACGGGCCGATTTCGATCAAGGGTTCGGTGAACCCGCTGATCGAGAAGCCGGCGCTCGACCTCACCGCGACCGCGCACGACATCGAGCTGACCAACCTGACGCCGTACTCGGCGAAGTACGCGGGCTACCCGATCACGAAGGGCAAGCTCAACGTCGACCTGCATTACGAACTGGCGAACGACCAGCTGAAGGCAAACAACCACATCTTCATCGACCAGCTCACGTTCGGCGACCATGTGGAGAACGATACGGCGACCAGGCTGCCGGTGAAGCTCGCGATCTCGCTGCTGAAGAACACGCGCGGCCAGATCGACGTGAACCTGCCGGTGTCCGGCTCGCTGTCGAATCCGGAGTTCAGCGTCGGCGGGCTGATCTGGCGCGCGGTGCTGAACCTGATCGCGAAGGCCGTCACGTCGCCCTTCTCGCTGCTCGCGCATGCGTTCGGCGGCGGCGGCGAGGATCTCGGCTACGTCGAATTCGCGCCGGGCTCGTACCAGCTCGACGACGCGCAGCAGAAGAAGCTCGACACCGTCGTGAAGATGCTGACCGAGAAGCCGTCTATCCGCCTCGACCTGATCGGCCGCGTCGACCCGGCGAAGGACACGTCGGGGCTCGGCGACGCATACGTCGAGCGGCTCGTGCGCCAGCAGAAGCTGAAGGACGTAATCGGGCAGGGCGAGAGCATCGACCCGATGTCGGTGAAGGTCGAGCCGGCCGAGTACAGCAAGTACCTGACGCGCGCGTACAAGGCCGCCGACTTCAAGAAGCCGCGCAACGTGATCGGCCTGCAGAAGACGCTGCCCGACGCCGACATGAAGAAGGCGCTCGCCGAGCACGCGCCGGCCGACGACAACGCGCTGCGTGCGCTCGCGCAGCAGCGCGCGCAGGCGGTGCGCCAGTATCTCGACGGGAAGATCGATTCGAGCCGCATGTTCATCGTCGCGCCGAAGCTCGATGCGAAGGGCATCGAGGACAAGGGCGCGACCACTCGCGTCGACTTCGGCCTGCAGTAAGCAGGCGATCCGCCGCCGCGCCCGTTTATCCGTTCGGGCGCGGCGGCGCGTTTCCTTCAGCGCTCAGCGCGCGGCGATCGCCGGTTCCTCGCGCTTGCCTAATTCCTTCTTTGCAGCCAGCGGCAGACGCGCGTCGTCCCACTGCGCCAGCCATTCGACTTCCTTCGCGGTGAACACCTGTCCGTAGTTGCGCAACGCGTACTGCAACGCGTCGACGACGTGGTGGCGAATGATCTCGGGGGTGCGTGCATCGTCCAGCACGAACCGGAGGGCTTCCAGGGTCGACATACTCGTGCTCCGGGTCAGGGAAAACCCTTTATCACACGCCAATAGTCGCGCGCCAAGCCGGAAAAAAAATCGTACGACCGATGACGCCTCGGACGGATTGACCGATGCACCGGCGTAGTGCCGGCAGGTGGGCGCGCCTTTCGCAATGTGCGCCAGGCCACATTGCTTTGCGGCCGATTCGTGTCACTTGCGATTGGTTACGTTTGATAGAAAACAGAAAGCCCCGCTTCATGCGAGCGACCCACGACGCGCCCATATTCTTGCGCGCCTGATGGCAAGTCACGCAGTTCAACGTCAATCGAAGAGGTGGGGTGATCATGTCTTTCCTTGGTAAGCAGCGGAAGGTGGTGGCGGTGGTGGCGGGCGCGCTGGCGCTCGCCGGTGCGGGTGCGCACGCCGCGCAGCAGGACGACGACAGTCGCGGCGAGGGCCGCGACCACGCGAGCCGCGTCGTGAAACACGTGCTGCTGATCAGCGTCGACGGCCTGCACGAGCAGGATCTCGCGCGCTGCATCGGCGCGAACACGTGCCCGAACATCGCGGTGCTCGCGAAGAGCGGCGTGACGTACACGAATGCCTATACGCCGGGCCTGTCGGATTCGTTCCCGGGCCTCGCCGCGCTCGTGACGGGCGGCTCGCCGAAGACGGCCGGCCTGTTCTACGACGTGTCGTACGACCGCAACCTGTACGCGCCGGGCGATACGAGCTGCTCGGGCAAGCAGGGCTGGAACGTCGTGTTCGACGAGACGACCGGCATCGACGCCGAGAACGGCGGCGCGCTCGTCCACCTCGACGGCGGCGGCGCGTTCAACCCGCAGGCGATCCCGAACGCGAAGGTCAACGGCAAGTGCGTGCCGGTCTATCCGCACAACTTCGTGAAGACCAACACGGTGTTCGAGGCCGTGAAGGCCGGCATCCCGAACGCGACCACCGCGTGGGCCGACAAGCACGCGTGGGGCTACGACTGGCTGAACGGGCCGTCGGGCACCGGTGTCGACGACCTGATGCGCACCGAGATCAACTCGATCGACCCGGTGACCAAGACGAACTACACGGACGTCTATTCGCATACCGCGCAGTTCGACAACCTGCACGTGCAGGCGCTGATCAACCAGATCAACGGCCGTGACTCGACGGGCACGAAGAGCGTGCCGGTGCCGACGCTGTTCGGCGGCAACTTCCAGACGCTCAGCGTCGCGCAGAAGGCGCCGGTCGCGAAGGGCGGCGGCTATCTCGATGCGAACTTCACGCCGAACGGGCAGGTCGCGAACGCGATCACGTACGTCGACAACTCGATCGGCCATGTCGTCGCGGCGCTGAAGCAGGCGAACTTGTATTCGTCGACGGCCGTGATCGTCACGGCGAAGCACGGCCAGTCGCCGACCGATCACACGAAGCTCGTGAAGAACGGCGACACGCTGACGAAGCTGCTCGAAGCGAACAACTACATCGACCCGAACGGCAACTTCGGCCAGAACAACACGACGACGGGCAACTTGAACGACGGCTCGGGCCTGGTCGGCACCGGTTTCGTGCAGACCGACGACGTCGGCCTGATCTGGCTGCGCGACCGCAACCAGCGCACGGCCGTGGTGCAGACGCTGAAGGCGAACCTCGGCTGCAACGCGCCGGGGATCTGCGCGGACGGCCCGCAGGCGTACGTGCTGTACGGCGCGGCGCTCGCCGAGCGCTTCGGCGATCCGGCCAACGGCCGCACGCCGGACATCGTCGTCCAGCCGAATCCGGGCGTGATCTACACGTCGAGCACGAAGAAGGACGAGGAGCACGGCGGCAACGCGCCGGACGACAGCCACCTCGGCCTGCTCGTGTCGTATCCGGGCCTGCATCGCGCACGCACGGTGACCGATACGGTCGGCACGAAGCAGGTCGCGCCGACGATCCTCGGGCTGCTCGGTGCCGACCCGCGCCTGCTGCATGCGGTGGTGGCCGAGGGCACGGAGGTGCTGCCGGGGCTCGGCATCCGCCGCTGACGGCGACAGCCGGACGCCGCTGCCCGGTGGCGTCCGGTGCGGCGGGGCGCGCGGCCCAGCGCGTCCTGCCGTATGACGAATGCGCGCCGGCTTACGCCGGCGCGCATTCGTCCAGCATCCATTCCCTGAAGTGCCGCAACGCTTCGCTCGTCTCGAGGCGTTCCGGCGCATAGCACAGGTAGTGCCCCTGCGCGTCGACTTCGACGGGTGCATCGAACGGTTCGACGAGCGTGCCGGCCGCGAGATTGTCCGCGATCAGGAAACGCGGCACGAGCGCGAGCCCGAGTCCCGCCTGCGCGGCCTGGATCAGCACCGAATACTGTTCGAAGCGCGGCCCGGCGAGGGCGTTCATCTGCGTCGCGCGATGGCGTTCCGCCCACGCAGACCACGCGATTTCCGCCTGCTCGTGCACGAGGCGCGGCGCCGTGACGGCGTCGGCGGGCGTGCGCAATGCGTGCCGCTCGCCGAATTCACGCGTACAGACCGGCACGAAGGTTCGCCCGTCCAGGTAATCGCTTCGCACCCCTTCCCAGGCGCCGTCGCCGTAGCGGATCGCCGCGTCGAGCCCGAACGGGAAGATGTCGCCGTGCGCGAGATGGCGGCGAAAGCTCAGCGTGACGCTCGGGGCGACGGCCAGGAAGCGCGAGAGCCGCGGGACGAGCCACTTGGTCGTGAACGTCGGCACGCTGGCGATCGTCAGCAGGTCGTCGTTCTCGCGCGCGCTCAGCAGTTCGATCGACGCGTTGCCGATCTCGCGCAACGGGCCGGCAACACGTGCGTAGTACACCTGCCCGGCACGCGTGAGCACGAGGCTGCGCCCCTCGCGCACGAACAGCTTCACGCCGAACAGCGCCTCGAGATTCGCGATCTGCCGGCTGACCGCACTGGGCGTCAGGCTCAGTTCGCGGGCCGCGTAGGAGAAGTTCAGGGTCTTCGCAGAACAGGTGAATGCGTGCAGTTCCGAGACGTTCGGATACAGGTGCTTCATCGCGACTATTCCTTCGGCGCACAGATCGATGCGGGCTTTGTACGTTTTTTTCATGACGATGCCATGTCGACTCCGCACACTGCGGCCATCCAGAAAACGCGCGACAGCCCCGCCCGGCGGACGTTGCGCGGTGTCTTCGTCTCTTGTCCGCGAGTGTTTTCATGCCTGCGTCTACCGCCCCGGCCCTGGCCGATGGTGTTCCGATTCCGCGTAACAGGCCGGTGCGTCCGCGTGCCGGACGCCTCTTGCTGCACGCGCTCGTCGCGGTGTTCGGGCTCTACCTGTTGCTGCCGATCGCGCTGCTGCTGATCGGCTCAGTGGGCCAGTCGTGGACGAACACGCTGCTGCCGACCGGCTTCACCTGGCACTGGTTCGCCGATCTCGCCGGAAATCGCAGCTTCACCCGCGCATTCGGCGTGAGCCTGACGGTGGCGCTGGCGTGCTGTGCGCTGAACGCCGCGGTCGGCCTGCCGCTCGCGTATGCGCTGCATCACCGTGCGCAGGCCGGGCGCGGCATGGCGACCCGCCTCGTGATGCTGATGCCGGTGGCCGTGCCCGCGCTGACGCTCGGCTTCGGCTATATCGCGATCTTCAGCGGCGACACGCTGCCGTGGCTCGGCACGCTGCCGCTGATGATCGCGGCCCACGCGGTGCTGACGCTGCCGTACCTGCTGCAGACGCTGCTCAGCGATCTGCGGCACCTCGGGCTCGCGCGCCTCGAGGCCTGTGCGGCGACGCTCGGTGCGACGCCGCTGCGCCAGTTCGTCACGATCGTGCTGCCGAACCTGCGGCACAGCCTGTTTTCGGGGCTCGTGATGGTGGCCGCGCTGTCGATCGGCGAATTCCAGATATCGAACCTGATCGCGGGCTTTCGCTACCGCAACTATCCGATCGTGCTGCTGCAGGCGTTCTACGGCGCGTCGGGGATGGCGTGCGCGGCGACCGTCGTGCTGCTCGTCCTCGCCGTGCTCGCGACGCTCGTATCGGTCGGCACCGTGCAACGTATGAAGTGAGTCCGTCATGAGTCTCGAGTTCGAACACGTCAGTTTCCAGTATCCCGGCGCGCGGCACGGCGTCGACGACGTCACGCTGTCCGCCGCGCAAGGCGAGCTGCTCGCGGTGATGGGGCGCAGCGGCTCCGGCAAGTCCACGCTGCTGCGGCTCGCGGCCGGCCTGCTCGACGGCGGCAGCGGCCGCATCGCGATCGGCGGCGCCGACATGGCCGGCGTGCCGGTGTGGCGGCGCGAGGTCAGCATGGTGTTCCAGCATTACGCGCTGTTCCCGAACCTGTCGGTGGCCGACAACGTCGCGTACGGGCTGAAAATGCGCGGCGTCGCGGCCGAGGTTCGGCGGCGTCGCGCGCGTGACATGCTCGAGCGGGTCGGCCTCGCGGCGCATGCAGAACGCGGCATCGCGATGCTGTCCGGCGGGCAGCAGCAGCGTGTCGCGCTCGCGCGTGCGCTCGTGATCGAACCGAAGCTGCTGCTGCTCGACGAGCCGCTGGCGGCGCTCGATGCCGGCATCCGCCATCAGCTGCGCGACGAGATTCGCGCGCTGCAGCGTGCGTGCGGCGCGACGACGCTGCTCGTCACGCACGACCAGGACGAGGCGCTGAGCATGGCCGACCGCGTCGCGATCGTCGACGGCGGGCGGGTGCTGCAGGTGGGCACGCCGCGCGACCTGTACGAGCGGCCCGTGTCCGCGCAGGTCGCGCGCTTCGTCGGGCATTCGACGCTGCTGCGCGGCCGCGTGACCGCGCACGATACGGTCGACGTGCGGTTCGCGACGCTGCGCGTCGAGACCGGCGGGCACCGGCCGGGCGCCGAGGTCGAGGTGCTGGTGCGGCCGGAGCACGTGGAGGCCGATCCGCCGGCGCACGGCGTGAACCGCATCGACGGCGCGCCGGGCGACGTGCGCTACTTCGGCGCGACGCAGCGCTACGACTTCATTCCCACCGGCTCGGCCGACCCGTTGCTGTGCGAAGGCCGCGTGCCGGCCTCCCGGCGGATCGCGATCGACCCGCGCCATCTGCTCGTGCTGCCGGCCGCGCCGGAGGCGCAATGACCCCTTTCATTCAACGGAGAATCTCGATGCCTGCAGGCCACCCTCTTGTGAAAACCCTACGCGCCGGCGTGCTGGCGCTCTGCGCGTTCGCGGCGCTGGCCGTCGCGCCCGCGCACGCCGCGCCGCTGTATCCGGGCGAGGACGCGCTGTATGCGAAGGCCGCCGACGAAGGGCTCGTCGTGTCGTTCGACACGGGCCCCGAATGGGCCAACTGGAAGGCGCTGTTCGCCGAGTTCCGCAAGCGCTATCCGAAGGTCGAGATCACCTACAACGACATCGGCTCGGCCGCGACCGTGGTGTCGCTCGACAAGTCGCGCCGCCGTCCGCAGGCCGATACCGCGTACTACTTCGCCGCGTCGGCGCTCGACGCCGAAAGCAAGGATGTCGTCGCGCCGTTCAAGCCGGTCAACTTCGACAAGCTGCCGGACGTGTTTCGCTCGACGGACGGCCGCTGGTTCGCGGTGCACTCGCTGAACATCGCGTTCCTCGTCAACCGCAAGCTCGTGAAGAACGTGCCGCAGCGCTGGTCCGACCTGCTGAAGCCGGAGTATCGCAACGCGGTCGTCTATCTCGACCCGCGTTCGACCGGGCAGGGGCAGGTCGCCGTGTTCGCGGCAGCATATGCGAACGGCGGCAGCGTCGAGAACCCGAAGCCCGGTACGGAATTCTTCGGCAAGCTGAAGCGCGCGGGCAACGTGCTGCGCGTCGAAGGCACGACGCCTTATGCGAAGTTCGTGAAGGGCGAGATTCCGATCCTGATCGGCTACGAGAACGACGGCCTGAAGGCGAAGTACGTCGACGGCATGGGTGACGCGGCCGACGTCGTGATTCCGCAGGACGGCAGCGTATCGGCGCCGTACGCGATGAGCCTCGTGAAGAATGGCCCGAACCCGTCCGCCGCGCAGCTCTGGCTCAACCTGGTGATGAGCGACGTCGGGCAGGCGCTGTTCGCGCAGGGCTTCGTGCGGCCGGCCGTGCCCGGCACGCCGGTCGCGCCGGATGTCGCGGCGAAGCTGCCGAAGGCGCCGCAGGTGCGTCCGCTCGACGTGGCGAAGGCGGCCGCGCGCAAGGCCGAGGTCGACCAGCTCTGGTCGCAGGCGACGCTCGGCCAGTAGAGGGCACACGATGCAGACCTCCCTGGCGGAACGCGGTGCGCTGCGCCGCTTCGGCGCGGTGCCGGCGGCGGTATTGCTGGCGGTGTGCTTCGCGCTGCCGCTCGCCGCGCTCGTCGGCTCGGCGTTCACGGATGGCGGCCGTGCGTTCGGTGCGGTGCTGCGCGACCCGCTCGTCGCCGATGCGGTCGCACATTCGCTGGCGCTGGCGGTGGCCGCCGGCACGCTGTCGGTCGGCATCGGCGTGCCGGTCGCATTCGCGCTGGCGGGGCAGTCGCCCGCCCGCCGCCACTGGACGCTCGCGCTGCTCGGCGTGCCGCTCGCGTTCTCCGGGCTGGTGATCGCGTACGGCTTCATCCTCGCGTTCGGCCGCGCCGGCTTCGTCACCACGCTCGCGGCATCGCTGGGCGCCGACCCGACCGTGCTCGGCGGCGCGATCTACACGATGCCGGGGCTGGCGGTCGCGTATGCGTATTACCTGATCCCGCGGGTCGCGCTGATGATCTACCCGGCGCTCGCGAATCTCGACCGGCGGCCGCTCGAGGCGGCACTGACGCTCGGCGCGCGGCCGTGGCGTGCGTGGCTCGACGTCGCGTGGCGCGAACTATGGCCGTCGGTCGCGTCCGCGTGGTGCCTCGTCACGGCGATCGCGCTCGGGACCTACGGCACGGCGCTCGCGCTGGCCGGCACGCAGATCAACATCCTGCCGCTGCTGATGTATCTGAAGCTGTCGGACGGGCAAACCGATTTCTCGCAGGCGGCGGTGCTGTCGATCGTGCTGACGGCGATCTGCACCTGCGTTCTTGCATTGGGGGAAGGCCTTGTACGGCAACGACGTCATGGATGAGTGGTCGGACGCGGCGTGCGACGCGCTGGCGCAACTCGCGCAGCGGCAGCGCGGCACGCGGCGGCATCGCATGCCGGTCGGCGTGATCGGTCCGCGCGAGGCGACCGACGAACAGATGCGGGTCGCGCAGCGGATCGCGCATGCGCTCGCGGCGGCGGGTGTCGCCATCGTCGGCGGCGGCAAGCAGGGCGTGATGGAGGCGGCCGCGCGCGGCGTGCATGCGGCCGGCGGGTGCGCGATCGGGCTGCTGCCGGAAGACGATGCGACGCTCGCGAATCCCTACCTGAGCGTCGCGCTGCCGACCGGGCTCGGCATCACGCGCAACGCGCTGGTCGCGCGTGCGTCGCTGTGCCTGATCGCGGTCGGCGGCGGGCTCGGCACGCTGTCCGAGATCGCGCTCGGGTTGCAGTGGGGCAAGCCGGTGTTCGCGATTTGCGACGCGCCGCGCGTGGCGGGCGCCGAATGCTTCGACGAGGCGGATCCGCTCGTTGCGCGGGTCGCGCGGTGGCTGGCCGATTCGGCGTAGGCCGGCGGCAGGAGGTGCCGGCTGCGCGTCCGGTGTTCGTCTGCGGCGGACTTGAAATGGTGCGGGCAACTCGCCATATTGGCGGTGCATGAACGTTCAATGACACCTCGAGAGGATTCCGGATGCGCCTTCTGCTTGCCCTGCTGTTGCCGTGGTTCCAGTTCTTCACGATCGGCCGCCCGATCGCCGGGATCATCTGCCTGATCCTGCAAATCACGATCATCGGCTGGCTGCCGGCCGCAATCTGGTCGGTGTATGCGCTGAGCCAGTACAAGACCGACCGGAAGATCGAGGCGGCGCTGCGCGAGCGGCGATAGGTCGCTGAAGGGGAATCCGAGCGCTTTCAGCACTGCCTGAAGTAACGGCAAGGATTCTTGTTTCGGCAGAAATCGACATAAGTTGTGATGGGTAGCCGGCCGTGACGGCGGAGCCGTATTCGGCTGCTTCATCGGTTTCCACCTCCTACCCCGCGCCGGCTATCCCGGCGGCGCCCCTTCCAGTTCCTCCGCCCGCGCGAACAGCCAGTCGACGAACGTGCGCAGCGACGGATCGTCGTCGTCGCGATACAGGCAATGAAACGGCGGCGCTTCCAGGTGGATTTCCGGAAACAGCGCGACGAGCCGCCCTTGCTCGATGTCGTCGCGCACCACTGCACGCGGCGCGAGGCATACGCCAAGCCCGCTCGCGGCGGCCTTGGTCATCAGGAAGAACTCGCGATAGAACGGCCCGCGCAGCGTCTCGGTGACGACCGAGCCCGCCTGGTGGAACCAGTATTGCCATGCCTGCGGCAATCCCGCGTAATGCAGCAGCGGCGCATTGCGCAGGTCGGCCGGCGTGCGCACCTGATCGAGCACCGGGTGGCCGGGCGCGCACACCGGCACCGCGACGGTCGCGAGCAGCGGCCGCGACACGAACCCCTTGCGGCGCAACTCCGGCGTGTAGCGACGAACCACGATGTCGCAGGTTTCGTCGAACTGGTCGCGCTCGTTGTCGGGCGTCGTGACGAGTTGCACGTCGATGTCCGGATGTTCGGCCTGGAACGCAGCCAGTTGCGTCAGCAACCATCCGTGCGCGAACGAGACGGACGTGTTGATCCGCACCGGATGGCCGCCGCCGGGTTCGAACATCTGCCCCGTCGCCTGTGCGAGCCGGCCGAGGCAGCTCGCGACGTCGACGAGGTAATGCCGCGCGCGCGGCGTGAGCCGCAACGAGCGTCCGTCGCGCTCGAACAGCTTCTGTCCGAAGAACGATTCGAGCACGCGGATCTGCTGCGCGACCGCGCTCTGGGTCACGTTCAGCTCGTCGGCGGCGAGGGTGAGGCTCTGCAGGCGGCCGGCAGCTTCGAAGCTGCGCAGCGCGTTCAGGGGCGGCAATCGGCGCATCGTGAGATCGCGAAGAAAAGCTACACAGTGGGTCAAAAAATGTCGTTTGTGGCGGTCGGGGCGCGTCCCTATGATGGCGCCGACAGGAGAAAACCGCGATGACGATCATAGCGCCACCCGATTGCCGATCAACCGGAATTCGCCGCCGACTTCGCGCCCGGCGCGCGATGCGTCGCGAGGCAGCGGTGCCGCCGGTGCACGGCCGCGGCGCGCTGGCGCTCGCCTGTGCCGGGCTGCTCGCGGTACTGGCCGGATGTGCGTCGAAGCCGGACAACGAACGCCAGATCGGCAGCGGCGGATCGCTGGTGCGCTACAGTTCCAGCCAGACCGAAGTCGACCTGTCCGAGAGCGAGCAGCAGACGCTGCGCATGATGACCGACCGCCGCTATGCGGGGGCGACGCAGGGGCGCGTACTCGACGCGGTGGCCGGCGTGCTGCGCGCACAGGGTTATGCGCCGGTGACGGTCGATCGCGATTCGGGGCTGATCGAGGGCGGGCGCAGCGATACGCTGATTCCGAAGTGGCGGCAACTGCTGCGCGGCGCGCTGAAGGCGCGCATCGGCGGCTTGCCTGCGAAGCCGGATCACGAGCGGATAGCCGCCGTCGTCACGGTTCGCGTGACGGCGGCGCGCGACGCGATCGTGCGTGCGCGATTCGACCGCACGGTATGGGACAGCAACGGCGACTCGCGGATGAAAACCATCGTCGAGCCCGATTACTACCAGACCTTCTTCGGCGCGATGGACAAGGCGATGTGCACGACGTCGTGCGAGCGGTGATCGGCACGCAGGTGCCGGCGCCGGGGGCGCAAGGGAGGGGCGGGGAACGGCGTGCGCGCGGCCGCCCGGAGAATGGGCGCGGATGCCGGCGCGCCGCCCACTGCATCGGGGCGACGCTGCAGCCGTCGACGAGAAAACGGCTGCCGGATCGTCGCTCGACCCGGCAGCCGCTTCGCCTACTTCACCGCAAACAGCGTCAGGTTCATGAAGATCTTGAACGCATAGCCGAGCGTGACGGCGCCGATCACGCCGCCTGCCCACAGGACGACGAACCACATCCAGCCGCGCATGCGCGGCTTCGGCGCATCGGGCTGGCCATTGGCGGAATCAGTGGTGGTAGTAATGCTGGTCTTCATGGCGCACCTTGCCTCGGAATACCCAGTAACCCATCGTCGTGTAGGCGATGATGATCGGGAGGATAACCGCTGCGCCGACCAGCGTGAAGGTCTGGCTGGAACGCGGTGCCGCGGCTTCCCAGATCGTCATCGTCTGGGGAATCGCATACGGGAACAGCGTGACGAGCAGGCCGACGTAGCCGAGCAGCACGAGCGCCAGCGCGAGCACGAACGGGGTCATGTCATGCCGGGCGCGCACCGCGCGGCGCATCCACACCGCGCAGCCGGCGACCAGGAACGGCACCGGCAGCAGGCGCCAGAACAGCCCCGAATCGAACCAGCGCTGCGCGATGGCCGGATCCTGCAGCGGCGTCCACAGGCTGACGACCGCGATGAAGCCGAGCAACACGACCGTCAGCGGCCATACGACACGATGCAGACGCCGTTGCAGGTCGCCTTCCGTCTTCGCGACGAGCCAGCAGCAGCCGAGCAGCGCATAGGTCACGATCAGGCCGAGGCCGGTCAGCAGGCTGAACGGCGTGAGCCAGTCGAACGCGTCGCCCGCGAACACGCCGTCCTTCACGTTGATGCCCTGCAGGAACGCGCCGAGCGCGATCCCCTGGAAGAACGTCGCGCCGGCCGAGCCGCCGATGAACGCGAGATCCCACAGCTGCTTCGTGCGCCGCGCCTTCGCGCGGATCTCGAACGACACGCCGCGGAAGATCAGGCACACCAGCATGAAGATCAGCGGCAGGTACAGCGCGGACAGCACGGTCGAATAGACGACCGGGAACACCGCGAACAGCCCGGCGCCGCCGAGCACGAGCCACGTCTCGTTGCCGTCCCACACGGGCGCGACCGTGTTCATCATCAGGTCGCGTTCCTTCTCGTCCGGGAAGAACGGGAAGACGATGCCGATGCCGAGGTCGAAGCCGTCGAGCACGACGTACATGAAGAGCCCCAATGCGATGATCGCGGCCCAGATTACGGTGACGTCCATAGGTTTTCTCGTATGCGGAAAGGGTGGGCTCAGACGGTCTCGAGCGGCTCGTCGACGGCCGACATCGGGCGGCGCGCGGTGTGGTCGGGGCGCGTGTCCGGAGTGTCGTCGTGCTTCACGTCGGGCAGCGCGGGGCCGGCCTTCATCAGCTTCAGCATGTAGTACACGCCGGTGCCGAACACGAGGAAGTACACGATCACGAACGTCATCATCGACAGGCTGACCTGCTGCACCGACAGCGGCGATACCGCATGCGCGGTGCGCATCACGCCATACACGACCCACGGCTGGCGGCCGGCTTCGGTCGTGACCCAGCCCGCGAGCAGCGACACGAAGCCGGTCGGGCCCATCACGAGCGCGAAGCGCTGGAACCACTTCGATTCATACAGGCGGCCGCGGCGGCGCAGGAACCAGGCGAGCGCGGCGAGGCCGATCATCGCGAAGCCGAGGCCGACCATGATCCGGAAGCTCCAGAACACGACCGTCGAGTTCGGGCGGTCTTCCGGCGGGAATTCCTTCAGCCCGCGGATCTCGCCGTCCCAGCTGTGCGTGAGGATCAGGCTGCCGAGGTGCGGCACCTTCACCGCGTAGCGGGTCGTTTCCGCCTTCATGTCCGGAATGCCGAACAGGTTCAGCGGCGTGCCGCCCTTTTCGGTTTCCCACAGCCCCTCGATCGCCGCGATCTTCGCGGGCTGGTGCTTCAGCGTGTTGATGCCGTGCTGGTCGCCGATCACGGCCTGCAGCGGCGCGAGCACGAGCAGCAGCCACAGCGCCATCGAGAACATCTTCTTCACGCCCTTGTCGCGGCGGCCCTTCAGCAGGTGCCAGGCGCCCGTCGCGGCTACGACCAGCGCGGCGACGATGAACGCGGCGATCGCCATGTGGAACAGGCGGTACGGGAACGACGGGTTGAAGATGATCGCGAACCAGTCGGTCGGCACGACGCGGCCGTCGACGATCTCGAAGCCCTGCGGCGTCTGCATCCAGCTGTTCGACGCGAGAATCCAGAACGTCGAGATCAGCGTGCCGATCGCGACCATCAGCGTCGCGCCGAAGTGCGCGCGCGGGCTCACGCGGTTCCAGCCGAACAGCATGATGCCGAGGAAGCCGGCTTCGAGGAAGAACGCGGTCATGACCTCGTACATCAGCAGCGGCCCGGTGACGGCGCCCGCGAAGCTCGAGAAGCCCGACCAGTTCGTGCCGAACTGGTAGCTCATCACGACACCGGAGACGACGCCCATCCCGAACGCGACCGCGAAGATCTTCGACCAGAACAGGCAGAGGGTTTTGTAGTACTGCTTGCCAGTCTTCAGCCAGCGATATTCGAGCACGGCGATGAAGCTGGCGAGGCCGATGCTCAGCGCCGGAAAGACGATGTGAAAGGAGACGGTGAACGCGAATTGCAGGCGGGCCAGATCGAGGGCCGAAAGAGCGGTGTCCATACCAGTTGACCGAGGCTGACGATACCCGCCGGCGGGTGCCGGCGGACCCCGGCGGACGGGCGTCGGGGTTGGCTGGAGTATGTGCCGCGATGTTGCACCGCGAAATGCGCCAACTCGTCGCAGATGTCCAGCCCGTCGCGCGCATTTTCGCGGTAAATCGTTGATTCGTATCAAGAAGGATGCGTGCGGCAGGCGCGGCCGCGGCGTGGCGGTCTGACGCACGTGCGGCAATATGGCGCGTCGCGTCATCGGAACGGTTCGATGCCGGCGCAAACCCCGCGTGACAACACGCGGCGCCGCGCCCGTGCACGCCCGAACCGTTGCAATGCGTTATCGCGTAACGTGCGCGGTCGTGCCGGCGGGCCGCGGCCGATGGGGTCTGTCACATGAGTAACGCCGCGCAACATTGGCGGGCGCGCCCGTAATGGATGACGGATCGTGCGCGGCGTAGCGTTCCGTATGTCGGGTTCGCATCGACGAACCGCCAGCCGGAGAACGTGACGTGAATGGATTGAAGCTCGCACTGGGCGCGGTGGCCGCAGTGGCGATCGCGACGGGCGGCGTGGCGCATGCCGCCCGGGTCGGGGTCTATATCGGCCCCGGCTACCCGTATTACTACCCCGTCGTCCCTGCGCCTTACTACTACCCGCCGCCCGTCGTCGCCGTGCCCGTCGATCCGGGGCCGCCGCCCGAGTACGTCGAGAAGGGCCAGCCGCAGGACGAAGGCGACGCGAACCTCTGGTACTACTGCGACGCGTCGAAGCATTACTACCCGTATGTGAAGACCTGCAAGTCGGGCTGGCGATCGGTGCCGGCGCGGCCGCAGTGACGGAGGCGCGACGATGAAATCCGTATTTCGACCGCTGCGCGTGCCGGCCGCGCTCGCGCTGGCCGGCCTGCTCGGCGCATGCGCGTACATGCCGACCGGACCGAGCGTGATGGCGTTGCCCGGCACCGGCAAATCGTTCGACCAGTTCCGCGCCGACGATGCGAATTGCCGCCAATACGCGTTCGAGCAATCGGGCGGCGTGAGCGCCGGGCAGGCGTCGACCGCAAGCGCAGTGGGCAGCGCAGCCGTCGGCACCGCACTGGGTGCGGCGGCCGGCGCGGCGTTCAACGGCGGCACGGGGGCGGCAGTCGGCGCGGGCGCGGGGCTGCTCGCGGGCAGCGTGGTGGGTGCCGGTGCGGCGCAAGGCTCGGCTTACGACATCCAGCGCCGCTACGACTATGGCTACCTGCAGTGCATGTACGCGACCGGCAACCGCGTGCCGGTGCCGGGCGGGATGAGCGGTGGCGGTGGTGGTGGTGGTGGGTATGGCGGGGGCGGATACGGCGGTGCGCCGCGCGCGGCACCGCCGATGCCGCCGGCCGGCGTTCAACCGCCGCCGCCGCGCTACTGACGGCGGCCCGGGCGGCGTCGTACGGCATGGCGCGCACGTGCGCCAGGTACGCCAGATGCGCCGTGCGTGCCTCGACCGTCGGTTCACACACGCTGCATGAATTGCGTACACTCTGAGTCTCGTTTCGGCAGGGCCGGGCGCATCGGTTCCGGTCCGCGTTTACCCAGGACTCAGCGATGATCGATTTACGCAGCGATACCGTGACACGTCCGAGCCAGGCAATGCTGGCCGCGATGACTGCCGCCGAAACCGGCGACGACGTATGGGGTGACGACCCGACCGTGCTGCGCCTGCAGGCGGTGACGGCCGAGCGGGCCGGCAAGGAAGCCGGCCTGTTCTTCCCGAGCGGCACGCAGAGCAACCTGGCCGCGCTGATGGCCCATTGCGAACGCGGCGACGAGTACATCGTCGGGCAGCTCGCGCACACCTACAAGTACGAAGGCGGCGGCGCGGCCGTGCTGGGCAGCATCCAGCCGCAGCCGATCGAGAACGCGCCGGACGGCACGCTGCCGCTCGCGAAGATCGCCGCGGCGATCAAGCCGCTCGACAATCACTTTGCCCGCACGCGCCTGCTCGCGCTCGAAAACACGATCGGTGGGCAGGTTTTGCCGGAAGGCTATGTGCAGGAAGCGACCGCGTTCGCGCGCAGCCGCGGGTTGTCCCTGCACCTCGACGGCGCGCGCGTGTGCAACGCGGCCGTCGCGTCGGGGCGTTCGATCGCCGAGCTGGGCGCGCCGTTCGACAGCGTGTCGATCTGCTTCTCGAAAGGGCTCGGCGCGCCGGTCGGCTCGGTGCTGGTCGGCAATCGCGCGCTGATCGAGCGCGCGCAGCGCTGGCGCAAGGTGCTCGGCGGCGGGATGCGGCAGTCGGGCATTCTCGCGGCCGCATGCCTGTATGCGCTCGACCACAATGTCGAGCGGCTCGCGGACGATCACGCGAATGCAGCGCATCTCGCCGAAGGCCTCGCGCGCATCGACTCCGTGAAGGTGCTGTCGCATGCGACGAACATGGTGTTCGCGCAATTCCCCGAAGCCGATTGCGCGCCGCTCGAGGCGTGGCTCAAGGAACGCGGGATCCTCACGCAGATGCTGTACGCGTCGCGCTTCGTCACGCACTGCGACGTGTCGCGCGCGGACATCGATACGTTCATCGACGCGGTCGGTGCGTATTTCGCGCAACGCCGCGCGTAAGGTGGAATGCGCCGGCCGGCGGGGACGCCGGCCCGATGTGGCGCGAAGCAGGAGGCGGAGAGGCGACGGGGGCGACGTGGCAACCCGTCTGTCGATATCGGGCGAGCCGGCGGGTCATGCTTGCCGGGGTGCATCCGCGGGCGGTGTGCCGTCGCGGAACAGCGCTTTCAGTTGCGTGCGCAGTTCGGCGCTGTCGGTGTGCTGGTGCACCAGGACCGCATGTTGCACGGCGGCCTCCAGCAGTTCGTTGTCGGAGTCGGCGGAAATCGCGACCGAGCAATTCGTCGCGCTGGGAAACTCGCGGCAATCGATATAGCGGCGAGACATGATGTTCTCCTTGCAGGAAAGGGAACGGCCGGACAGGCGTGATCGGCCGCGCGGGGCGCTCATCAGGCCGATGGAAAAAGTATAGGCGGCGCGGCGGGGATTCTCATCGCCAGGTGTACTGCGCTGCGCATCGCACACGGCACACCGCACGACATACCCCAAATGCGGCGTGGGCGGCGCCGCTTGCACGCGTGTCACGGCAGCGGCGCGAGCAGCCGCCGCGCCGCTTCGACGACCCGCTCGGACAACGACGCCATCGTCGGCGACTGCACGGTCCACGCGTGCCAGTACAGCGTGACGTCGGTCGGATGGGCGGGCGCGAGATCGACGAGCCCCTGCGTGTCGAGCGGTGCGCTGCCGATCAGCGGCTCCGGCACCATCGCGTAGCCGAGCCCGTGCCGCACCGCCGCGAAGTGCGAATGGGTGCCCGGCACGTAGTGGCACGGGTACGCGCCTTCGGGCAACCCGAACTTCTCCTTCAGGAACGACGACTGCAGCGTATCGCGCCGCGAATACGCGACGACGGGCGCCTTGCGCGCGCTCGTGCGGTTCAGTCCGCGCGGAAACCAGCGCACCGCGAACGCGGCGGCCGCGAGCAGCCGGTAGCGCATCGTGCCGAGCGGTGTCGCGAGGCAGCCGCGCATCGGCTTCGGCTCGGTCGTCACGCAGCCCACGGCCATCCCGCTTTCGAGCAGCGCGAACGTGTGGTCCTGATCTTCGACGATCAGCTCGAACAGGATGCGCTCGCCGGCGAGTACGGACGCCAGCGCCGGCAGGAACCACGTACCGAGGCTGTCGGAATTGAGCGCGATCGTGACCGAGATCGGCGATTCGCGCTCGGTCGCGAGCGTGCTCTGCAGGTCGGCCTGCAGCAGCGCGACGCGGCGCAGGTGCTGCAGCACGCGCTGCCCGGCCACCGTGGGGCGGCACGGCCGCGTGCGCAGCACGAGCGGCGTGCCGAGGCTCGCTTCCAGCGCGCGGACGCGCTGCGTGACGGCGGATGCGGTCACGTGCAGGCGCACGGCGGCCTGCTCGAAGCTGCCCGTGTCGGCGACGGCCAGCAGCGCGGCGGCCTGCTTTGGATCGATCGTCATCGACATGTCGGTGGAATTCCTGTGAACGTAAGACGAGAACAGCCGGTAGTGTAAGTCAGTGCGTACAGGCGGCCGGGTGCGGCGCACCGTTTTGCCGCACCGCATTCGTCGTCGGAATCGGCCGCGATACGCAAGCGCGCCGCGTGCTCGATACCGGTGGCGCGCGCATTTTGAACTAGGCTATATGAACGCGCGGCCCCCCGGCATGTGCGATGCCGGCGCGTCGCGTGCGGACGATCGCGCGTCGCGCGCAAGCCGCGGCGCGGGCGTCGTGACGATTCCCCTTTCACGGAGACGACCATGTCGATTCGACTAGGCGAGGACGCGCCCGATTTCACCGCGGAGACCACCGAGGGAACGATCCGCTTTCATGAATGGATCGGCGACCACTGGGCGATCCTGTTTTCCCATCCGAAGGATTTCACGCCGGTGTGCACGACCGAACTCGGCTACCTGGCCGGGCTCAAGCCGGAATTCGACAAGCGCAACACGAAGATCATCGGGCTGTCGATCGATCCGGTCAGCGATCACCGGAAGTGGGTGGCGGATATCGCTGAAACGCAGGGGCACGCGGTCAACTATCCGCTGATAGGCGACGACGAGCTGAAGGTGGCAAAGCTGTACGACATGATTCACCCGAATGCGAGCGGCGGCCCGCGCACGGCGGTCGACAACGCGACCGTGCGTTCGGTCTTCATCGTCGGGCCGGACAAGAAGGTCAAGGCGATGCTCGTCTATCCGATGAGCGCGGGGCGCAACTTCGACGAGGTGCTGCGTCTGCTCGACGCGTTGCAGCTCAACGCGAAGCATACGGTGGCGACACCCGTGAACTGGAAGCCCGGCGACGATGTCATCATTCCGACGTCGGTGTCGGACGATGCGGCGAAGCAGAAGTATCCGGACGGCTTCCGGACGCTGAAGCCGTACTTGCGCTACGTGCCGCAGCCGCGTTGACGCACCGTGCCGGCCGGATGCCGGCCATGCAGGACCACGACGGGGCGGCCCGCGCGACGGCGACCGTCGCGGCGCGGGCCGGACGACAGCATCCAGCACGCATCAAACAAGCCTCAACCAGCGACGGAGTGACTTCGCGATGATCTTCCGGCAACTCTTCGACCCGCAATCGTCGACGTACACGTACCTGCTTGCCGACAGCGCATCGCGCGAAGCGGTGCTGATCGATCCGGTGTTCGAGCAGGTGCGCCGCGACGCGGCGCTGCTCGACGAACTCGGGCTGCGGCTCGTCGCGACCGTCGACACGCACGTGCATGCCGATCATGTGACGGGCGCGTGGCTGCTGAAGCAGCGCACCGGCAGCACGATCGCGATCTCGGCCGCGAGCGGCGCGCAAGGCGCCGATCGCTACCTGAACGACGGCGACCGCTGCGCGTTCGGCGCGCGCTACCTGACCGTGCGTGCGACGCCCGGCCACACGAGCGGCTGCATCAGCCTCGTGCTCGACGACGAATCGATGGCGTTCACCGGCGATTGCCTGCTGATCCGCGGCACGGGCCGCACCGACTTCCAGCAGGGCGACCCGCGCGCGCTGTATCGCGCGGTGCACGGCCGGCTGTTCACACTGCCGGCCGCGTGCCTGCTGTATCCGGCGCACGATTATCGCGGGCTCACGGTGACGAGCGTCGGCGAAGAGCGGCGCTTCAATCCGCGTCTCGGCGGCGACCTGAGCGAAGACGATTTCGCGGGCTACATGCGCAATCTCGGGCTCGCGCATCCGCGGCAGATCGACGTCGCGGTACCGGCGAACCTGCAGTGCGGCGTCGCGGCGAACGCGCCCGACGTGCAGGCCGCGCCCGACTGGGCGCCGCTCGTCTATACGTTCGCCGGGTTCTGGGAAATCGATCCGCAATGGCTCGAGGATCATCTGCCGGCGGTGCAGGTCGTCGACGTGCGCGAGCCGGACGAATTCACCGGCCCGCTCGGCCACCTGCCCGGCGCGACGCCGATTCCGCTCGGCGAACTGGCCGCGCGCACCGGCGAGATCGCGCGCGACCGGCCGGTCGTGACCGTGTGCCGGGCCGGCGGGCGATCCGCGCAGGCGACCGTCATTCTGCTGAAGGCCGGCTTCGACGCGGTAGCGAATCTCGGCGGCGGGATGCTGCGCTGGCGTGCCGAAGGGCGCGTCGTGACGGACGGCCGGTCGTAACGCCCCAGGTTGCACGAAAAAAATTCCGATTCGCTGTCGAAATGGCCGCGTGCCGTTCGTCGTCAAGGTATCCGATCACGTGGCGCCGCATCACGCGGCGCCGAAACCCCTGAGAGACCCCACGATGATGCCGACGCTCTACGCCCATCCCTTTTCGTCCTACTGCCAGAAGGTGCTGACCGCGCTGTACGAGAACGGCACGCCGTTCGCGTATCGCGTGCTCGCGCACGACGATCCGAAGCCGATGCAGGAGCTGGCCGCGCTGTGGCCGCTGAAGCGTTTTCCGGTGCTCGTCGATGCCGGCCGCACGGTGATCGAGGCGTCGATCATCATCGAGTATCTCGGCCTGAACCATCCGGGCCCCGTGCGCCTGCTGCCCGACGATCCGCACGCGGCGCTCGAGGTGCGCACGATGGATCGTTTCTTCGACAACTACGTATCGACGCCGCAGCAGAAGGTCGTGTTCGACGCGCTGCGGCCGGAGGCCGAGCGCGATGCGCGCGGGGTGGCCGATGCGCGCGCGCTGCTGGAGACGTCGTACGCGTGGCTGGACAAGAAGATGGCCGATCGCGAATGGGCGGCCGGCGACCGCTTCAGCCTCGCCGACTGCGGCGCGGCGCCGTTCCTGTTCTACGCGGACTGGACGCACCGGATCGATCCGTCGTTCGCGAACGTGCTGGCGTACCGCCGGCGTCTGCTGGCGCGGCCGTCGTTCGCGCGCGCGGTCGACGAGGCGCGGCCGTTTCGCCCGTTCTTTCCGCTGGGTGCGCCTGACCGCGACTGACCGGCGCGGGCGACGCGCGGCGCGCCGCCACTGCGCATGGCCGGCAGCGCGTGCCGGGGCGGCGGAACGTAAGCAGCGGCAGCATCGCGGCGTCTCCCCGTCACATCGTGTGGGTGGCCGACTGCGCGAGCGTCAGCAGTTCGTCGAACTGCGTGATCAACTCGAAGCACAGCAGGAACGCGAGCGTATAGGCCGGCGCGGGGAAGCGCTTGATCATCGCGAGCACTTGCGGCGCGAAGCGCGAGCGGATCGCATCGCGCGTCAGCAGCCATGCGAGCGCGATGCCGATCGCAGCGCCCGCGATCAGGTCGGTCGGATAGTGAAAGCCGAGATACGCGCGCGGCAGGCAGATGAACACGACCGCATACAGCAGCGCGAACACGCCGATGCGGCGCGCGATGATGAAGATGCCGGTGGCGATCGCCATCCACAGCATCGCGTGATCGCTCGGAAACGAACTCCATGCCTGCAGCGTGGCCGCGCGCAGTCCTGCCGACGGAAAGTGCAGGTGCAGGTCGGGGTTGTAGATCGGCCGCACGCGGAACGGCAGCACCTGCGCGAGCAGCCGGCCGATCGCGAGCGCGATGAGCCCGCTCGCGATCGTCGCGACGACCTGCTCGCGCTGCCGCTCGCGATTCGGGCCCGGCTGGAACCACAGCCAGCACAGCACGGGAATGAGCACGAAGCCCTTGAACGTGTACAGCCCGGCGACCACGCGGATCGCGTGATTCATCAGCGGGCCGAACGTGATGTGAGTGAGGAAGGTCTGGATCGTGGTGTCGAAATCGTTCATGTTCTGTGCGACCCGGGCGGACGCTCAGCGCATGACATGCGGCCGGCAGGATCGAAAAGCGCGCTCGTACCGGAGCGCAACGGGGGGCAAGTATGTCACTCGTTATTTCGAAGAAAATGCGAAAAAATACCGGGAATCCCCTGATAAAACGGGGCTGTGCGGCGGGGCCGGATGGGTGAGCGCTGCGTGGCGGGGCGCATCGAATCGTCCGACGTTTTCGCATCGATGCGCACGGCCGCCGGAAAAATAATCGGTTGAACTGGACATTCGTTCGAGCGGGTGCGGACCGTGCGCGAGATGGGGGCCTTTCGTGCCGAATGCGCACGAATCTGCCAGGCTGCCCGGCGTCATGCGTGCGCCGATCGAAAATAAAAGAAAAGGCGGGCAAGCCCTTGGAGGCCTGCCCGCCAGGTGGGTGCGGACGCGGAAACTCAGCGGCGCCAGATCCGCACGGCGAGCGCGGCAAGGGACGTCACGACGGCCAGCCCGGTCACCGCATTCCAGCCCAGTTGCGCGAGCAACAAACTGCCGATCGCGGCGCCGGCCGCCATCCCGATGAACATGCCGACGAACAGCACCGCGTTGAGGCGGCTGCGCGACGCGGGGTCGATCCGGTAGACGATCGCCTGGTGCGCGATCAGCGTGGCCTGCACGCCGAGATCGAAGCCGATCGTCGCGACCGCGAGCAGCACGAGCTGCGCATGCGTCGACATCAACGGTGCGGCGGCCATCGACGCGAACGACACAGTCGCGATGCCGATGCCGATGCGCGTGACGCGCTCCGGCCCGTGATGGTCGGCCAGGCGCCCGGCAATCGGCGCGGCCAGCGCGCCGGCCGCACCGGCGAGGCCGAACGCGCCCGCGGCTGCACTGCCGAGATGGAACGGCGCGCCGTGCAGCATCACCGCGAGCGTCGACCAGAACGCGCTGAACCCGATGGCCAGCAGCCCCTGCGCGAGCGCGGCACGGCGCAGCGCCGGATGCTGGCGCCACAGCGCGCCGAGCGACCCGATCAGCGCACGATACGGCAGGCGCGTGGTCGGCTCGAAGTGCGGCAGCCCGCGCGCGGCCACGACGCCGATCGCCGCGACGCTCGCGGCCGCGAGCGCGAACATCGCGCGCCAGCCGGCCGTCTCGGCGACGAACCCGGCCACGACCCGCGACAGCAGGATGCCGAGCAGCAGCCCCGTCATCACCGTGCCGACGATGCGGCCGCGATGCGCGTCGTGCGCGAGCGTCGCGGCGGCCGGCACGACGTCCTGCGCCATCGTCGCCGCGAGGCCGATCGCGAAGCTCGCCGCGAGCAGCAGCCCGAGCGACGGCGCGATCGCGGCGAGCAGCAGCGCGACGACCAGCGTCGCGGCCTTGGTCACGATCACGCGGCGGCGGTCGAAACGGTCGCCGAGCGGCGCGAGCAGCAGGATGCCGAGCGCGTAGCCGAGCTGCGTGAGCGTCGGCACGAAGCCGATCGCCCGTGCCGACGCGCCGAGATCGGGCCCGAGCGCGCCGAGCATCGGCTGCGCGTAGTAGAGCGGCGCGACCCCGAGGCCGGCGGCGGCCGCGAGCAGCAGCACGAGCCGGCGATCGGGCATCGAACGGGCGGCCGGGTGGGCCGGGGCGTGGGCGGCGTGGGCGGCGTGGGGCGCGGCATCGAGTCGGGACGGGGTGGACATGGCGTGCATCCTGGTTGCGATGAAGGAATGGACGCGAGTGTGGCGGCATGTGGCCGGCCACGGTAGTGCCGCCCCGTGCAGATTTGTTATACGCTCCACGAATGACCGAAAAATCCTCGTTCTCTCCCAGTCCTGGCGGGTCTCCGCGCATTCAGGCGGTGCCGGTGGACGGTGCCGGCTATCGTTTCGAGCTGATGGAAACCTTCGTACGCATAGTCGAAGCTGGCAGCCTGTCGGCCGCGGCCGCGCAACTGCATACGACACAGCCGACGATCAGCCGGCGGCTGCAGGCGCTCGAGCGCTCGCTCGGCATGCGGCTGCTGCAGCGGACCACGCACACGATGCGGCTGACCGTCGACGGCGAGCGCTGCTTCAAGCGCGCGAAGGAGCTGCTGGCGAACTGGGCGGCGTTCGAAGCCGATCTGCGCGGCGCACAGGAGGAGCCGGACGGGCTGTTGCGGGTCGCGGTGCCGCACGCGTTCGGGCAGGAGCGTTTCGTCGAGCCGCTCGCGCGGTTCCTGCGCGACTATCCGCGCGTGTCGGTCGAGTGGCTGCTGCAGGACGAGGTGCGGGATTTCGTCGGCAGCGGCATCGATTGCGCGATCCAGGTGGGCGAGCCGACCGATCCGGCCGTGGTCGCGATCCGGCTCTCGAAGGTGCCGCGCTTCGTGGTCGCCGCGCCGTCCGTGCTGAACGGCGCCGAGGTGCCGGCCGATCCCGACGCGCTGGCCGCGCTGCCGTGGCTCGCGCTGCGCACGTACTACCGCACGGAGCTGGCGCTCACGCACTCGGCCACGGGCGAGACGCGGCGCATTGCGATCCGTCCGCGCATCACGACCGCGAACCTGTACGCGCTGCGCAGCGCGGCGCTGCTGGGAGTGGGGGCGTGCGTCGGTTCGTCATGGATGCTGGCCGACCACCTCGCGCGCGGCGAGCTCGTGCACCTCGCGCCCGACTGGCAGGCCGCGCCGCTGCCCGTCTACCTGACCTACCCGCATGCGCAGTTCTATCCGTCGCGGCTCGTGCGGTTCGCCGCGATGATGCGCGAGGCCGTGCCGGGGCTCGTCGAAGGGCGCGATACCTGACCTCCGGCGCGGGACGTGCCGCGAGCGCCGGGCGGCCACGGTGGTGTCAGCCGCGCCGGATCCCTTCGGGCAGCGCGCTGATGCGGCGCACCTCGGGCGAATCGAGCCACGCGCGCGACGTCGCGCAGTCGGCGAACATGTCGGTCGCATCCTCGCCCCAGAACAGGTCGCCGTCGAGTGCGAAGGTCGGCACGCCGAATACGCCGTGCGTGATCGCATCGTCGGTGTTCGCACGCAGTGCGTCCTTCACCGGCTGGGCGTCGACGGCCGTCACACCTTCCGGAAAGCCGACCGCTTCGCACAGCGCGGCGAAGCCTTCCGGCGTCGACACGTCCTGGCCGTCGCGCCAGATATGCCGGAAGATCCGCCGGATTGCGTCGGGAGAATTGCCCATCGCGATCGCGAGGCGCAGCGGCTTGATCGGATTGAACGGGTGCGCGGGCGGCATCCGGAACGCGATGCCGAGCTTGTCCGCGCGGTATTGCGCGTGGCGATAGGTGAAGACGCGTTTCGCCGCGATCTCGGCCGGCGCTTTCTGGCCCCAGTGCGTGAGCAGTGCGCCGAGCACGATGGGCCGAGGCTCGAATGCGGCGGCGGCCGGCAACCGGTCGAATTGTTCCTGCTGCAGGTAGGCGAACGGCGAAACGAAATCGAAATACCAGGTGGCGGTGCGCGCGGCGTTCATGGTGGCGGCCCTCAAGCGTGTCCGGTTGGCTGCGGCACGCGCGGCACGCCCGCAGGCGGCGCGCGATGCAAGCATCGGCGGCCAGTGTCGCACGCGGCCGCCTTTCGCGCTGTGGCGCGGCCGGGCGCGCGCCGCTGGTTACGACGCCGCGTCGCCGTGGCCCGCCGCCGATGCGAGCCGCGCGAGGCTGTCACGCACGGCCGCCGCGTCGTAGCGTGCGCCCGAGCCGCCGAGCGCCACGGTCGCCTTCTGCGCGAGCGGCAACAGCGTCGCCAGCGCCGCCGCCATGGCCGGCGCGTCGGCGAGCCGCGATTTCGGGCCCGATACGGTCAGCGCGCCGACACACTCGCCGGCTGCGCCGAACACGGGCGCGGATGCCGACGCCGTCTCGGGGTCGCGCTCGCCGTACGACGCGGCCCACAGCTGTTCGCGCACGTCGTTCCATCGCGCATCCTGCAGGTCGGTGAACGCCAGCAGCACCTTCCCGGACGCGCCCTGGCGCACCGGAAACTCCTCGCCGACCCGAATCGACACGCGCACCGCACGGGCGGGCTCGACCCGGTACAGCACCGAGCGCATGTCGCCCTGGCGCACGTAGAACGACGCCGTTTCGCCGAGTTCGCGGCTCAGCGTCTCGAGCAGCGGCTCGACCACCGGGCCGACCCGGAAAGAACGCTGATACAGCGCGGCGAGCCGCAGCGGCTCGTGGCCGATCGCGTACTGGCCGTCGTCGAGCTTGCGCATGAAGCCGCCATGTTCGAGCGCCGTGAGCAGGCGCAGGATCGTGCTCTTGTAAAGGCCGGTGCGGCGCGACAGCTCCGCGAGCGACAGCCGGTCGTCGGTCTGCCCGAACGCACGGAGGATCGCGAACGCGCGATCGAGCACGGCGACGCCGCTGGACGCTTCTTCGACCGGCGAATCGGGCTCGCTGCCGGCGTGATCGGTTTGAGTCTTGGGCACTGCGTGCTTCCTTCTGACGATGATCGGTCGACTATATCGTTCTGTCTGACAGAACGCAAGTTCCAGAAAATCGCAATTTCACGGGTATACCCCGCTTACGGCTGGTTCGACGTGTGCATAAAGTTCTATCAAACAGAACGATGTTCTTTCAGATAGAACGATGGAGTGTCAAATGAGCGTTTCCGAATATCCGAAGGTGCTGGTCAGCGAGGTCGGGCCGCGCGACGGCCTGCAGAGCATCCAGGCCGTGATGCCGACGGCCGGCAAGCTGCGCTGGATCACGGCGCTGGCCGCGGCCGGCCTGCGCGAGATCGAGGTCGGGTCGTTCGTGCCGGCCAGGCTGCTGCCGCAGATGGCCGACGTGCGCGAAGTCGTCGCGCATGCGCTGGCGATTCCCGGGCTGCACGTCGCCGCGCTCGCGCCGAACCTGCGCGGCGCCGAGGGCGCATTCGAGGCCGGCGTGCACAAGCTGACGCTGCCGGTCTCGGTGACGGAAGCGCATTCGCTGGCGAACATCCGCAAGACGCCCGCGCAGATGATCGACGAGGTGCGTGCGATCGTCGCGTTGCGCAATGAGCGGTTTCCGTCGGTGCAGATCGAGGCGGGCGTGTCGGTCGCGTTCGGCTGCACGATCGCGGGCGCCGTCAGCGACGACGAGACGATCGCGATGGCGGTGGCGATGGCCGAATGCGGCGTCGACGAGATCGGGCTGTCCGATACGAGCGGCTATGCGAACCCGGCGCAGGTGCGCCGGCTGTTCCTGCGGCTGCAGCGCGAAGTCGGCGGCAAGGCGGGGGGCGCGCATTTCCACAATACGCGCGGGCAGGGGCTCGCGAACGTCGTCGCGGCGCTCGACGCGGGCGTGACGACGATCGACGCGAGCCAGGGCGGCCTCGGCGGTTGTCCGTATGCGCCGGGCGCGACCGGCAACATCGTCACCGAGGATCTCGTGTTCCTGCTCGAGGCGATGGGATTCGACACGGGTATCGACGTCGACGCGCTGCTCGCCGCGCGCGCAATCCTGCACGCGGCGCTGCCGGCCGAGGCGCTGTACGGGCATGTGCCGGACGCCGGGTTGCCGAAGGGCTTCCGTTACGCGGACGACCGCGCACCGAGCGCGGTGCAACCGGAAGGATGCCTGACGGGAGTCGCGCAATGAACGACCATCAACCGGCTTCCGCGCTGCCGTACGCAGGCACGCGCGTGATCGAGATGACGCACATGGTGATGGGCCCGACCTGCGGGATGCTGCTCGCGGATCTCGGCGCGGAGGTCATCAAGATCGAACCGATCGCGGGCGACAGCACGCGCGCGCTGCGCGGTTCCGGCGCGGGCTTCTTCGGGATGTTCAATCGCAACAAGAAGAGCCTTGCCGTCGACGTGAAGGATCCGCGCGGGCTGGAGATCGTGCTGCGGCTCGTCGCGACGGCGGATGTCTTCAGCGAGAACTTCAAGAGCGGCACGATGGACCGGCTCGGCCTCGGCTATCCCGCGCTCTTCTCGCTGAATCCGCGCCTCGTGTACGTGTCGCACAAGGGCTTCCTGCCGGGGCCGTACGAGCATCGCACCGCGCTCGACGAAGTGGTGCAGATGATGGGCGGCCTCGCGTACATGACGGGCCCGGAAGGGCGGCCGCTGCGCGCGGGCGCCAGCGTGAACGACATCATGGGCGGCATGTTCGGCGCGATCGGCGCGATGGCCGCGCTCGCGCAGCGCGAACGCACCGGCCGCGGCCAGCAGGTGCAGAGCTCGCTGTTCGAGAACAACGTGTTCCTCGTCGCGCAGCACATGATGCAGTTCGCGGTGACCGGGCAGGCCGCATCGCCGATGCCGAGCCGGATTTCCGCGTGGGCCGTCTACGACGTGTTTGCCGTCAAGGATGGCGAACAGATCTTTCTCGCGGTCGTATCGGACACGCAGTGGGCGTTGTTCTGCGATGCGTTCGGCCTGGCCGCGCTGAAGGACGATCCGCGCCTCGCGACCAACAACCTGCGCGTGCAGGCGCGCGAGTGGCTGCTGCCCGAGTTGCGCGCGCGGCTCGCGTCGCATTCGGCCGCGGAGATCGGCGCGATCTTCGAATCGAACGGCCTGCCGTACGCGCCGATCACGAAACCGCAGGACCTGTTCGACGATCCGCACCTGCTCGCCACGGGCGGCCTCGAGGCCGTGACGCTGCCGGCCGATGCGAGCAGCGCCGGGCGGCCGGTCGACACGCGCACCGCGCTGCTGCCGCTGACGCTTGGCGGCGAACGCCTGAGGCTGCGCGCGGCACCGCCAGCACTCGGCCAGGACACGCGCGCGCTGCTCGGCGAGCTCGGCTACACGCCGGACGAGGCACGTGCGCTGATCGAAGCCGGCGTCGTCGCGGGCCAGCATGGCGCGGACGATGCGGCGCCGGGCGGCGCGCCGTCACCGAACGAACTGGCGAGCGCGTAGCGCGGCCGCGATTCACCGAACGAACAAAGGCGTCCCGGCCGTCCCACGCACGGGCGCGGCCGCCCCATCCACGGAGACAACCATGACATCCGCTTCCCCGGCATTGGCCGACGATCGCGAGACCGACGCGTCGATCGAGCAACGGGCCGTGCGCAAGGCCGCGTGGCGCTTCATTCCGCTGCTCGCGCTCGCGTACTTCTTCAACTACCTGGACCGCACGAGCGTCGGCTTCGCTGCGCTCACGATGAACCGCGATCTCGGGCTGACCGCGACGCAGTTCGGCTGGGGCGCGGGCATCATGTTCGCCGGCTACTGCATGTTCGAGGTGCCGAGCAATCTCGCGCTGTACCGCTTCGGCGCGCGGCGCTGGCTCGCCCGCATCATGATCACGTGGGGGCTGATGGCGGCCGCGACCGCGCTGGCGACCGGGCCGACGAGTTTCTACGCGATCCGGCTGCTGCTCGGCATCGGCGAAGCCGGATTCTTTCCGGGCGTGATCTTCTTCCTCGCCGTGTGGTTTCCGGCGAGCTACCGCACGCGCGTGCTGGCGTGGTTCACCGTGTCGACGCCGCTGTCGTCGCTGATCGGCGGTCCGTTGTCGACGTGGCTGCTGCAACTCGACGGCGTGCTCGGGCTTGCCGGATGGAAATGGATGTTCATCGTCGAAGGGCTGCCGGCGTGCGCGCTCGGTTTTCTCGTGCTGAAGCTGCTGTCCGATTCGCCGGCGCATGCCGCGTGGCTGTCCGACGACGAGCGTGCGGCGCTGCAGCGCGCGTTCGAGCGCGACGCCGCGGCCGCCGGCCGCAAGAAGCGCTTCGGCGTTGCGCTGCGCGACGTGCGCGTGTACGTGCTCGCGCTGATCTCGTTCGGCTTCACGATGGGATCCTACGGGATCGGCATCTGGCTGCCGCAGATGCTGAAGGCGCACGGCATGTCGACGATGCAGACGGGCTGGCTGTCCGCGGTGCCGTACTTCTTCGCGACCATCGCGCTGCTGTGGTGGGCGAAGCGCGTCGACCGGCGCGGCGGCCCGGTCGCGAACCTGGCGATCGGGCTGTTCATCGGCGCGGTGGCGCTCGGCGTGTCGACGCACTTCCTGACGCTCGGGCCGGCACTCGTCGGCATCACGCTCGCGCTGATCGGCACGATCGCCGGCCGCACGATCTTCTACACGCTGCCGTCGCGCTTCCTGTCCGGCCAGGCCGCGGCCGGCGGGCTCGCGCTGATCAACTCGATCGGCGCGCTCGGCGGCTTCGCGGGCCCTTATCTCGTCGGCTACCTGAAGGACAGCTTCGGCACCTTTACCGCCGGCATGCTCGGCCTCGCGATCGTGCTGGCGATCACGACGCTGCTCACGCTGTCGCTGTATGCGTTCGACCGGAGCGAATGACATGGACACGACGACTTCGATCAAGCGACGCCGGCTGCTCGGTGCGGCCGCCGCATCGCTCGCGCTGCCCGCGTTCACCGGGACGCGCGCGGCCACCCAGGAAGGAGTTTCCCGCATGACGACGCAAAGCAACTATCTCGCGGTCCGGCCCGACTGGCTCGCGTCGGCGCTCGAACCCGCGCTCGAGCCCGACCTGCCGATCGTCGACGCGCATCATCATTTCTATGAACGGCCGGGCTGGATCTACATGCTCGACGACTATCTGCAGGATGCGCGCTCGGGCCACAACATCCAGGCGTCCGTCTACATGCAGGCGCAGACGCGCTATCGCGAATCGGGCCCGGTCGAACTGAAACCGGTGGGCGAGACGGCTTACGTCGCGGGCGTGACCGAGCCGCTGCAGCACGGCCCGGTGGCGGTCGCGAAAGGCATCGTCGGCCACGCGGACCTGCGTCTCGGCGAACGCGTGCGCGAGGTGCTCGAAGCGCATCTCGACGCCGGTCGCGGGCGCTTCCGCGGCGTTCGTCACCTGACGACATGGGACGCCGATCCGACGCTCGCCAATCCGCTGTCGGCAGTGCCGCGCGGGCTGCTGCTCGATCCCGCGTACCGGGCGGGCGTCGCCCAGCTCGCGCCGCTCGGGCTGTCGTACGACGCATGGCTGTTCTTTCCGCAGTTGCCCGAACTGTTCGAGCTCGCGAAGGCGAACCCCGATACGCGCGTCATCGTCAATCACTGCGGCGGCGTCGTGCGGATCGCCAGTTATGCCGACAAGCGGCCGGAGGTGTTCGAGCGCTGGTCGGCGTCGATGCGTACGCTCGCGCAACTGCCGAACGTCTACGTGAAGGTCGGCGGGCTCGGGATGCGCATCAACGGTTTCGATTTCGAGAAGGGCGAGCGGCCGCCGTCTTCCGTGCAGCTCGCCGATGCGTGGAAGCCGTGGATGATGACCTGCATCGACGCGTTCGGCCCCGGGCGCTGCATGTTCGAGAGCAATTTCCCGGTCGACAAGGGCTCGTATTCGTTCGTGAACGGCTGGAATGCGTTCAAGCGGCTGACCGCGCAGGCGAGCCCGGACGAGCGCGACGCGCTGTTCCGCGGCACGGTCACGCGCGCTTACCGGCTCGGCTGACGCGCGCCGCGGCGGGCCCGGCGCGGCGCTGGCTCACCCGGCTTCCACCAGTGCCGCGAGCCGCGCCAGCGCCATTTGCCAGCCGGTCTCGTTGTCCGCGGCCGGGACGCCGGGCGGCACCCCGTCGTGCACGGCGTCCACGCGCGTGCCGCCCGCTTCGTCGGACAGCGTGATCGTGATCGTCATCGCGCCGCGCAGCATCGGGTCGTCGGTCTCGAACACGTCGATCTCGACGATCTGCTCGTCCGGCACGAGCGTGACGAAGCGTCCGTGATAGGTGTCGGTGCGCGCGGTGGTCTTGCCGCTGCCGGCCGACGGCGCGTCGTAGCTCAGCGATACCCGCAGCGCACCGCCTTCGCGCGTGTCGTACGCATGCACGCGGCACGTCATGCCGTCGGGCACCTTCCATTGCTCGACGGCGTGCGGATCGAGGAGTGCGCGGTAGACGCGGCCGCGCGGGGCGTTCAGGTGCCGGCTGACCCGGGTCGAATGCGTGTGCGTGTGCAACATGTGGCCTCCCGCGGAGCGCGCACGACGGTGCACGCCGGCGGCCGGCGTGTCGTCATGCTTCCTTCAGGAATCCTAGGCGCGCGAGAGGCGGCATGCAATGACCGCACACGTGGCCGCGGCCGGCTCAGCGCAATGCGGCCGCGAATTCGTCGAGCTGCGTGATGCAGGTGTTCCAGCCCTCGAAGAAGCCGAGCGCTTCGTGGCGGTCGCGCGTGGCGGCGTCCGGATGCATCACGCGCGCTTCGTAGCGGCTGCCCGCATCGTCGTCGGCCATCGTGATGATCGCGGTGAAGCCCATCCACGGCGCCTGCGGCCGCCAGCCGCCCGTCAGCATCGACGTGAACGCGATGCGCGATTCCGGCACGATTTCGAGGAAGCAGCCGGGATTGTCGCTGGTGCCGCCGTCGGGGCCGCGCATGTACGTGTGGAAGGCGCCGCCCGGACGCAGGTCGAACGCGCGCACTTCGGTGGTCCACGGTTTCGGGCACCACCATTGCTTCAGCAGTTCGGGGTCGGTCCATGCACGCCACAGCGCGTGGCGCGGCGCGCGCAGCGTGCGCGTGATGACGAGATCGTGGGCTTCAACGGGGTCGACGGGGCTGGCTGACATCTTGCTCCTCCTGGTGGCGGCGTTCGACGAATTCGACGAGACGATCGGATCGTGCTTCCCACAGCGCGCGCTGCTCGGCGAGCCATGCCTCGGCTTCGGCCAGCCGGCTGCCGACCAGTGTGCAGGTGCGCGAGCGGCCGGCTTTGCGGGTCTGGACGAGGCCGCTGCGCTCGAGCACGGCGACGTGCTTCATGAACGACGGCAACGCCATGTCGAACGGCTCGGCCAGCGCGGAGACGGTTTGTTCGCCGTGGCCGAGCATGTTGACGATCGCGCAGCGCGTCGGATCGGCGAGGGCGTGGAAGACGTCGCTGATGCCGGGTTGAAAGTTAGCCATGCGGCTAAGTATAGGCGACGCGGACGGCGATGCAACGGAATCTTTCGTCGCGTAGGATGATGGGGCGGTAACACGTGCCGACCGGGTGCGGCGTTGCCGCGCGCCTGCCGCCGTTGCGCGAGTCGCGACGGCCGGCCGGTGTTCCTTCCCATCCGGACGCACGCCGAACCCGCGTGTGCGATCCAACTGACTACCGGAGTTGGCATGACCGAATCCGTTACCGTCCGCCGCGTCGACGCGGGCGAAGCGAAGCGCTGTGTCGAAGCACTGGCCGACGTGCTGATCGATTGCGTCGAGGGCGGCGCGTCCGTCAGCTTCATGTTGCCGATCGAGCGGACGACCGCCGTCGCATTCTGGACCCACGTCGCCGACGGCGTCGCGAACGGCGAGCGCATCCTGCTCGTTGCCGAAGATGCGGCCGGCCGGATCGTCGGCACCGTGCAGGTCGTGACCGCGCAGCCCGAGAACCAGCCGCATCGCGCCGATATCTCGAAGATGCTCGTGTCGCGGCGTGCGCGCCGGCAGGGCATCGCCGCGCGGCTGATGGCGGCGGCCGATGCGGCCGCACGCGACGCGGGCAAGACCGTGCTCGTGCTCGATACCGTGACGGGCGGCGACGCCGAGCGGCTGTACGAGCGGGCCGGCTGGCAGCGTGTCGGCGTCGTGCCGAACTACGCGCTGATGCCCGACGGCACGGTCTGCGCGACGACGTATTTCCACAAGCAACTTGCGTAGCGGGGCGCACCGTGCATCCCGTCGCCCCGGCGCTCGTGTTCGTCACGCTTGCGGCCGGTCTCGTCGCGCTGCTCGCGCCTGCTGGGCTGGCCGCCGCGTGGCGACGTCGCACGCAGGTGCCGCTTCGCGTGTTTTTCTACGGCATGCTGACCTTCTTCGTGTTCCAGCCGGTATTGCGCATGTCGTGGCAGATTCCGCTGTTCCGCTGGCTCGCGCACGAGCCGCGCTGGCACGTGCCGATGCTCGTGTTCGCGGCGTTGACCGCTGGCCTCTTCGAGGAGTGCGGGCGCTGGGTCGCTTTCCGGTATCTGCTGCCGAAGCGACATGACGCGCCGACGGCCGTGATGCTCGGGCTCGGGCACGGCGGACTGGAAGCGATGCTGCTGGTCGGCGTCGGGTTTCTCGCGCTCGGCACGGGGTATCTGCTCGCGCACGCGGGCGTCGTGGTGCCCGAAGGCGTGCAATCGCTGATCGGCTCGCAGTTCGCGGGCATGACGCTCGCGTCGCCGTTTTTGGCGCTGCTCGAGCGCGCGAGCGCGATGGCCGCGCATGTGGGGCTGTCGCTGATCGTGCTGCAGGCATTCGTCCGGGGTACGAAACGCTGGCTCGCGTATGCGATCGCGTTTCATTTCCTGTTCGACCTCGCCGCCGTGCTGCTCACGCGGTACTGGCACGTCGATACCGTGCTGGTCGAGGTGCTCCTGCTCGTGTGCAGTGTCGCGCTTCTGCGGCTGGGGCTGCGCTGGAGCCGCCGGATGACGGGGGCCGGCGACGCGAGCACGCGGCATGTTGCCTGATTGGCCGGGCTTCGTCAGGGAATCAAGCAAGGCCGCCGACATCGCCGGTCCGATATAGTCACGCACGAAGACTTCAGCAGAACGAGAACGCCCCGGAACCACCGCCCCGATGAAACGCTCCCATGTCGCTTTCGCCCTCACGGGCCTGCTCGTCGCGCTGCCGATTGCCGCGTATGCGCTCGTCAAGCCGTTGCGCGTCGTCGCGCCCGCGCTGGTTTCCGGTGTGTCGTGCCCGAGCGCCGATATCTGCACGGACGATGCCGCGAAGCTCGGCGACGCGCAGCAACTCTATCGCGACGGCTATGCGCGCGCGGCGGCGGCCGTCGGCGCATTCCAGGCGGCGCCGCGCGTGGTGTTCTGCTCGACGCGGGCGTGCGCCGATGCGTTCGGCCTCGGCCAACGCGCGGCGCTGACGCTCGGGAATTTCGGCGTGGTCGTCGCACCGCGCGGCTGGCAGACCTATTTTCTCGCGCACGAGCTGATTCATCACCGGCAGGCCGAAGTGCTCGGCAACCTGGCCGTCGCGACCCGGCCGCGCTGGCTGATCGAAGGGATGGCGTATTCGCTCAGCGACGATCCGCGCCACCCGCTGTCGGAGCCGTTCGAAGCGTGGCGCACGCGTTTTGCCGCGTGGAATGCGGCGCGCGGTGCACAGCCGCTGTGGCAG
The DNA here is from genome assembly GCF_029633825.1 of Burkholderia contaminans. NCBI lineage: Bacteria > Pseudomonadati > Pseudomonadota > Betaproteobacteria > Burkholderiales > Burkholderiaceae > Burkholderia > Burkholderia contaminans. The sequence continues at coordinate 1,510,924 of NZ_CP090641.1, read as the reverse complement.
GCGGCGCGGTCGGTCGAATAGCGCGGAAGCGGCGCTGCTTCAGCGTCACGTCTTGGTGACTGGAGCATTGCCCGCCGGGCGGCGGCCAATGTAAGAACGCCTTTCCCTGCGAAACGCCACCCGTCGAGGCGGCTTTTCTGGCGAATTCCTTTCGTTTTTCTAATAATTATCTTGCAGGATTGCCGCCAGAGACTATAGTGCGCCAAGAATAAGCGATAACAATACGGGAGCCACAAAAAATGAATACGAGGGACCTTATTGTCGTGGTGGTCATCGGGGGGATGGTTGTCGCGGGCACCTATGCGTTTCTTCGAACCGAGACCCCGAAGGCCACATGGACTGGAGCGGAAGCAACGCCTTCACTCGGCACATCAGACTCAATAGGTATTCAGTCGTCATTTGATTCGGTGAATTCGATGGCTCGGAGAAGTCCGGCCATGGGTGGTGTTTCAACGGACTATTCTGATTCCGTTCCCGGGGTTGAGTCGAAGAATAATAAAATTCGCGATGACATCGAGAATTTTATCGATAAAAAATATACGGATCCGAAACAACGCGCAGCGATGAAGCAATACGCTGTCGCGCAACGCGATTTTTTGGTGTATGGCGGATCGCGTGAGGGGGCGGTAAATGCTGCTGAGCGAATGGTGAAATCATTTGCGTGCCTTCGTGGATTAATGGGACAAAGGGGTGTTGACGAATCGAAGTTGGTGCTGGCGATGATGTTGAATACCAAGGAGCGCTGGCAGGCATTTTCAGTCGCGATGAAAAATATGTCGGGTCATATCTACGATTTATACCGGGGGGAATCGTGCGAAAATTAATGATGGTGTTGGTGCTTGCATTTTCGATCCCGGTGTTTGCGCAACAAGTCGACGATAAGTGTGATTCGCCATATCAGGTGGTTTACGGAAATGGGATTCTTAATAATATGCAGGATATCGAGAGCGGCGCAGAGGCCGTGGCTGCGCTCATCGGAAATAAGGTTGGGGGTATTCCTGTTTATTATTCGTTCTTTCCAAACGAATCAAATGGATTTCTAGACGATCTAATGGTCGTATTTCGGCAAAAAATGGCCGATCGTCCGAATCTAACTTGGGAAATATTGGCGCGAGTTGCTGGTGGCTTCGTGGATGGCCTCCTCCCGACAACGATCGATCTGGTCAAGACGATGATCTCTGATACGGAAAAGGAGACCGCGGCCAGAGTTGCAGAGCAGTTTAAGGCAAAATACATATATGTGGACGATCGAGTAGAAGGCGCGGTATCGAAGGTTAATGATTATGTTCTGAATAAAGGTCGGCGTGTTTTATTGGTGAGGCATTCGCAGGGTAGTCTGTATGCAAATGCAACGCACCGAGTCGTGTATACCAATCCGAAAATAAAACCCGGAAATTTCAAGGTCGTTCATGTCGCGTCGGTCGCAAATTTTGTTGCTGATGGCGAAGGGGTACATTACGTCCGACTCTGATCTCGTGGTCAAGGCGCTCCGCACCGCGATGCCGGATACCTTGCAGTCGAATACAGTTTCACCGTTCAATCCGAATGACATAAGTAGGCATCTCTTTTTGGATACATACCTGAATGGTGATTATCCGTTGAGAAATTCTGTATATGGAGTAATTTCAAGGGCGTTGCTTACGTTGAGGGAGCCGGAGTCTTCGTTTGATTATGCAATCAATCTTAGTGAATATCGTACCTTTGCTTCGGGCGAAGAGGACGCAACGTATGAACCGCAGATATGGTGTGATGGAATTTTGAAGGCTTGGCAGTTTTGCGTCCCGCGAGATTTTATCGCATATATAAGGGATGCTGATGGCCGAGAGTACGATCCTCGCCATTCGCCGGAGTTTGGTGCCGTTTCCGCGGCAGTGCTGGCGAGGATCCAGAAATACGCTCCAGAAGCTTCCAACCCGGATTCTGCTCTTTATCGGCTTGTGTCGGCCCAATGGCCGCGATTAACGGTTTCTGCATTTCAAACTGTCGACAATAGTGGATCAATTATCAAGCATGCATCGAGTGATTATGATGAGGGTATGAATTTTTCACCATTGCCGCCATCTGAGATGTATTTTCCTCCACAGGATAAATTCACGATGCAGTATCCGCTTCCCTATGCGGTATCGAAGGCCAGGCTAAACGATCCGCTCGTTGCTTCGGTGGGCAAGCTGAAGGGGAAAGTGTCCTTTGAGCAATACGATGGCGAAGTGCTCGTGTTTCCATGGATATTTGATATCCCGATGACGAGGGCAAAGCATGAATACAAGCTGAGAATCTGTAAGAATACATAGTCCGAGAATTCTTAGTCTGTCATTCAAGTTTCTTCCATCGGCTGATGGAGCCGTTCGAATCGTAGTACACGCGCTTTGACGCGTGATATGCGTTGCCCGGCGGGCAGCAGCTGTGGAATGCCGCGCGGGCAATCGCATAGCGCAGCAACGGCGGAATGGCGTTGTGCCGTGTGCGGCGTCACGCCGGCGTGCCCGAATCGTCGCGCCCGGCAGTGAGCGTCTCCCGCCCGGCTGCGAGGATCTCGTCAGCCAGCGCCTGATCGGTGCCGGCGATTGCGCGCGACAGCACGAGCGCGCCGACCATCTGGCTGAAGACCGCGACCGCCTCGCGACGCGTCTGCGCCGGCGTCGCGCCTTCCTTGGCCACCATCCGTTCGAGCCGATCGAGATACGTGGCGAGGCCGCGCGCATAGCACGCGCGCGCCGCGTCGGTCAGTCGCGGCGCATCGCCCGCGAAACCGGACAGCGGGCATCCGGCCTCGACGTTGTCGCGATGCGCGGCGGACAGATACAACGCCACCTGCGCATCGAGACTGCCGGCATTCGGCGAATCCGCGCGGTCCTGCATCGCCTTTTCCATCACCTCGGCGACCAGCGCGTCTTTCGACTTGAAGTGGTTGTAGAAGCCGCCCTGCGTGAAGCCGGCTTCCTTCATCAGCTCCGTGAGCCCCACCGCGTCGACGCCGCGCGCGCGGAACAGCCGCTCGGCGGCCGCGACGATCGCGCTCCGGTTCTCGGCAGCCTGCTGTCTTGACACGCCCATCGATCCCTCCCTGATTTTGTCGATCGCGTCGATTGGAAAACACAATGGCGATCACCATTGACGTGCCCGGATGGCGGGAACACAATGCATCGCAAAGACGATGGTGATCGACATTGACATCAAGTGTAGTCGACTTGGCGGCGAGCACAAAGCCGCTGCCGGAACACTGGATGGCAATCGGTCGGGGTCTTTGGCGCCGCCGGGTCACGGGCAGCGGGCGGCTCGCCGTCTGCCGCCAGGCGGCGCCACGGTTCGACGAGCAACGGCAGGCTGGTTTCCACCGGATCTCACGCGCGCGGCGAGCCGGCGCGCATGCGATTCATCATGCGAAAGGAACGAACATGAAGATCGAAGGTGCAGTGGTGTTCATCACGGGCGCAAACCGCGGGCTCGGGCTCGAGTTTGCGAAGCAGGCGCTCGCGAGAGGGGCGCGCAAGGTCTATGCGGCGGCGCGCGATCCGGCCACCGTGACGCTGCCGGGCGTCGTGCCGGTGAAGCTCGACGTGACCGATGCGGCGGCCGTCGCCGCGGCGGCCGAAGCCGCACGCGACGTCACGCTGCTGATCAACAACGCGGGCATCGCGCGGCTCGGCAGCCTGACGGACGATGGCGCATCCGACGCATTGCGCGATCACTTCGAAACCAACGTGTTCGGGATGCTGGCGATGTCGCGCGCGTTCGCGGGCATCCTCGCCGGCCATGGCGGCGGCGCGATCCTGAACATCCTGTCCGTCGCGAGCTGGGTGAACCGGCCGATCCTGTCGGGCTACGGCGTGTCGAAATCGGCTGCGTGGGCGCTGACCAACGGGCTGCGCCATTCGCTGCGCGAGCAGCACACGCAGGTCGTCGGGCTGCATGCAGGCTTCATCGATACCGACCTGACGGCCGGCCTCGACGTGCCGAAAGCGACGCCGGCCGACGTCGTGCGCCAGGCGTACGAAGCGATCGAGGCGGGAGAGGAGGAAGTGTCGACCGACGAGTTCACACGGCAGGTGAAGGCCACGCTGTCGTCGGGCGTTTATCTGGAAGAGCCGGCGCCGCGTTGACGTCGCCGGTATCCCGGGCCCGCTGCCCCTGCCGCGCGTGCAGGGGGGCGGCGGGCCGTACCGTCAGACGGTGGTGTCGATGATGCCCGGGATCTTCACGTCCGGGTTCACGTCCGCGTCGTAGTCGACGCCGGCGATCTCGAAGCCGAACAACCGCAGGAACTCGGTCTTGTAGCCGGTGAAGTCGGTCAGCTCGTACAGGTTCTCGTTCGTCACGTGGTTCCACTGCGCGACGACCTTCGCCTGAACTTGCGGATCGAGCTCCTTGTAGTCCGCGCGCAGGCGGCCTTCCGCGTCGACGTGCGGCGTCGCGCCGTACAGGCTGTCCTTGAACAGGCCGTACACCTGCTCGATGCAGCCTTCGTGCGTGCCGTTTTCCTTCATCGTCTTGAACAGCAGCGACAGGTACAGCGGCATCATCGGGATCGCCGAGCTGGCCTGCGTGACGACGGCCTTCAGCACCGACACGCGCGCGTCGCCGCCGTGCGCGGCGAGCTTGTCGCGGATCGACAGCACCTTCTTGTCGAGATCCTTCTTCGCTTCGCCGATCGAGCCGTTCCAGTAGATGTCGTGCGTGATCTGCTCGCCGAGATACGTGAACGCGGTGGTCTTCGCGCCGTCGGCCAGCACGCCGGCTTCATCGAGCGCGTCGATCCACATCTGCCAGTCCTCGCCGCCCATCACGGCGACGGTGCCGTCGATCTCTTCCTGCGTCGCCGGTTCCAGCGTGACGTCGCGGATCACTTCCTTGTCGGTGTCGAGGCCGCGGAACGTGACCGTCTTGCCGATCGGCTTGAGCGTCGAGCTGATGGTTTCGCCCGTCTTCGGATGCGTGCGGCGCGGCGCCGCGAGGCTGTAGACGACGAGATCGACCTTGCCGAGATCCTGCTTGATCGTGTCGATCGTGACCTGCTTCACCTTGTCGGAGAATGCGTCGCCGTTGATGCTGCGCGCATAGCGCCCCTTTTCGGCGGCGAATTTCTCGAACGCGGCGCTGTTGTACCAGCCGGCCGTGCCGGGCTTCGTCTCGCTGCCGGCGCGCTCGAAGAACACGCCGAGCGTGTCCGCGCCGGAGCCGAAGGCGGCCGAGATCCGGGCAGCGAGGCCGTAGCCGGTCGACGCGCCGATCACGAGCACCTTTTTCGGGCCGTTGGCGATCGGGCCGTGCGAAGTCACGTAGTCGATCTGTTCCTTGACGTTGGCTTCGCAGCCGACCGGATGAGTCGTCACGCAGATGAAGCCACGCACGCGCGGTTTGATGATCATGGAAACCTCTAGTCAGAAAGGCTGGGACGGCCTGAATTCGGGAAAATCCCGCGCATTGTAAAGGAAGCGGCCGATCGCGGGCGGCCGCGGCCGGAACCCGGCGGATCGTCCAGTTATTTCTCTCTTGACAGAAATAACTGAAATGCCTAAATTTCACGTCATGGAACTCACACCGATAGCCGAACGATTCATTCTCCACTGGGGCGAAATGGGCTCGCGGTGGGGCGTCAACCGCACCGTCTCGCAGATCCACGCGCTGCTCTATCTGGCCGGCCGGCCGATCGCGGCCGACGAGATCGCCGAGACGCTCAACGTGGCGCGCTCCAACGTCAGCACGAGCCTGAAGGAGCTTCAGGCGTGGCGGCTGGCGAAAGTCGTGCACGTGCTGGGCGACCGCCGCGACCACTTCGAGACGTCGACCGACATCTGGGAACTGTTCAAACTGATCGTCGAAGGGCGGCGGCAGCGCGAGATCGAGCCGACGCTCACGGTGCTGCGCGATTGCCTGACGAATCCCGAGATCGCGAACGAGAGCCGCGAGACCGAGCAGCGCATCCGCGACACGCTGCAGTTCGTCGAGACGCTCACGACCTGGTCGGACGAGATGCTGCGGCTCAAGCCCGATACGCTGATGAAGGCGCTCGGCATCGGCGCGAAGATCAGCCAGACGGTAAGGCGCAAGCCGTCGAAGTAAGCGGTATGTGAAATGCGGGCAGCCAGCCCGCTTTTTTCGGGGTTGTTATTTCTGTCTGTACAGAAATAACTGTAAATAGAGGATGAAAATGGACACCGTCTTGCCGTCGACCCGCCCGCATGGCCGCACCCGGGCGCACAGCATGACCGTTCTCGTGTGCGGTGCGAACGGCTTCATCGGGCGGGCACTGTGCGCACAGCTCGAAGCCGGCGGCCATCGCGTGCTGCGCGGCGTGCGTCATGCGACAGGCCTGTGCGACGTCGAGATCGACTTCGCGCAGGACATCGATCCGGACGCGTGGCTCGCGCGGCTGGAAGGCGTCGACGTGGTGATCAATGCGGTCGGCATCCTTGCCGATCAGCGCGGCGCGACGCTCGACGCCGTGCATCGCGCCGCGCCGTGCGCGCTCTTCACCGCGTGCTGCCGCGCCGGCGTGCGGCGCGTGATCCAGATCTCGGCGCTCGGCGTCGAGCGCGGCAATACGCGCTACTTCGCCAGCAAGTGCGCTGCCGACCGCTTCCTGAAGACGCTGCCGATCGACTTCCGGATCGTGCGCCCCGCGCTCGTCTATGGCACGGACGGCGCGTCGGCGCGGTTTTTCCGGATGCTCGCGAGCCTGCCGGTGCAGGTCCTGCCGGCCGGTGGCCATCAGCGGCTGCGCCCCGTGCACGTCGACGATCTCGCCGAAGTCGTCGCGCGGTGCGTCGATGCGCCGGCGGTGGGCCGCGCGGTGATCGATGTGGTCGGCGCCGACGAAGTCGAATACCGCGAGATGCTGGCCCGCTACCGCGCGGCGCTGGGGTTTCCGCCGGCCGCTCGCATCGGATTGCCGGGCCCGCTGGCCGGTATGGCGGCCGCGCTGCTCGGCACGCTGCCGGGCGCGATCTTCACACGCGACACGTGGACGATGCTGCGTGGCGGGAACACCGGCGATCCGGCCGCCGCCACGGCGATGCTCGGCCGGCCGCCACGCGGGATCGACGGCTTCATCGGCGCGGAAGCCGCCGCGCTGCGTCGCGATGCGCTCGCGATGTGGCGTCGCCCGCTGTTGCGCGGCGCGCTGGCGATCGTGTGGATCTGGACGGCCATCGCCAGCGCGTTCATCCATCCGCTGCACGCGAGCCTCGCGCTGCTCGCGCCTGCGCACCTGACGGGGCTGCCCGCGCTGATCGCGCTCTATGCGGCCAGCGCGCTGGACTTCTCGTTCGGCATCGCGACCGTCGTCGCGCCGTCGCGCCGCCTGTGGGGCGCGCAAGCCGCGCTGATCGTCGCGTATTCGGCGGTCATTGCGGTCACGATGCCGGGCCTGCTCGCCGAACCGTTCGGCCCCGTGCTCAAGAACGTGCCGATCCTCGCCATCCTGTTGATCCTTTTTTCAGAAGAAGAACAAGCATGAATACCTATCTCGTCATCAAGGCGCTTCACATCCTGTCCTCGGTGCTGCTGGTCGGCACCGGGTTCGGCACCGCGTTCTACCTGTTCTTCGCGAACCGCACGCGCTCGGTGCCTGCTATTGCGGCCGTGTCGCGCCTCGTGGTGCGCGCGGACTGGTGGTTCACGACGCCGGCCGTGATCTTCCAGCCGGCATCGGGGCTCTGGCTCGCGCACACGGCCGGCTGGCCGTGGGATACGCCGTGGCTCGTCGCGTCGATCGTGCTGTATGCGATCGCCGGCGTGTGCTGGTTGCCGGTCGTGTGGCTGCAGCTTGAACTGGCATCGATGGCGAAGCTCGCGCACGCGAACGGCAACGCCGCACTGCCGGAACGGTACTGGCGTTATGCGAAGCGCTGGGAACTGCTCGGCTATCCGGCGTTCTTCGCGATGCTGACCGTCTACTTCCTGATGGTGCTCAAGCCGATGTAAGCGTGCCGCCGCCGCTGCGCTGAAGTGGCGGTACGGCATGGAGGAAAGCAGTCGATCGATTCATGAAGCATGCGACAGGTAATAAGAAGGAATGCGAATCATGAGATCAAGTGAACTGGTACTGTACTTCGACGGACGATGTCCGTTATGCGTCGCGGAGATCAAGCGTCTCGGGGCCCGCGACGCGCGACACCGGCTGGCTTTTGTCGATATCGCCAAGCCGGGTTTCGATCCCGCGCCGCTGGGCGTCGACCTGCCCGCGCTGAATCGCGAGCTGCACGCGCGCCTGCCCGACGGACGCATGTTGACCGGCGTGGACAGCATCCTGGCCGCCCAGGCGCTGACCGGGCGCCGCACGCTCGTCCGGCTGCTTCGCGTGCCGGCCGTGCGCGGTGTGCTGGCGCTGCTGTATCGCCGCTTCGCGCGCAACCGGCATGCGGTATCGCGCTGGCTCGGCTATCGCACCGAAGCGCCTTGCGATGCGGCGGCGTGCGGTAGCGGTAGCGAACGTGCGGCTGAGCCCACGCCAGATCGTCCCGCGGGTGGCGCTGCACGCCGCCTCGTCGTGACCTGGATGTACGTCGCGGCGACCGCGCACGTGCTCGTCGGCATGGCCGTTCCGTGGGTTGCCGGCGCGCCGTGGCTCGATGCGTATCACCGCGTCATCGAGCTGCATTTCTGGGCGGGAGCGGCGCCCGACGCGGCGCGTGCACAGCAGGTCTGGTGGATGTCGCTGATGGGCGCGACGGTGCAATGCGCATCGGTCTGGATGCTGGCGCTCGTGCACCTCGGCAACCGCTTGCGGAAACGGGAAGTGTGGGGATGGCTGCTGGCCGGCCTGCTGATCTGGGCGCCGCAGGACATGCTGTTTTCATTGCAGGCCCATGTATCGGGCCACGTGGCGATCGACGCGGCGGCACTCGTCGCGATGGTGCCGCCGCTTGTCTGGCTTTGGAGGAGGGACGCGGTATGAACACCTTGCCTGCTTACGACTGGGCGCTCAACCTGCTGATCGTGCAGGGCGCGATGGGCGCATTCGATACGCTTTATCACCACGAACTCACGCAGGATCTCCCGCACAGCCCGCGTGCGCAGCTCGAGCTGGGAATTCACGCGGTGCGCTCCGTGCTTTACGGTCTCGTGTTCGCATCGATTGCGAACGTCGCCTTCCACGGTGCGTGGGTCGCGGCCATCGCGGCGGTGGTGGTGGTCGAGGTGGTGCTGACGTTGTGGGATTTCGTCGTCGAGGACCAGAGCCGCAAGCTGCCGGCGACCGAGCGCGTGCTGCACACGCTGCTGGCCGTCAACGGCGGCGCGCTGTTCGGGATGATCGCGATGCAACTGGCCGCGTGGGCGCACGAGCCGACCGCGCTGCAGGCGCTCGATCTCGGCTGGCGCGGCTGGGTGCTGAGCCTCTTTGCCGTCGGCGTGACGGTATCGGGAATCCGCGACGGGATCGCGGCCTGCCGGATCGCGCGACGCGCGCCGGTTGCCAATCCGTTCGCGGGGCAGCCGCCGGGGAACGTGCTCGTCACGGGCGGGACCGGCTTCATCGGCGAAACCCTCGTGAACCATCTGCTCGATGCGGGGCATACGGTTACGTTGCTGGCGCGCGATCCGCTGCGCGCAGCCTACACGTTTCACGGCCGCGTGCGCAGCGTGACGTCCGTCGGTCAGCTGCAGCCGCACGAACGTTTCGACACGGTCATCAATCTAGCGGGCGCGCCGGTGCTCGGTGCACGCTGGAGCAAGCGTCGGCGGGCGGTGCTGCTCGCGAGCCGCGTCGGCGTCACGGAATCGCTGATGCGCTGGGTCGAGACCGCCGAGGTCAAGCCGCGCACGTGGATCCAGGCGTCAGCGATCGGTTATTACGGCGTGCGTCCCGCCGACGAGCGGCTCGACGAGAGCAGCAGCGCCGGCGCCGGCTTCATGTCCGAGCTGTGCCGGCAGTGGGAGCAGTCTGCACGACCGCTCGAGCGTCACGGCGTTCGTTCGGTGGTGCTGCGGCTGGGCGTCGTGTTCGGCCCCGGCGGCGCGCTGCGCCCGATGCTGTTGCCGCACTACGTCGGGATGGGCGGGCGATTCGGCGACGGCACGCAGGTGATGAGCTGGATCCATCGGGACGACGTGCTGCGGATCATCGCGCGTGCGATGGCGAACCCGGGCATGCACGGCGTCTACAACGCGGTTGCGCCCGCGCCGCTGACCCAGCGCGAGTTCGTGCAGGTCGTGTCGAAGGTGCTGCGCCGCCCGGCCTGGCTGCACGTGCCGGCCGCGCCGCTGCGCATCGCGATGGGCGAGATGGCCGAGCTGCTGCTGGACGGGCAGCGCGTGATGCCGGCACGCCTGCATCAGGACGGATTCATGTTCCGGTTCCCGACGGCCGAGCACGCGCTGCGTGACCTGACGAATCGTCCGCATGCGGATTTTCCGTGCATGGCCTGTCGCTTGCCCCGAGGTCGCGTATAAACTCGGCGTGAACGCGTTCGGCACGTGTCGTGCGTCCCGAATGCCCCGCATCCGACCTCACAAGGAGACTGCATGCTGCACATCCTCGGCAAGATCCCGTCCATCAACGTCCGCAAGGTGCTGTGGCTGTGCACCGAGCTGAACCTGCCGTTCGAACAGGAAGACTGGGGCGCGGGCTTCCGCACGACCAACGATCCGGCCTATCTTGCGCTGAATCCGAACGGTCTCGTGCCCGTCATCAAGGACGACGATTTCGTGCTCTGGGAATCGAACACGATCATCCGCTACCTCGCGAACCGCTATGGCGGCGATGCACTGTATCCGGCCGAGCCGCAGGCGCGCGCGCGGGTCGATCAGTGGATCGACTGGCAGGGTGCGGACCTGAACCGCTCGTGGGTCGGCGCGTTCCTCGGCCTCGTGCGCAAATCGCCCGATCACCAGGATCCGGCCGGCATCGCGCAGTCGATCGCGGGCTGGACGAAGCACATGCAGGTGCTGAACACGCAGCTCGAGGCGACCGGCGCATACGTGGCCGGCAACGGTTTTACCCTCGCGGATATTCCGATCGGCCTGTCGGTGAACCGCTGGTTCGGCACGCCGTTCGAGCATCCGGATTTCCCGGCGGTGTCGCGCTATGTCGAACGCCTCGCGACGCGCGAAGGGTTCCAGAAGTACGCAGGCAGCGCGAACCCGTGACGCGTCGCAGGTAGTGCGCGGCGCGGCGGCGTGGCAAGCGCCGCCGCGTTCGCGTCATGAGCAGTATGCACAACGGGCCTGAGGGCCTGTTGTCACGCGCCGGGCGCCGGCACCGCGTCGAGCACGCGCGCGAGAAACGCCTCGTGATTCCACGCGGATTCCGGCCGCGACAGCCCGAGCCGCACGACCACCAGTTGCCGACTCGGCACCACGCTCACGAACTGGCCTTCATGGCCGACCGCATGAAACGCGTCGGCCGGCATCGCGACCGCATGCGGATCGCGATCGTTGAACGGCTCCGGCACCTTGACCCACAGCTGCGCGCCATACTCCTGGCGCTCCGACTGCGGCGTCGTGCGCGTCAGGTAGCGCACCCAGCCTTCCGGCAGCAGCCGCTGCCCGTCCCACACGCCATCCTGCAGCAGCAACTGCCCGAAGCGCGCCCAGTCGCGCGCACTCGCATACATGTACGACGGGCTGACGAGCGTGCCGGACGCATCGGGCTCGAACACGGCACTGCGCATCCCGAGCGGCGCGAACAGCGCGCGGCGCGGTAACGCGAGGTAGTCGCCGTCGCTGCTGCCCAGTGCCTCGCGCATCACGCGCGCGAGGATCGCGCTCGTGCCGCTCGAGTAGGACCACCGTGTGCCGGGTGTCGCGGCGAGCGGCTTTTCGGAGGCGAACCGCGCGGTATCGGGCTGCGCGTACAGCATCAATGCGACGTCGGACAGCGGGTCGTCGTAGTCCTCGTTGAATTGCAGGCCGCTCGTCATCCGCAGTAGCGCGTCGAGCGTGATGGCCGCGCGTGGATCGCCGCTGCCGCGCCATTCGGGCAGCAGCGCCGACGCATCGGGCGACAGCTTGTGCTGCGCGACCAGCGTGCCGACCAGTGCGGCCGTGACGGTCTTCGTCATCGACCAGCCGGGCAGCGGCGTGTCGGCGGTGAAGCCGGGCGCATAGCGTTCGGCGATCACCTGGCCGCGCCACATCACGACGACCGCGCGCGTGCGCCGCGGCCGCGCCGGATCGGGTTCGTCGAACGCACGGTCGAGTGCGGTCTGCAGCTTCTGTGCGTCGATGCCGGCTGGCGGCGTGACCGGTGCCGGTTGTGTGGACGGCGGATCGGGGAGAGGCGGCAGCGCGGCCGGCAACGCGCCGGGCGACGGCCCGAGCGCGAGCGTGCAGCCGAGCCCGGGCCGGAAGTCGGCCTCGCGTTCGGCGAAGCCGGCGAAGGTCGCCGTCGCGCGATGATGGTCGGGATCGATCGACGGGTGCACCAGTTTCAGCAGGGGGTGCACGCCCGCCATGATGTCGACGTCGATCACGGATGCGGCCGGGCGGCCCGACACGTACACGCCGGAACACAGCGCCTTCGCCGCATAGCCGGTCGCGATCGGCGCGAGCCGGGACAGCATGTAGCCCGTGTAGCCGACCGCGACGACGACGGCGAGCGCGACGCCGCGCAGGATCAGCTTCTTGAAGGGGATCGTCATGCGCGAGCGTCCTCGGTGGCGTGCCGGCAGGCAGCGATGCGGCAGTGTCTCAGGTTCGGGCGATGCGTTGCAATCGCGGTGGCCTGACGCGCGATGGCGACCGGGCGGTGGCCCGTGCGTGACGCGTCCCGTGTCCTGCCCGACGATCCGGCCGCCACCGCTCGGTGAACGAGTTGAAAACGGCCCCGCCATCGGCCGATAATCGTCCGGCATCGCTTTCCCCCTCTCCCAGTCCAACCGTTATCGGAAAACGCCATGTCCTACGACAACAACAACCCGTTCGCCAAAATCCTGCGCGGCGAACTGTCGTGCGTGAAAGTCGCGGAAGACGACGCGACCCTCGCGATCATGGATCTGATGCCGCAGGCCGACGGCCACGTGCTCGTGATCCCGAAGGAGCCGGCCGCGCAGATCTTCGAGTTGTCCGGCGACGCGGCGGCGGCCGGCATCCGCATGACGCAGCGCGTGGCGGCGGCGGTGCGCGCGGCGCTCGAGCCGGACGGCGTGTTCATCGGCCAGTTCAACGGCGCGGCCGCCGGCCAGACGGTGCCGCATGTGCACTTCCACGTGATCCCGCGCTGGGAAGGCGCCGAGCTGCGGATGCATGCACGCGAGATCGCCGACGCGGCGACGCTCGAAGCGCTCGCGCAGCGCATTCGCGCGCGTTTCGTGTAACGCGTCGATTGCACACGTCGATTGCACGCGGCGACGGCACGGCATGACGCATCGGCCAGCCGCCGCGCCAACGCCTGTTTCAGCGGTCATGCGAGGTAACACGTGTAACCGCCGGCGAAACTCGGCCCGGCCCACCCGGCGCTAGACTCCGCGCATTGCTTCACCGAGCGACAGGAAGGGGCGGATCGCCCCTTCGTGCCGGCCGCCGCATCGCGCGGCGGAGCGGCTTTCGCGAGGTGCCATTCGTCTTTCGCGCCGGGAATCGAGCCATGACCAGACTTCTCATCACGCTTGCCCTGATCGGCGGCCTGTCCGGCTGCTACGTTGCGCCGCCATACGGCTACGCGCCCGCGCCGGCCTACTACGGCTATGCGCCGGCGTATTACGCGCCGCCCGTCAGCGTCGGGATCGGCGGCAACTTCCGCATCCGCTGATCGGGCACCGGGCGTTGGCGCCGGCCGCCTCGGTCAGCGCCAACGCGTTGCACTGGATGGCTCACGCGGATTCGCGTAACGCGTGATACCGGTGCGATGCGCGGCGTGCGCGCGGTTCCTATACTTCACAGGAAAGCGCATTCCGCATTCCGGTGAGGCAGCCATGAAAGTCACCTCCAGGGCCGCAGTCGCGTCGTGCATCGCCACGCTCGTCTATCTCGGGCTCGCGGTGCTCGGCAGCGGCGGGTTCGAGGCCTTCTTCTCGCATCCCCAACTGACCGTCGTTGTTGTGGCGACGCTCGCGATGGCCGTCGCCGCGCTGTTCACCGAAGGCAACCTGAGCAGCGGCGAGCGCGAGAACCGCGACAACCGCTGGGTGCTCGCGGCGTTCGGGGTAAGCGGGTTCCTGCTCGCATACCTGCCCGCGCTGACCGACCGGCTCGACTTCTGGACCTTCGGCGGCGATGCGGTGCGCTGGATCGGCGTCGTGCTGTACATCGTAGGCGGCGTGCTGCGCATCTGGCCCGTATTCGTGCTCGGCAAGCGCTTCAGCGGGCTCGTCGCGATCCAGCCGGGCCATACGCTCGTGACCGACGGTATCTACAGCCGCATCCGCAATCCGAGCTATCTCGGCCTGGTCGTCAATTCGGTCGGCTGGGCGTTCACTTTCCGCTCGGGTGTCGGCTTGCTGCTGGTCGTACTGACGATGGTGCCGCTCGTCGCGCGCATCCGCTCCGAAGAGGCGCTGCTGCGCGCGCAATTCGGCGCCGAATACGACGCGTATTGCGCGCGGACCTGGCGTCTGCTGCCGGGCGTGTACTGACCCCCTTCATTTCCTCCCGGCCGCCGTTTCGGGCCGCGCCCACGATTCGTTCCCGATGTGTTGCCACGTGTGTCGCAAACGTGCGATGCAGCCCACGGCCGGCCTGTCGTTCCGCAGGGCCGGACTGTCGGCCGAGCCAATGCTGGCGGGGGTTTGCGGGCATTCCGGTAAGGCCGTGCGAAGTCGCTCATTCGTAAACAACTTGTTACCAGAATGTCCACGGCAAGGATGTGGGACCGGTGCTATTCTTCGCCGCAAGCTCATTGAAATGAATTGGTCCGCGGCTCGGCACAATGCCTGACACGACGTCGATCGATTCAGATCGTCGTACCGAGCGGACCTTCAATAACCAGATTGCGAACAAGGAAGAATACGGGAATGTGGAAGAAAATCGCCCCCGCTCTCGTCGTCGCCGCGTTGACCGGCGCGACTGCACTGCCGGCCATGGCAGGTGACATGAACAACGCGCTTGGCGGCGCGCTCGGCGGGGTAGCCGGCGCAGCGGTCGGCGGTGCGCTCGGCGGCAGCACGGGCTCGGTGATCGGCGGCGCCATCGGCGGCGGCGCGGGTGGCGCGGTGACGTCGAACCGTCACGAGCGCACCGGCGCGATCATCGGCGGCGCCCTCGGCGGCGGCGCAGGTACCGCGGCAGGCAACGCGATGGGCGGCCGCACGGGCGGCCTGCTGGGTGCGGCTGTCGGCGGCGGCGCCGGCGCGGCGCTCGGCGGCAACATGTCGCGCAGCTCGTACGAGCGCGATTACGGCGGTCGCGGCGATCGTGGCTATCGCCACCGCAAGCATCACCACCACCGCGACTGGGACTGATCGCCGCTGGCGCGGCTTGGTGCGCGAATGGCGCACCGGCGCGCCGACGGCGTCGGCACCCGACGCGAGATTCGGCCCGGCGGCTTGCCGGGCCGTCATCGCCGGCCAGACCGGCGAACCCTTTCCGGCTTCCTCAGCCGCGGCCAGACGCCCGATCGACGGGCCGGCCAGTTTCCCTCCTCGTTGTCCTCGTCGTATTTCCCCGTTTCCCGACTACATCGCCACTCGCGGCTGAATGCGTCCGACGCGTGCCGAGAGCATTCGCGTGCCGTTCGATTCCCGTTGGCCCGTTCTCCGGCCTGACGACGGCTCATGACTGGCGCGGTGCGGCTTGCTGCCGTGCGCGCGTCGGCGCGATCCGGTCTGCGTGACCGGCTGTATCGCGAACCGCGTGCGCACCGGGAATAGCGGCTGTTGTTCGCCGGCGCCCGTTGCGTCCCGGCGAGCGTGCGCGTTGCCCGCCCGTCAGGATTTCCCTGATAGCCGGAGCGTCGCGGCACGCTTCCTTACCGCGTATCGCGGCTGCCCGCTGGTAGTGGGAAATCGAATGGAATCCATCGCAACATTTAATTGGTCGATTGAGAACGACTTCGCTATCGTCGGCGATGCTCGCGTACGGCATCGCACCGTGCCGCTGGCCGCGCCTCGCCGCATGATCGCGGGCGCCACGGCCCGGCCGCCGGCCCCACCAGCATGGGCCGCTGCGTCCGAAGAACCGGACGAACCCGTCGCGAAGCCTGGCCGACCGAACGAGGGCGCATGCGCCTTCAAGCCACCCCGGCAACGATGTCCCGCCGCCGCATGCGTGCCCCACGCGCATACGTGCCGCCCGATGCCGTTGGCACCCGGGGCCGGACCAACCCATTGCCTGGATGCACTATGTCTAAGACAACGTATTACGCGCCGCATGGCGGCCACCCGCCGCAGACCGATCTGCTGACCGATCGCGCGATGTTCACCGAGGCGTACGCGGTGATCCCGAAGGGTGTGATGCGCGACATCGTCACGAGCTGGCTGCCGTTCTGGACGAACACGCGCCTGTGGGTGATCGCCCGCCCGCTGTCGGGTTTCGCGGAAACCTTCTCGCAGTACATCGTCGAAGTGAACCCGGGCGGCGGCAGCGACAAGCCCGAGCAGGACAAGAACGCCGAAGCGGTGCTGTTCGTCGTCGAAGGCGAAGCCGAGCTGACGCTGCAAGGCACGAAGCACGTGCTGAAGCCGGGCGGCTACGCGTTCATTCCGCCGGGTGCGGACTGGACGCTGCACAACGTCAGCGATGCCGCGGTGCGTTTCCACTGGGTGCGCAAGCACTACCAGGCCGTCGACGGCATTCCGCTGCCGGAAGCCTTCGTGACCAACGAGCAGGACGTCGAGCCGATCCCGATGCCGGGCACCAACGGTGCATGGGTGACGACGCGCTTCGTCGACATGAGCGACATGCGCCACGACATGCACGTGAACATCGTGACGTTCGAGCCGGGCGGCGTGATTCCGTTCGCCGAAACGCACGTGATGGAGCACGGGTTGTACGTGCTCGAAGGGAAGGCCGTGTATCGCTTGAACCAGGATTGGGTCGAGGTGGAAGCGGGCGACTTCATGTGGCTGCGCGCGTTCTGCCCGCAGGCATGCTATTCGGGTGGCCCTGGCCGCTTCCGTTACCTGCTGTACAAAGACGTGAACCGTCACATGAACCTGTTGCTGAACCCGGCGCGTTGAGCGTCGAGGAAGCAGTTGGATGTGGAAGCCCGCCGGGGAATGCCGGCGGGCTTTTTTGCGTCGTGGATTTCCGTGGATGTCATGTGCCCGGACCCGAAGCGGACGCTCGCCTGAAACCGAAGCGGCCGTTGACACGCCTGCTCGAGTCGGCTTGTCGCTTTCGCCGACAACGCCTCACTACGCGATATGTCCTTCGACACAATCGCTGCCCACTTTGGCCAGCGCATTCAGCAGCCCTGCGCGCAGCATGACCAGCGCGCGGCTCTTTTCGTCGATTTCCGTGAGCTTTGCTTGCAGGCACGCGACCTTTTGCGCAACACCGAATGTCGGACTGTCCCATACATGAATGACGTCGCCAATTTCCGTGAGCGTGAAGCCCAATGCCTTCGCATGGATAATCAGCCGTATCCGCTGTAACGAGCGCTCGGAGTAGTGCTTGTATGTGTTTGTCGCGTGAGGTCGGGTTGCTTTGTCCAGCAGCCCCATTCGCTCGTAGTAGCGCACGGTATCGTGCGAAACGCCCGCCCGCTTGCACAGTTCGCCGATGCGCATGCTGCCTCCATTCAATGTTGTGGACCGTCATTAAGGCTTGACCGTTGCCTATAGTCAACGGTTTACAGTCCGGGTCACCTTCCACTCCACTCGCGGGCTATGAGAGATCGTTTCGATTTTCACGGAAAAACAGCACTCGTCACGGGCGCATCGTCGGGTATCGGGCGCGCGTTTGCCTATGCATTGGCCAAACGTGGTGCGAGACTTCTGCTGGTCGCGCGCTCTCGCGACAAGCTGCACGATCTGGCCGCGGAGCTGCGACGCGACTATGCGTGCGACGCCGATTTCCTGACCGTCGACCTGAGCACAGCCGATGCCGTACACACGATCGATTGCCACTTGAAGGTGACCGGCAAAGTCGTCGACGTACTCGTCAATAATGCGGGCTTTGCGGCTTACGGGCGCTTCGAAACGATTCCGTGGACGCGCCAGCGCGACGAGGTTCTTGTGAACTGCATGGCTGCAATCGAGCTGACTCATCTTCTGCTGCCGGGGATGCAGGCGCGTTCCGCTGGCGCGGTCATCAACGTCGCGTCGACAGCCGCATTCCAGCCCGATCCTTATATGGCCGTCTACGGCGCAACCAAGGCCTTTCTGTTGTCATTTTCAGAAGCCGTTTGGGCCGAGAACCGGCATCGCGGCATCCGGGTCGTCGCGTTATGTCCCGGGGCGACGCAAACCGCGTTTTTCGATGTCGTTGGCGCGCAGGAGGCGGCCGTCGGCACGCCGATGCCTGTCGCGAGTGTGGTGGAGGATGCGTTGTGGGCGCTGGATCGCAATCGGAGCCATCGGATTGTCGGAACCCGGAACCGGCTGCTTGCCAATTTGCAGAGACTGTTGAGCCGCGAGACATCGGCACGGCTGGTTGAGAAAATCCTTCGGCCGAGAGGCGGTCAGGACCCGGTGACGCGAGAGACCAACGCGTAGGGCGTGGCCGCTATCCGCCCGATATTGCGCTCCATGAGCGGCTTCCGGTGGCCATTTCGGGCGGATGATGCGTATTCCTACAAGCCGAGTGCAGCCGCCGCGAGCGTTGCGACCTGCAATCGCGTATCGGGCAGCAGCTCGTCCTCGATCAGCCATACCGCCGACAAGCCCGACCACGCGAGTATCCACTGCAGCAGCCGGCGCCTGTCGAGCTGCGCGGTGCTGGCCACGAGCGTGACGCGCTGCGCGAACCGCACCGGATCGACCGCAACGTCGTGCGAAGGATTGCAGAACAGGTTCGCGTAGTCGAACGCGCGATCGCCGCGCAGCCCCTTCGGATCGATCGCACGCCAGCCGCGATCGCCGAAATGGAGAATGTTGCCGTGATGGATGTCGCCGTGCAGGACAACTTCATCGACGGGCGGCCCAGCGAGCAGCTGGCGCGCGACCGTAGCGGAGCGATGAAGCACGACACTGGCTGAAGCGTCAGACAGCAGCGCCTGAAACCACGCATGCAGCGCCACGACCGAAGGCGGCTCCGAAGCACGATGCGCATGCAGCCGCGCAACGACGTCGCACGCGATGCGCATCGCGTCGTCGTCATGCCCCGATGCCGAAAAACCGGCCAGCGTCGGTTCCGGCTGCGCCCGTTCGAGCAGAATCGCATCGCCGTCGTGCAGCCACACCTGCGCGGCGCCTTGCCCATTCCACCACGTCATCAGCGCATTGCCGCGACGCTCCTCGTCGCAGGTAGCGACCTTCAACATCGCCGGCCGCGATTGCCAGACGACGGGCAGCAGGCCGCCGCTCGCGGTCAGGAGCGGGCCGCCATCGGGAACGAGGCCCCACAGGCCGAGATATCGATCGAACATCACACGATGCTACCGCCGAACCGGATCGCGCGCAGCGCGGTTCGCCCGACGCATGCGTCACGCGGTCGCAGATACGACATGAACGGCCCTCACGCACTTTCCTAAATAAAATTTAGCCAGCCAAACTTTGGCTAAAGAATGTTCCGGTTTCCCGTCATCCCTTCGACAATGCGCGCCTTTCGTGACCCGTCGGTGCCGCTTGCGCACCGGCCGTCGCAGCATCGAAGAAGGAGCCCGACATGACCGACCACACCGCAGCCCCGCCACCACCACCCGCGTCGCCGCCACGCCGCCGCCGCGTGTGGCGCACGCTCGCGGGCGCGCTGCTCGGCCTGACGGTCGCCTGCGCGGGCATCGGCGCATGGACGATCCAGCGCATCTGGACGCAGTTGCCGTCCGTCGAGCACCTCGCTGTCTATCGTCCCGCGCTGCCGTTGCGGATCTTCTCGCGCGACGGCGATCTGCTGGCCGAATACGGCGTCGAGCGACGCGAGTTCGTGCCGCTCGAACGCATCCCGCCGCTGATGCGGCAGGCGCTGCTCGCGGCCGAGGACGCGAAGTTCTACCAGCACGGCGCGGTCGATTTCGGCGGCCTCGCGCGCGCGACGTTCGCGAACGTCGTGACGGGGCAGCCGGGGCAGGGCGGCAGCACGATCACGATGCAGGTCGCGCGCAACTTCTACCTGACGCGCGACAAGGTGCTGAGCCGCAAGCTCGCCGAGATCCTGATGGCCGCCAAGCTCGAACGCGAATACAGCAAGGACAAGCTGCTCGAGCTGTACATGAACGAGATCTATCTGGGCGAGCGCACGTACGGTTTCGCGGCGGCCGCGAACGTCTATTTCGGCAAGCCGCTCGACGCGCTGAGCGCGGGCGAGGCCGCCGTGCTCGCGGGGCTGCCGAAGGCGCCGTCCGCGTTCAACCCGGTCGTCAATCCGGCACGCGCGACCGCGCGGCGCAACTACGTGCTCGGCCGGATGCACGCGCTCGGCCAGCTCGACGACGCGACGTATCACGCGGCCGTCGACGCACCCATCGCGCTGGCCACCACGCCGCCGCCGGGGATCATCGCGGCGCCGTACGTCGCCGAGCGCGCGCGCCGGATGATGGTCGAGCGTTTTCATGACGATGCCTATACGCTCGGCCTCGACGTGACGACGACGATCTCGATGCGCGACCAGCGCGCGGCCGAATCGTCGCTCGCACGTACGCTGAGCCGCCAGACGCGCGCGAAGCGCGATGCGCGCAACGGGCTCGAAGGCGCACTGGTGTCGCTCGACGCGGCAACCGGCGACATGCTCGCGCTCGTCGGCGGCGCGGATTTCAACCGCAACGTGTTCGACCATGCGCTGCAGGCGTATCGCCAGCCGGGCTCGAGCTTCAAGCCGTTCGTCTATTCGGCTGCGCTGGAAAAGGGCTACTTCCCGGGCGTGCTCGTCGACGACACGCAGCGCACGCTCACGCATGAGGAAACCGGCGCACGGCCGTGGCGCCCGCGCAATTTCGCCAACAACTACGAGGGCTTCATCCCGGTGCGGCGCGGGCTGATGCGCTCGAAGAACCTGGTGGCGGTCAGCCTGATGCAGGCCACCGACGCGCGCTACGTGCAGCAGCATGCGGTGCACTTCGGCTTCGACGCGCAGCGCAATCCGGCGTCGCTGCCGCTCGCGCTCGGCGCAGGCGCCGTGACGCCGCTCGAACTGGCGAGCGCGTATAGCGTGTTCGCGAACGGGGGCACGCGGATGGAGCCGCGCCTGATCCTGTCGGTGAAACAGCGTCATGGCGGCGCGATGTACGAGGCGACGGCGCCGGCGGGCGAGCGCGTCGTGTCGGCGCGCAACGCGTTCGTGATGGACAGCATGCTGCGCGACGTCGTGAAGTCCGGCACCGCGCGCGGCGCGCTCGCGCTGCGCCGCGACGACGCGGCCGGCAAGACGGGCACGTCGAACGGGTCGAAGGATGTCTGGTTCGCCGGCTACTCGTCGGGCATCGTCGCGGTCGCGTGGCTCGGCTACGACACGCCGCGCCCGATGGGGCGTGCGACCGGCGCGACGCTTGCGCTGCCGGTCTGGCTCGACTACATGAAGACGGCCGTCGACGGGCGTACACCGGTCGAGGCGACGCCGCCGCAGGACGTCGCGCTCGTCGACGGCGACTTCGTCTACGCCGAATACACGCGCGGCACGTGCACGGCCGACGTGCCGTCATACATCCGCAGCCGCTTCGCGTGCGGCGGGGCGGCGGCGGCCGGTGCGTCCGACGCGCCGGGCAACGACGGCAAGCCTGCCGAATCGACGCCTGCCGCGGTTGATGCGGCCGAGCGCGAACGCGTGCTCGACCTGTTCCGGACGGATGACTGACGTTCGCCATGCATACGCTTTATCTGATTGCAATCGTCGCGGAAGCGATGTCGGGGGCGCTGATGGGCATGCGCCGCGGGATGGACCGTTTCGGGCTCGCGCTCGTCGGCGCGGTGACGGCGCTCGGCGGCGGCACCGTGCGCGACGTGCTGCTTGGCCACTATCCGCTCGGCTGGATCGCGCATCCCGAGTATCTGGTGATCACGCTCGTCGCGGCGACCGTCGCGTCGTGGGTCGCACGGCATGTCGCGCGGATGAAGACGCTGTTCGTGACCGTCGATGCGATCGGCCTCGCGGCGTTCACGATCATCGGGTGCGACATTGGCGCATCGACGGGCAGCGCGCCGATCATCGTCGTGCTGGCCGGCGCGATCACGGGTGTCTGCGGCGGGATGCTGCGCGATCTGCTGTGCAACGAGATGCCGCTGATCCTGCGCGAGGAACTGTATGCGTGCGTCGCGTTCGTCACGGGCGGGCTCTATGTCGGGATGCAGCATCTGGGTGTCGATGCGGGCATCGCGACGGTGGCCGCGCTGGCGGCCGGATTCTCGATGCGGATGCTCGCCGTGCGGCTCGGGTGGAAGATGCGGACGTTCGGTGCGGCGGATCTCGAGCATTGAGCCTGGAGGCGCACCGTCCGCGCAGTGCAGGACGAGGGTGGCGCCGGCCTGGGCGTGACAGTCGTAGCTATCGATCAACCAGGGCATCGCGCGATGCAAAGCTCATGCGACATGTGGCATACGCCTGCGCTACGCAGGCACCATCACCGGCGGCGCGCCGTCGCCGGTTTCCACCATCTTCACCGCGAATCCGTAGCACTGCGCGATATGGGACGGCGTCATCACGTCGCGCGGCGTGCCGTGCGCGACGATCGTGCCGTCGGCGAGCAGCGCGATCGTATCCGCATGCCGTGCGGCGAGGTTCGGATCGTGCACGATCGCGAGCACGCCGAGCTGCCATTCGCGTGCAACGGCGCGTACGGTTTCGAGCAGGCGGTGCTGATGCGACAGATCGAGCGCGGCGGTCGGCTCGTCGAGCAGCAGGTAGCGCGGGCCGCTTTCCGTCGCTTCGTCATCGGGCCACAGCTGCGCGAGCACGCGGGCGAACTGCACGCGCGCGAGTTCGCCGCCCGACAGCGTCGTCACGTCACGGCCGACGAGCCCATCCGCGCCCGCGCGTTCGAGCGCGCACCACGCGATGTCGCGATCGCGATGCGACGTCGCGCCGCTGCGCCGCGCATGCGGATAGCGGCCGAGCAGCACGATTTCGTCGACGCTGAACGGGAACGCCGGCTGCGCGGCCTGCGGCAGCACCGCGCGCAGGCACGCGAGCCGCGGCGCGTCGATGCGTGCGAGCGGCTCGCCGTTCAGCGTGATGTCGCCGGTCACGCGCACGCCGTTCGGCGCGACGTTGCCGGTCAGCTCGCCGGCGAAAGTCTTCAGCAGCGTGCTCTTGCCCGCGCCGTTGCGGCCGAGCAGCGCGGTCACGCGGCCGGGTACGATCGACAGCGACAGGTCGCGCAGGATCGCGTGGTGTCGACGGGCGACGTCGAGGTGATGGGCGGTCAGCATGGTCGTCGTGAGGGAAGGGTTAGCCGCCGAGCGCGCCGCGGCTCTTCCACAGCAGCGCGAGAAAGAACGGTGCGCCGAGCAGCGCGGTCAGCACGCCGAGCGGAACTTCCGCGGGTGCGGCAACGGTACGTGCGGCGAGATCGGCGGCTAGTGTCAGCAGCGCGCCGAACAGCGCGGCGCCGGGCAGCACGACGCGTTGATCGGGGCCGCACACGAGACGCACGCAATGCGGCGCGACGAGCCCGATGAAGCCGATGATGCCCGAGCACGACACCAGCGCGCCGACCGCGAGTGCGACCGCGACGAGCACGCGCCGCTTCAATCGCTGCACGGGCACGCCGAGATGCAGCGCCTCGGTTTCGCCGAGCTGCAATGCATTCAGCGCGTCGCGTTCGCGCGCGAGCAGCGCACCGCCGATCGCGACGCACGGCGCGACGGCCGCCAGCGCGGACCATTGCGCGCCGCCGAGGCTGCCGAGGCTCCAGAAGGTCAGCGAGCGCAATTGCGCGTCGTCGGCGATGAACGTGAGGAGCCCGATCGCCGCGCCGACCAGCGCGTTGATCGCGATGCCGGCGAGCAGCAGCAGCGGCAGTGCGAGCCGGCCGCGCGACGCGGCGAGCCGGTAGACGAGGGCCGCGACCGCGAGCGCGCCCGCGAACGCGGCGGCAGGCAACGCGGCCGCGCTCACCTGTGCGGCAAAGAGTGCGGGGCCGAGCACGATCATCGTCGTCGCGCCGAGCGCAGCGCCGCTCGACACGCCGACGAGCCCCGGATCGGCGAGCGGATTGCGGAACAGCGCCTGCATCGCGGCACCGGTCGCGCCGAAGCCGCCGCCGACCAGCAGCGCGAGCGCGACGCGCGGCGCGCGGATGTCGAACAGCACCGCGCGCGCCTGCTGTGCGGCCGCGTCGCCGGTCAGCGCGGCCCAGGCTTCCGCGAGCGGAATGCGATAGGCGCCGACGCACAGCGCGACGACGGACATCGCGCACACGAGGCAGGCGAGCGCGGCCAGCGCGAACGGCGCAAAGCGACGCGACGTGCCGATGCGTGCGGCGCCGGAGCGCGATGCGGACGACGAGGCGGGGAAAGGCGAAGCGTGAGCGGGCATCGGGGCAATCCGGAATCAGGCGAGCGCATCCGACAGGCGTCGGTGCAGGGTCGTGACAGCGAGCGGCAGGCGCGGGCCGAAGCCGAGCAGGAACAGCGCGTCGAGTGAGACCACGCGCTGCGCGCGGCCGGCCGGCGTCGCGCCGAAGCCGGGCGTCGCGAGCAGCGCGGCGCGGCCGCCGACGGCCGCGAGCCCTTCGTCGGAGATCAGCACGACGTCGGGCGCGGCGGCTGCCAGCGCCTCGGTGGTCAGCGGCTTGTAGTGATCGAAGCCCTGCATCGCGTTGCGCGCGCCCGCGTAGCGGATCATCGCGTCGGCGGCCGTGCGCTGGCCGGCGACGAGCGCCCGGTTGCCGGTATGGTTCAGCACGAACAGCACGCGCGGCGGCGCATCGCCGCGCGCACGGGCAGCGACCGCGTCGCGCGCGGCCTGCCAGTCGCGGTCGAAACGTTGCAGCAGCGCGGCGCCCGCATCGCGCACGTCGAGCGCCTGCGCGACGCCCGTGATCTTCGCGCGCACCGATTCGACGTCGTGGCGTTCATCGAACGTCGTTACTGCGACGCCGGCGTTCTTGACTTGCGCGATCGCGGTGGGCGGGCCGGCTTCCGCCGATGCGAGCACGAGATCGGGCCGCAGCGACAGCAGCCCCTCGGCCGACAGCGCGCGCTGGTAGCCGACCTTGGGCAGACGCTTCGCGGCGTCGGGGTACGTGCAGGTGGTGTCGGCGCCGACGAGCCGGTAGCGCGGCGTTTCCGCGCCGCCGAGCGCGAACGCGGTTTCCGCGAGCGCGCCGCCGATCACGACCACGCGTTTCGGCGTGGCCTGCGCACCCTGGGCGAGCACGCTGCCGGGCAGCGCGCCCGCGAGCGCGCCGGCCGCCGCGCTCGCCAGCAGCGCGCGGCGGCGCGGATCGAACGGCCGCGCGCTCACCGCGCGCCCCCGCGCGCCGCGGCAGGCAGCGTCGCGACGAGCGCGCGCCAGTCGTCACGTTCGACCTGGCCGGGCTTGCGTTCGCCGAACAGCAGTGCGACGTGGTCGCCTTGCCGATCGAACAGCTCGAGCGACGTGACGATGCCGTCGCTCGTCGGCTTCTTCACGACCCACGCGGCGGCGATCAGGTCCTCGCGCACATGCAGGTTGAAGCCCGGGTCGAGCACGTTGATCCACGCACCGACCTCGCGCACGTTCGCGACGGGGCCCGTATGAATCTGGATCATCCCGGCGTTGCCGACGAACACCATGATCGGCTGGCCGCTTTCCGCCGCGTGCTGAAGCACGTGACGCAGCGCATGCGCGGTTTCGACCGGATACGCGTATTGCGGATCGGCGAGCCGCAGCGCCTGCATGCGGCTCACGCCGAAGCGTTGCGTGATGCCGAAGAACTGATGCGTGTCGGTCATCGCGTCCCAAGCGGCACGGAAGCCCGCGACGTCGATCTCGGTATCGGCGCGCTCGGGCGTTTTCGGCGCGGCGGGCGCGACCTCGAGGCCCGGCTCCTGCGACGGCGCACGCCAGCGCTCGACGAATGCGTCGTACGCGGCATGGTCGCTGTGCGCGCGCAGGTAGACCTTGTGGATCGCATGGCCCTGTGCGTCGAAGAACTGCAGGCTCTTCAGCGGACCGTGTGCGGTCTCGTCGCGCACCGCGAACGCCGACACCCAGTGACGATAGAAGATGCGCAGGTCGATATCGCCGAGCGCGAGGCCGACAGGGCCGTCGTGGCTCATCTGCGCGTACTCGCCGTCCTTCTCGTGGACGGCCGTGTCGTTGCGCGTGAGCGCCATCACGCGGCCGAGGCGCGGCATTTCCTCGAACATCGCCGGAAAGCGCGCGTCGAGCCGCACGACGTGCTCGCCGACGAACGCGGCGAGCGCCTCGCCTTCGCTGACGCCGAGCGCCTGCGCGACGTCACGGTTGCGCAGCTGACGCTCGGTCTTGAGCTTGATGAACGCGTCGCGCAGCGCGGCAGCGGCGCGGGCCGGCGTGGCCGGTTGACCGGGAAGGGCGGATTGCATCATGTCGGACTCCTTCAAGTAACGGTTGGTGTGGCAGCGCGGGCGGCGCGCATCAGAAATCCACTTTCATGCTGACGGCGACCGTGCGTCCGGACGACGTATACGCATCGAGCACCTGCGAATCGGCTGCGATGCCGCGCACGTCCGACCAGTTCCAGTACTTGCGGTCGAACAGGTTGCGGATGCCGATCGTCGCGCTCACGTGCTTGTTGAAGCGGTAGCCGCCGCGCAGGTCGACGACGAACGACGACGGCGGCGCGAAGCACGCCTTGTTCGAGCAGTCGGACTTGTCGATGTCCTTGTCGCGTTTCGCGGCCTGGAACAGCAGGTCGGTCTGCACGTACCAGCGTTCGGTCGGTTCGTAGCGCACGCCGAACACGGCCGAGAACGGGTTGACGGTGTTCAGCGGCTGGCTGTCCGCGCCGTCGTTCTGTGTCGAGCCTTTCGTGAACGCCATTGCCGTCTTCAGCGTGATGCCGTTCGGCATCACCCATTCCGCGCGGCCTTCGAGGCCGTGAATGCGCGCGTCGGCGAAGTTCACGTACTGGAACACGAACGGGTCGGTTGGCCGGCCGCTGCCGGCGATCGTCGTGCGCGAGATGAAGTTGCGGTAGCGGCCCGTGAACGCGGCGGCGCTGTAGCGTACGACGCCGTAACCGGTGCCGGCCTTGCCGCGCAAGCCGGCTTCGAACGTATCGCTCGTCTCGGGCTTCAGGTTCGGATTGCCGATCGACGTGTAGCCGTACACCGGGTTCGAAAAGCTGCTGTTCACCTGGTCGGGCGTCGGCGCGCGGAAGCCGTGCGCATACTGCACGTACGGGATGACCGCGGGCGTGATCTCGTAGAGCACGGCGACGCGTGGCGACAGTTCGTTCGCGCTCGTCGACACGGCCTTGCCGGTGAACAGCGGATCGTTCGCGGTCGGGCTCAGCCGGTACGTGTCGAAGCGCAGGCCCGGCGTGACGAGCAGGCGGCCGTAGCCGATCTGGTCCTGCACGAACGCGCCGAACAGCGTGTAGTCGGTGTCGGGGAACGCCTTGTTCGGGAACGCCTCGCCGACGCCCGGCACCGTGCCGTCGCGTATGTTCGTCACGCGCGACACGCTGCCGTCGATGCCATACAGCAGCTTGTGCGCGAACGGGCCGGTCGCGAAGCCGCTTTCGGCGAACGCGGCGCCGCCGAACGTGCGCTCCTTGTACTGGTTGTCGCGCGAACGTGAAGCCGCCCGGCCGCGCGTCTCGAACGCGTACTGGTCCTGCTTCGCGTCC
Source organism: Burkholderia contaminans (assembly GCF_029633825.1). Taxonomy (NCBI): domain Bacteria; kingdom Pseudomonadati; phylum Pseudomonadota; class Betaproteobacteria; order Burkholderiales; family Burkholderiaceae; genus Burkholderia; species Burkholderia contaminans. Next base: position 1,483,197 of record NZ_CP090641.1, on the reverse strand, counting down.
TGGTAGTAGAACTGCACGTGCGCGGTCTGGAACCAGCGGAACGCGTCGTCGTGGAAGTCGTAGTCGACGCTGAAGCGGTTGCGCTCGAGCCGGTCGTAGGTCGTGAGGCCGAGCGTGGTCGGCGGGCTGATCGCCGACAGCACGTCGGTGCTCACGCGGCGCTGCACCGTTTCGGCGGTGAACTTGATCGTGTCGCGCGCGGTGGGCGTCAGCACGAGCTTGCCGAGCAGCGATTCCGAATAGACGTCCTGCGGGTTCGACGTGGTGCGCAGCGTGCTCGCCGAGTTGTTGCTGCCGCGCGTGTCGACCTCGTGGCCGCGCCGGCCGTCGGCGATGATCATCCCCTGCACGCGATCGTTGCCGCCCGCGGCCGACACGGTCGCGCCGATACTGCGGTCGGCCGAGTCGTAGCTCGGCCGGAACGAGAAGTAATAGGGCTTGTTGTAGATCGACAGCAGGTCGCGCGGATCCTTCGTGATGAAGTTCACCGCGCCGGTCAGGCCGTCGCTGCCGTACAGCGCCGAGGCCGGCCCGCGCAGGATCTCGATGCGCTTGAGCGTGTCGAGATCGGCGTAGTCGCCGCGCCCCGCTTCGAGCGGGCCGAACGAAAACGCATTCGGCAGGCGGATGCCGTCTTCCATCAGCAGCACGCGATTGCCTTCGAGGCCGCGGATGTTGATGCTCGAATCGCCGTCGCGGCCGCCGCCGAGCGCGGCACTGCCGGGCCGGTACGCGGTGCGGCGCACGGTGACGCCCGGCTCGTAGCGCAGCGCGTCCTTGATGTTGGTGGCCTGCTGTTCTTCCAGATCTTCGTCGGTGATTACCGACACGGACGCCGCCGTGCGGCTCGCGGCCGTGGCGGTGCGGTTGGCCGTGACGGTGACGGGATCGAGCAGCGCCGCGCCGCCGCGCGCTGACGCGGCGACGAGGAGGGTGGAAGGCGGGGTGGCGCCTTGCGGCGTCGAATCGGCGTGAGCCGTGGCGGCGGACAGGCCGAACGCGCCGAACAGCGCGGCACAGATCGGCCGCCGCGCCAGCGTATAGCAATGCACAGGTGGTCTCCCATTGATGATGACAAGCCCGAAGGCTGGCTGGGTGACGCGTTCACCTGGCTGGCCCGCCCGCGCACGGAAGGCAGCGAGCGGCGAATTGAAAGGCAACTGATAACTTTACCAGTGTAAATGAGAATTATTATCAATACAAGAACGGAAAGCGGCTCGCGTGGGTGAGCGCTTACCTGCGCGGCTCGCGCGAGCCACGGCGGGAAATTCGGGAAAAATGCGGGCTTAGGGCCTGTTCACGCTAATAACGGGCTTGCGAACGCGCCTTGCCGGTCGTAGTGCAAGGAGTGAGGAGCGCCGTTTGGCCGAGCCAAACAAGCGACGATCGACGCCGCAATACGGCCGGCAAGGCGCGTTCCCCTGTTCGGGAAAATTCATTCGTGGGGCTGGCCACCAGAAGGGCCGATCGCCGCGTCATGCTCCTCGCGAATACATCGAGTATTCGCTTCGTCGCAATCCTTGCACTCGGCCCTTCTGGTGGCCAGCGCAAGCCCGTTATTAGCGTGAACAGGCCCTAGGCCAGCGCTTCGATGCGGATCAGCAGGTTGCGCGCATGCGTGATGAACGCGTCGTGCGTCGCGCGATCGCCGTGGCCTTCGAGGCCGGCCTGCTCGGCGAACGCGATCTGTTCGGTGTAGAGGTCGACGAGCGCACGGCGCGTGTCAGGGGGAAGCGCGCGGATCATCGACACGATCAGCAGTTCCTGCGCGCGAAGCGTGCCGGACAGCGTCTGGACGTTCATGCTGGCCTCCATCGGACGATGCGGCGGCGAGCCGCTCTTTCCATACTAGGCGCTCGGCGGACGCAGCGCAGGCGCGGTGTGGGCGACGGGGAGGCGGAATGCGGTTCGACGGCGCAATCGACGTTGCCGTTGCGCGGCGCGAAACGCGCCACGCGTGCCTGGCGCACCGCGAATCGAAGCGTGCAGGGAGGCGAACGGAATCAGCCGGCCGCTTTCGCAGCTTGCGCATCGCGCACGACTTGCGCGACGCGTTCGACGAACTCGACGTCGACGCTCGACAGCGCTTCGCGCTTGCCGTCGGGCATCTCGACCATCAGGCGATACGTGACGTCCTGGGTGGCCCATGAGAGATAGCCGACGACGCCGAGCATCACGCCGACGACGAGCGCGGCGCTCGATCCCGCGATGCCGCCTGCGACGGCGGTGGCCGCGCCGATCAGCGAGATCAGCGACGGCACGAGGCGGTTCTTCGGAATCTTGACGACGTCGACCTGGCGGATGTCACGGAGTGCGAATACCTGCCCGGCGGCCGACAGCCCGTTGCGCGTGATCATCACGCCACGTTCGTTGAATGCGTTTTCCATCGTGTGTTGCGTGGACGAAAACGCGCAGCGTAGCAGGTTTCGTTGCGGCATCAAACGAGACCGACTGCCGCACGATGCGTGCGGCGCGGGTGAAACCAGGGAAGCGGATGGAGCGGGAAGGCGTTCAGAACTGCAGGCGGCCGTCGCCGTAAAGCCGGCCCGGCACGTGCGAGGCGACCACTTCGGCGATCTCTTCGTCAGTCGATTCGGCCGGCACGATCTGGCGCCGCGCGGGCGCGTCGAGATGCATCGTCCATTCGACGAGGCGATACGGCCGTCCCCACGGACGCTGCATTTCGACCGATACGCGGCAGCTCTGTACCGGCATCGAGTGTTGGCACGTCAGAATCGCGTGCAGATGGCTGAAAACGGTATCTTCGATCATCATGGCCTCCGATCCTGTCTCGTCTTGTGGGCAATCGATGGCGGCGCCGTCGGCGGTTCAAAAAAAAAGCCGCCGATGTTCAGGCGGCCAACAGGGGGGGTGAGAGCATCCTCTCAGCCCAGAATTAAGCGAAACTTAAAAGCACATAAAAAAGCGCCCCGCGTGGAGCGGGGCGCTTCTTGCCGTCGTGATCCGCGAGTTAAGCGGATGCTTTAGAACTTGTGACGGATGCCGATACGTGCGGCGATCTGGTTCTTCGAACCGGTGCCCGACGTGTTGAAGTAGCTCGTGCTCGAGCCGATCTGCGCTTGCACGCCCTTGCCCGACGCTTGCTGGTACACGACCAGGCCGTACACGTCCGTACGCTTGCTGAGTGCGTAGTCGGCGATACCGTTGACCTGGTTCCAGTGCCACGAGTTGCCGCTTTGCGTCGCGTTCGTGTACGTGTAGCCGAGGCCACCCGACAGAGCCGGCGTGAATGCGTACTTCGCGCCTGCTTCATACGCGTTGTAGAACGTGCCGCCCGCGCCCGACACGGTCGAGAACTGCGTACGCGTCCACAGCAGCCATGCCGTTGCCGGGCCCCAGACGTAGCGGCCACCGACGCCGTACGTGCGCAGGTCGCGGACGTTGCCCGTTGCGATGTTCGCGATCGTCGTCGAGAAGGCCGGCGTCGACTGGCTCGGGAAGCGGATGTCCGTGTACGCGGCGCCCAGCGAGAACGGGCCGTTCGCGTAGTTCAGGCCGAAGCTGTATGCGCGCGACGAGCCTGCCGTCGTCGTCGTGCCCGTCGTCGTTGCCGGTGCGCCGGCGAAGTCCGTCGAGTTCGAGAAGCCGTACAACGCGCCGAACGTGAAGCCCGAGTAGTTCGCGCTCTGGAACTTCACCGAGTTGTTGATGCGGCTCGACGTGAGCTGGTCGATGTCGTTCACGTGGTAAGCGTAGTTACCGCCGACCGTGTTGCCGCCCGTCGAGTAGTTCGAGCCGAGGATGTCGGTCGAGAACGAGTACTGGCGGCCGAACGTGACCGTGCCGTATTGCGACTGGCTCAGGCCGACGTAAGCCTGGCGGCCGAAGATCGCGCCACCCTGGCCGAGCGTGCCGTTACCGCTGTTGAAGCCGTTTTCGAGCACGAAGATCGCCTTCAGGCCGCCACCGAGGTCTTCGGTGCCGCGCAGGCCCCAACGGCTGCCCTGGGCAACGCCGTCGTCGTACTTGAACAGCTTGCCCGTACCGCCGTTGGCGGTCTTGCTGTGGTTCACGTAGCTGATACCGGCATCGATGACGCCGTACAGGGTCACGCTGCTTTGTGCGTGCGCCGTGCCGGCCGTTGCTGCCAGGACGGCGATGGTCAACAGTTTCTTGTTCAAAGGATTCTCCGAGCGAATAAATGGCGTGTCCAGTTGCGGTTCCGGCGCTCTCTATGGGCGCTTTCACGGACCGGCGGCAACTTTATCGAGGGGCCACGTAATGAATATGACAGCGACTGTCATATGAAGAATGTGTGGCGTCGATGCGACACCGAATTCTGCCCGCTTGTATAGCCGATGGTTATACCGATTCAGACTGAGATTCGATCGGAAGCAGGAATATGCACATGAAATAAGCTTGGTTGGTGGCGTTCGGGCCCCATGCCACGATCCGTGTTCCAACAAACGACACGGGACAAGAGGTCACCATGCGACGTTCATTCCTGACCGGCCTCGGCGCACTCGCTGCCGCGCTGGCATTCGCGGCGCCCTGCGCGCACGCCGACTCGCAAACGCTCAAGATCGGTACGATGAGCGGCCCCGACGCGCAGATCTGGACCGAGGTGACGAAGGTCGCCGCGCGCGAAGGCCTCGCGATCAAGGTCATCGAATTCAACGACTACGTGCAGCCGAACGCGGCGCTCGATGCCGGCGATCTCGACGCGAACGGCTTCCAGCACCAGCCGTTCCTCGACAGCCAGATCAAGCAGCGCGGCTACAAGATCGTCAACGTCGGGCTCACGTACACGGCGCCGATGGGTTTCTATTCGAAAAAGCTCAAGTCGCTCAAGGACTTGCCGGTGGGGGCGAAGGTCGGGATCCAGAACGATCCGTCGAACGGCAACCGCGCGCTGTTGCTGCTGCAGAAGTACGGGGTGATCAAGCTGAAGCCGGGCGTCGGCGCGAACGGCGTGAACGCGACGCCGCTCGACATCGCCGAGAACCCGAAGAAGATCAAGATCGTCGAGCTTGATTCCGCGCAGCTGCCGCGCGCGCTGCCCGACGTCGATGCCGCGTCGATCAACACCGACTACGCGGTGAAGGCCGGGCTCACGCCGGTGAAGGATGCGATCGCGATCGAGGATCTGCGCGGGCCGTACGCGAACCTGATCGCGGTGCGCGCGCAGGACAAGGACAAGCCGTGGGTGAAGAAGCTCGTCGCGGCCTATGAATCGGACGACGTGCGCAAGTTCATCGACCAGAAGTTCGGCGGCGCGATCGTACCGGCGTTCTGAACGTTTTCACGTACCGGATGGCCGGATCTCGACGATCCGGAAAGCAAATCGCCCGCGCAAGCGGGCGATTTCGTTGGTGCGGGCGGGTGAACGCGATGCGCGCCGTGCTCCGGCACGCGGGCCGGTCGCTCAGGCCGACAGCAGCGAACCGGTGCGGATCGCGGTCGCGCCGGCAATGCGCGCGACCTCCATGCCGGCCGTCGCGAAGCGCACGATCTGGCGCGCGTACAGCACGCCCGACACGCTGCTCTTCAGCGTGACAACGCGATCGGTCAGCGGATCGACGATGTCGGCCACGGCCTGGCCGGCCTCGATCATCACGCCGACCGGCGTGCGGAACACGATCACGCCCGACACCGGCGCGACGAGCGGATCGGTGCCCGCGAGCGGCGTGGCCGGATGGGCAAGCGGCGGCAGCGGCGCCGGCGTGCCGTCGACGACACCGCGCTCGGTCAGGTATTCGACGATCGCCTGTGCGTCCTTTTCGGCGAACTCGTACGACACGTCGCGCTCGCTGCGCAGTTCGATCGTGACGGAAATCGCGCCGTTCGGGATCGGGAAGCGGTCGCCGAAGCGGTTGCGCAGGTCCGACCAGCAGAAGCTGTGGATTTCGTCGAACGGGTTGCCGACCGAATTCAGCGCGAGCAGCGACGCCTGTGCGTCGAGGTAGCGCGACAGCGGCTCGACGTCCGGCCACAGATCGGGATTCGTGTAGAGGTGCATCACCGCATCGCTGTCGCAGTGCAGGTCGAGCACGATGTCGGCGTCGAACGACAGCTTCTGCAGTGCGAGGCGCTGCGAGTCGAGCTCGGTGCGCGGCTTCTGCTCGTCGAGCGCTTCGCGCATCGCGGCGCGCACGGCGACGAGGTTGTGCTGCGCGTCGTTCGTCAGGCGGTGTTCGACACGCGGCAGCACGAGCGCCGCGAGATCGTAGAAATTGCGGTTGAAGTTCTGCATCGAGCCGAGCTCGAAGCGGCCGAGGTGATCGCCGAACACGTGTTGCGACAGGCCGATCGGGTTCGGCACGGGCACGATGACGACTTCGCCGCGCAGCTTGCCGGCCGTCTCGAGCGCGGCGATCTTGCGGCGCAGCAGCGTGGCGACCAGCATGCCGGGCAGTTCGTCCGCGTGCAGCGACGACTGGATATAGACCTTCTTGCCGCCGCGCGGGCCGTAGTGAAAGCTCGTGATCTGGCGTTCGGTACCGACGGCGGGGGAAATCAGCGGATGGGTCTGCGTTTGCATGATGGGGGAGTGCGGCGCAGCCGCGAATGATCCGGTGTGCGTGGAAGATCGATTGTACGTTGCCTTCCTCGCCGCCATCAAACCGGCGCCAGAGCGCGCCGATTCTCGTTGAGAATCATCAGGTTGGGGCGGAAAAAATAACGCTGCCGGCGCCGCCGGCGAAAAAAAACGGGCTCCTTGCGGAGCCCGTTCGTGCCGAAGCGAAGCGTGCGCTTGGCTGGCGGTTTACTTGCCGTAGACGTCGAAATCGAAGTACTTCTTCGCGATCTTGTCGTACGTGCCGTCCTTGCGCATGCCGGCGATCGCGCCGTCGATCTTCGCCTTCAGGTCGGTGTCTTCCTTGCGCAGGCCGATGCCGGCGCCGTTGCCGAGCGTCTTCGGATCGTCGATGTCCTTGCCGGCGAAATCGAAGTTCGCGCCGCGCGGGGTCTTCAGGAAGCCGATCTCAGCCTGCACCGCGTCCTGCAGCGCACCGTCCAGACGGCCCGAGATCAGGTCGGCGTAGACCTGGTCCTGGTTCTGGTAAGGCACGACGTTCACGCCCTTCGACGCCCAGTACGTCTTCGCATAGGTCTCCTGGATCGTGCCCTGCTCGACGCCGACCGACTTGCCCTTCAGCGATTCGGCCGTCGGCTGCAGGCCGGTGCCCTTCTTCGTGACGAGGCGCGTCGGCGTGTTGAACAGCTTCGCCGAGAAGGCGATCTGTTCCTCGCGCGCCGGCGTCATCGACATCGACGACAGCACGCCGTCGAACTTGCGGGCCTTCAGTGCCGGAATCATCCCGTCGAAGTCGTTTTCGATCCACACGCACTTCGCGTTCATGCGGCGGCAGATTTCGTTGCCGAGGTCGACGTCGAACCCGACCACCTTGCCGTCAGCGCCTTTCGATTCGAAAGGCGGGTAGCTTGCGTCGACGCCGAACCGCACGGTCGTCCAGTCCTTCGCATACGCGGTGCCTGCCGATACGGCCAGCAGGGCTACGGTCACAGCCGCAAGAATCTTTTTCACTCGGTGACTCCTCGTTTTGTTCGATGGGTGCGCGGTTGTGCCGCGCCGTAAGCCTTCGGCCCGGCGCGGCTTCGCGACAGGCTGTCCGTTTCGCCCACCCGATGCGGGCGCGCGACGTGCGGAAGATTATCAAGACAAAATACCGGCAGGGCGCCTAGGACAAGCCCCGATACCGGGCCCGGCGGCGGCGCGTGACGGGCGTCGCCGTTTCAGACACAGGAACGATTCAGCCGAGCGTTTCGTTGACCGCGCGCTGCAGGCACGTGACGAATCGCGTGACGGCGGGCGTGGGCAGCAGGTCGCGCCGCGCGATGATCGACAGGTCGAAGCGCGGCATGCTTTCGTCGAGTTCGGCCGTGCGGATGCCCAGCGGCGCGACCATCTCGGCGAGCGGCCGCGTGAAGCAGCCGATCACGTCCGAGCGCGCGACGAGCCCGAGCGTCACCGCGAACGACATCGGCGAGCGCAGCAGGCGCTTCGGCAGCGGCAGCCCGTGCGCCTCGAACATCCCGATCATCACACTGTGCGGAAACTGCTCGGCGCCCACGGTGACGATCCACTCGGCATCGAGCAATTCCTCTAACCGGCGCGCATGCGCAAGCGGGTGGCCGTCGCGCATCACGACGGTGAATTCGGTCGACAGCAGCGGCAATTGCGTGAAATCGCGGTCGAGCGCCGGCACGTGGTGCATCGCAGCGATGTCGAGCGTGCCGTTGCGCAACTGCGCGAGCGCGTCGGGCACAGTCATTTCCTCGAGATGCAGGCTCACGTTCGGCATCGACTGGCGGAACGCCGTCACCGCGCGCGGCAGCGCGGTCAGCGCGATCGACGGCATCGTGCCGACCGCCACGCGCCCCGACATCTCGCCTTTCACCTGCTCGACGGCCTCGACCGTGCGGCGGATATCGCCGAGCAGTTGCTCGGCGCGCGGCAGCAGCGCATGGCCGCACACGGTCAGCTCGACGCCGCGCACGCTGCGCGCGAGCAGCTCCGCGTTGAGCGCGGTTTCGAGCTCGCGGATCGTATGCGTGATCGCGGGCTGCGTGACGCCGAGTTCGCGCGCGGCGGCGCGCAGGCTCTTGTGATGCGCGGCGGAGACGAACGCCTGGAGCTGCGCGAGGTTCAGGGGGTTGCGGATGCGGGTCATCGATCGGGTCCGGTTGGCGCGATGCTGGGGCGGGCGATGGGGGGTGGCGGCATTCGGTAGCGATCCTGACGGTTGCGTGCGCAGGGTTATGTGCCGACAGGGCGAGGTATGGCGAGCCGTGACTGCGATCGTCGTCGGGCTCGTCGTGATCAAGCCGTTTTGACGCGGGTAGCCCGCGCGTGCCGCAATGGCAGGTGCGGCGAGGCCCTACGCCAGCGCCATTTCGACAGCCGTCAGCGTGCGGCGCCGAATCCAGCCGCTCGCCATCCGGATCGCGAGCCAGTACGGCATGAACAGCAGCCGCGTGCGAGCGGTCGGGCAATGCACGAAGGTTTCGGTGCGCAGCAGGTGCGCACCCGACGCGAGCCCGACGACTTCGAAGCGGAGCACGAGCTTCGCATCGCGCGGGTCGTCGTGCTGCACGAATGCGGCTGTGTCGGCGATCTTCAGCACGCCGAGGTCGGGGCGCCAGAAGCGGCCGATCAGGCCGAGCGACACTGATGTTTCGTCGCGACGCAGCGGCGTGAACGCGTGGAGGCCGAAGCGTTCGCGTTCGCCGCGCGGGGTGCCGTGGCGCAGCGACGCGGCAACGGCCGTCGGGAATTCGCGGACGTTGAGCAGGGCGTCGACGATCGGATCCGTGCGCATGTCGAGCGTGGTGACCGTGTCGATGATGCGCGCCGGCGCGGCCTCGATCGGCTTCGATTCGTGCACTTCGTGGAAGCCGAACGACGGGATGAACGGCGGCTTGTGCGCCGACGTCCGGGTGCTCGATTCGGAGACGATGCCGAGCGCGTTCATGGGGGCTCCTGAAGGCAAAGCCCGATCGTAGCACCGGGGGCGGATTCGCGCCGCGCCGTTTCCGTGATACGCAGTCGCACTGCGCCGCATCGACAAAAAAAGCCTGGAAACTCGCGTTCCCAGGCCTGGAGACCATCGACGATGATGGTGGAGGAGACGATGTCGTCCCGATGCGCGCCGTCCTTCTGCCGGCGACGTCGCGCACGATTCGCGGTCAGATCGCCCAGCCGCCGAGATAGAACGTGACGAGCACGGCTGCGATGAGCACGGTGCCGACGTTGAGCTTGCGGAATTCGCCGCTGGCGATGCGGCCGATCACGAGCGTCGAGAAGCCGAGCATGATGCCCGTCACGATGTTCGCGGTCAGCACGATGAACACCGCGCACACGAGGCCCGACATCGCGTCGACCATGTCGTCCATGTGCAGCTTGCTCACGCTGCCGAGCATCAGCAGGCCGACGTACATCAGCGCCGGTGCGGTGGCGTACGACGGCACGAGGCCCGCGAGCGGCGAGAAGAACATCACGACGAGGAACAGCAGGCCGACCACGGCAGCCGCGAGGCCCGTCTTCGCGCCGGCGGCCACGCCGACGCTCGACTCGATGTAGGCCGCCGCCGGTGCACCGCCAAGGAAGCCGGAGAAGATCGAGCTGAGCGAATCCGCGGTCAGCGCACGGCCGCCGTTGATGATGCGGCCGTTCTCGTCGAGCTGGCCGGCCTGGCCCGCCACTGCGCGGATCGTGCCGGTCGCGTCGAACACCGCGGTCATCACCAGCGCCAGCACGCTCGGCAGCACGGCCATCGACAGCGCGCCCTTGATGTCCATCGCACCGATCAGCGACGCATGGCCCGGTGCGCTCAGCGACGGCAGCGCGAAGATGCCGTGGTACTTCACGCCCGGATCGAAGATCAGGCCGAAGATCGAGATCGCGATCACGACGAGCAGGATGCCGCCGGGCACGCGACGCTTTTCGAGGCCGAAGATCGCGGCGAGGCCGATGACCGACATGATGACCGGGAACGCGGTGATCTGACCGAGCGAGACCGGCAGGCCGGCGCCCGGGTTCTTGATCACGAGGCCGACGTCGTTCGATGCGATCAGCAGCAGAAACAGGCCGATGCCGATGCCGGTGCCGTGCGCGACACCCGCGGGCAGGTTGCGCAGGATCCACGAACGCACGCCGGTGACGGAAATGCCGGTGAACACGAGGCCCATCAGGAACACGGCGCCGAGCGCGACCGTCGGCGACAGCCCCTTGCCGAGCACGAGACCGAACGCGGTGAACGCGGTCAGCGAGATCGCGCAGCCGATCGCGATCGGCAGCTTCGCCCACAGGCCCATCAGCAGCGAACCGAACGCGGTCGTGAGGCAGACCGCGACGAACACGGCGCTCGTGTCGAAGCCGGCCTTGCCGAACATGCCGGGCACGACGAACACGGAATAGACCATCGCGAGGAAGGTCGTGACGCCGGCAATGATCTCGCGGCGCTGCGTGCTGCCGCGCGACGAAATGCCGAAGTACCGGTCGATGACTCCCTTGGTGCCAAAGTCAGTTTCTTCCGCGCCGACGCCGACCGTCGGCTGCACCGGGGTATCACTCATGAGCTTGCTCCTTTATCAGCATGCTGAAACGGCCCGTAGCGAACCGTCGTCAGGGTGTCTCGTATCTAGTTGGGATTGTCGGCAACGTCGTGGGGACGAATGACGCGTGATCCGTGTCGTTACGTGCGAATCGAAACGATCGCGAGGGTGTCGCGTCGTGCGACGCGTTGTGGTGTCGACCCCGTCACGTGTGCTTTGCCGTAGCGAAGGTTAGGCGAACGGCCCATCACGTCCCATTGGGGGAAGAGCATGCAGCGCATGTCTCAGCGCTTATATCGGCGTGCAACGGGGCTTCGTCGTGTCGACACGCGTGTATACGCCTAGTTCGAATCCGTTAAGGCGATTATTTGAATGCGGAGTCGACGGGCAGGGGGAAGCGGGAGATGCATCGAAAATTACAAGTGTCTTTCATGATGGCCGGCCAGGCCGGTGGAAACAGGGGCCGGTGGCGGGGGGCGCCGTCGCGCGCAACCTGCATTCGGACGATGGCGCGATCGCGCAGGGGCGGTTTTCGTCGTCGCCCCGGCCTCAATTGTGCGCGAGACGGTCGAGATAGGCGCGGAACATGTCGGCCATCGCGTTCGAATACGCGTCGATTTCATCGGGCGAGCGCTCGCTTTCCGAGAACGCCTTGCCGGCCGCGGTGAGCGTGGTGGTGATCAGGTCGCATGCCAGTTCGCGCGTGGCGTCCGGTGCATCGGGCAGCGCCTCGCGCATGAACGCCTGAAAGATGCGGTTGCCGGCGGCCTTCGCTTCGTGTGCCTCGGGCGCGTTGCGATAGAGCGGCGCGGCGTCGTCGAGTGCGATGCGCATCCGCGCCTCGTCGCATTCCGAACGGATGAACGCGTGAACGGCCGTGCGCAGCCGCTCGGGCGGGGTCCGGTTCACGTCCTCCAGCATCCCGCGCAGCATCTCGGCCGTCTGCCGCCACTCGTCATGCTGCAGCCGGAACAGCACGGCCGCCTTGTTCGGGAAGTACTGGTACAGCGAGCCGACGCTCACGCCGGCGCGCTCGGCAACCCGCGCCATCGTGAAGCGCTGCGCGCCTTCGCTCGCCAAAACCTGAACAGCGGCCTGCAGGACGTCCTCGACGAGCTGGGTCGAGCGAGCCTGCTGAGGCTGTTTGCGCGTGGCAATCCGGGCGTTCGGGCGGTCGGTCATGAGCGGCTGGCCAATGCGAATAGTAAAACCTGAATAGTTCGTCATATTCTAGCCAGGTGCAACGACGCACTCAACCTGAACCCGGAGATTCGCATGACCACCCTGACGCTCGACCCGCTGGCCTCGCTGCTGGCACGCCTGTTCGACGAGGCCGACGCTTCGTCGCCCGCCACGAGCCCGGACTTCGCCAGCCTGTCGCGCGACGAGCAGGCGCGGCTGATGCGCAGCAAGACCGAATACGCCGATCTGTATGCGCGCCTGAAGGACTATCCGCTCGCCGTGTCGCGCGAGACGGGCACGCTGTTGTACATGCTCGCGCGCAGCGGCGGCGCGCGGTCGATCGTCGAATTCGGCACGTCGTTCGGCATTTCGACGCTGCACCTCGCGGCCGCGCTGCGCGACAACGGCGGCGGCCGGCTGGTCACGAGCGAATTCGAGCCGTCGAAGGTCGTGCGGGCGCGGGCGAACCTGGCAGCGGCCGGGCTGGCCGATCTCGTCGAGATCCGCGAGGGCGATGCGCTGCGCACGTTGGCCGCCGATCTGCCGGATTCGGTCGACCTGCTGCTGCTCGACGGCGCGAAGGCGCTGTATCCGGAGGTGCTTGCACGCGTCGAACACCGGTTGCGGCCCGGCGCGTTCGTCGTTGCAGACAATGCCGATTTCAACCGCGACTATCTCGCGTACGTGCGCGCGCCGGAGAACGGCTATCTGTCGGTGCCGTTCGGCGGCGATGTCGAGTTGTCGATGCGGATCGGCTGAGCTCTGCGGTACCTGATGACGGCACGCATCCGGCCGTCAAGGAGAGGACAACTGATCAATGCGATGCGGGCAGTGGACGAAGCCGCAGCGGCGCCCCGGTGGTTCGGGCGCCGTCGTGCGTCACTTCAGGAACACGTAGCGCGCGAAATACGGGAAGCGGCCGACCGCATGCTCGGTCGAGCACGCCGCATCCGGCGGCATGCCGCCCGCGGTATCGAGCCGCTGCACGAAGCGCACGCCGGCGAGCGTGCCGGCCGTGGCCTTCGCGTCCGTTGCGTCCGTTGCGGCCGGTGTCGCCGCGAGCAGGAGTTGCGGAATGCTGCCGGCGCGCGCGCTCGGCGCTTCCGCGAGTTTCTTGCCGGTAATGCGGCTGCCGTCGAGCGCTTCCCATGACGGCCCGGCACCGTGCCGAACGACGAGCGTGCCGCTCGCGTCGAACAGCATCGCCTCCGGATGCTGGAACACCCACGCGAGCTTGTGTCCGGCATCGTAGTCGCACGTGTAGACCTGTATGCCGGCCGCAGTCGTCGACAGCACGGGCGTGGCCGGCTGGGGCGGCGCGAGGCCGGCGGAGTCGTCGGCGCGGGCGGACGACGCGCAGAAGGCGAATGCGACGCAGGCCACGGCGGCCGGTAGCAGGGGGCGTTTCGGGAAGCGGCTTCGCATGGCGAGGCATCCTTTCGGGTGGGATGACGGGTATACGTCGACGAACCCGTAAACGCTAGACGCCAATTGCACCGGCTGCAATGCGCAAATGGCAATCGTGGCGATAGCCGTTGCATTTGCGCGAGGCACGGGCATGCGCGGCCGTTGGTTGACGCGGCCGCGCCTGCCCGATTCAACCTCGATCCGGGCCCACCGGCGTCGGTGCCAGCGCGGCAATCAGGCGTTCGGCCTTCAGCGTATCCCACAGTTCGGCAGGGATCGACGCCGCCGCGAGACGCAGGTTGTCGTCGATGCGATCGGGCCGGCTAGCGCCGGGGATCGCGGCCGCGACGGCCGGGTGCGCGAGCGAGAATTGCAGTGCCACCGCGCGGACATCGACGCCGAATCGTTCGCAGATCCGGCGGATGCGCGCGACGCGGTCGAGCATGGCCTGCGTGGCCGGCTGATACTCGTAGTGGGTGCCGCCCGCCAGCACGCCCGAGTTGTACGGGCCGCCGACGATGATCCCGAGCCCGCGCGCGGCGCTTTCCGGCATCAGCCGTTCGAGCGCGCCCGCATGGTCGAGCAGCGTATAGCGCCCGGCGAGCAGAAAGCCGTCGGGGTCCGCGCGTTCGAGCGCGAGTTCGCACGGCTCGACGCGGTTCACGCCGAGGCCCCAGCCCTGGATCACCTTCTCGTCGCGCAGCCGCGTGAGCGCCCTGGCCGCGCCCGACATCGCGATGTCGAACACGTCGTGCCATGCGTCGCCGTGAAAGTCGACGGCCGGGTCGTGAATCCACACGGTGTCGAGCCGGTCGGTGCGCAGCCGCTCGAGGCTCGCGTCGATCGAGCGAAGCGTGCCGTCCTCGGTGTAGTCGTAGACGATCCGGTTCGGCAGCCCGTGGCGAAACAGGCCGCCTTTCTCGCCGAGATCGCGTTGCGATGCGTCCTCGTGTTCGTCGAGGACGAGCCGGCCGACCTTGGTGCCGAGCGAATACGCGTCGCGCGGGCGCCCCGCGAGCGCTTCGCCGAGGCGCAGCTCGGCGAGGCCGGCGCCATACAGCGGCGCGGCGTCGAAGTAGCGGATACCGCTGTCCCACGCTGCGTCGACCGTGGCCAGCGCTTCTTCGTGCGGGATGTCCCGGTACATGTTGCCCAGCGGCGCGGTGCCGAAACCCAGGCGGGAAGGGAGCGAGATTCTCATGAGCAGTCCCGGGTATGCCGGCTCAGGCCGCGGCCTGGGCCAGCGTCGGATAGTCGGTCAGCCCGCGCTCGCCGCCGCCGAACAGCGTGTTGCGGTCGTGCGGCGCGAGCGCGGCACCGGTGCGCAGCCGCTCGGGCAGGTCGGGGTTGGCGACGAACGGGCGGCCGAACGCGACGAGGTCGGCCCAACCGGCGGCGATCGCTTCGCGTGCGCGCTCGGCGGTGTACGCGCCGGCGTAGATCAGCACGCCGGGGAACGCGGCGCGCAGTTGCCGCTTGAATTCGACCGGCATCAACGGTGCGTCGTCCCAGTCGGCTTCCGCGATGTGCAGGTAGCCGACGCCGAGTTCGCCGAGCAGCTTTGCAGCGGCGAGGTAGGTCGTTTCCGGATCGTCGTCGACGCAGCCGTTCAGCGTCGTCAGCGGCGCGAGGCGGATGCCGACGCGCGATGCGTCGCCCGTGCCGTCGATCAGCGCCTGCGTGACTTCGCGCAGGAAGCGCAGCCGGTTGTCGAGCGAACCGCCGTACGCATCGGTGCGCGTGTTGGCGTTCGAATCGATGAACTGGTTCACGAGATAGCCGTTCGCGCCGTGCAGCTCGACACCGTCGAAGCCGGCCTCGATCGCATGGCGCGCGGCGGCGCGGTATTGATCGACGATCTCGCGGATCTCGTCGATTGTCAGCGCGCGCGGCTCGGACGCCTGCACGAAGCCCGGCGTGCTGCCGTCTTCACCGGCGATGAACACGTTCACGCCTTTCGCCTGGAGCGGCGACGACGATACGGGCTGCCGGCCACCGAGCAGGCTCGTGTGGCTCAGCCGGCCGACGTGCCACAGCTGCGCGAAGATCCGGCCGTGCGCGGCATGCACGGCGTCCGTCACCTTGCGCCAGCCGGCCACCTGCGACGGCGTGTGAATGCCGGGCGTCCACGCGTAACCCTTGCCGAGCGGCGCGATATAGGTGCCTTCGCTGACGATCAGGCCCGCGCTCGCGCGCTGCGCGTAATACGCGGCCATCAGTTCGTTGGCTTCGTCGCCGGGCTGGCTGGCGCGCGAGCGTGTCATCGGCGGCATCACGATGCGGTTCGGCAGCGTCAGCGCGCCGAGTTGCAGCGGTTGAAAAAGCGGGTCCTGGGTCATGGAGATGTCCTGTCGGTGCCGCGGCCTGCGGGCCGCGGCGAATCAAATGTGAGTGGCGGGTGGTGCGGTCAGTCCCACGTCGGCGCGAGGCCGGCCGGGTCGACTTCGCGGCCGTTGCGTTCGAGCGCGGCGATCTGCGTCATGTCTTCGTCGGTCAGGCGCAGCGTCTGCGCGAGCAGGTTGCTCGCGAGGTTCTCGCGCTTCGTCGACGACGGGATCACCGAGTAGCCGAGCCGCAACGCCCACGCGAGCGCGACCTGCGCGGGCGTCGCGTCGTGACGCTGCGCGATCGCACCGATCACCGGATCGCCGAGCACCTTGCCGTACGCGAGCGTCATGTACGACGTGACGTGGATGCCTTCGGCGTTCAGGAACTCGACGAGCTTGCGGTTCTGCAGGTACGGGCTCAGCTCGATCTGGTTCGTCGCGATGGCGTCCTTGCCGACGGCCGCGATCGCTTCCTTCGTCAGCGCGATGTTGAAGTTCGAGATGCCGATCCAGCGCGTGAGACCCTGTGCCTTCGCATCGGCGAGCGCGGTCATGAATGTGTCGAGCGCGACGCCGTTGTCGGGGGCCGGCCAGTGGATCAGCGTCAGGTCGACGTGGTCGGTGCGCAGCTTGCGCAGGCTTTCCTCGAGGCTCGGCACGAGCTTGTCCGGCGCGTAGTTGTCGACCCAGATCTTGGTCGTGAGGAACAGGTCGTCGCGGTGCACGCCCGACGCGGCGATCGCTTCGCCGACTTCGGCCTCGTTGCCGTAGATCTGCGCGGTGTCGATCGCGCGGTAGCCGACTTCGAGGCCGTTGCGCACCGAGTCGATGACGGTCTGGCCTTGCAGGCGGAACGTACCGAGGCCGAAGGCGGGAATCTTGCTCATCAGGTGCTCCTGGGAAAGTGGAACGGGTTCGATACGGGTGTCATTGTGGCGTTCGGGATTGGTGAGATAAACGCCGTCTCAGGTCAAAAATATTTGATCTGAAATCAAGTATCGGAAGTGGATTTCGGCGGCGTCATGCAACGTGCGGCCGTGCGTTTTCAACCGCATGGAACACTGGCAGTACCTCTGCCGCGATCTCGGCCATCGTCTCGTCGAGCGGCCGCCGGTTGCGGCGGAAATGCAGGCCGATGTGCTGCACGCCTGCGTCGCGCATGTCCGCCAGCTCCTCGATGAGCGCGAGACGCCCGGCGCGGGCGCCGAAGCGGTGCCGCTGCAGCGGTTCGCGCGGATCTTCCGCGAGGTCGAGGTGGATGAAGCTCACGTACGGTTTGTTGCCGGCCACCGCGCGCCAGTTCGCGGCGCGCTGCCGGTGGTCGTCCGGCGTGCCCGGATACGCGAGGCAGCCGTCCATGTGTTCGCCGATCCACGCGGGTGTCTGCTGCGCGAGGCCCGCGACGAGCAGCGGCAGCGGGGTGCGGGCGGCGGGCAGCACGTCGAGGCCGGGCGGCAGATGCCCGCGCGCGCCGTCGCGCAGCAGCGCGATCTGGTCGCGGAAATTCGCGCCGCGTGACGCGAAGTCGCGGCCGAACAGCGGATATTCGACGGGGCGGTCGCCGCTGGCCACGCCGAGCAGCAGGCGGCCGCCGCTCAGTTCCTGGATCGTCGCGGCCGATTTCAGCGTGAGCAGCGGCTCGCGCAGCGGCAGCACGACGGCCGCCGTGCCGAGCAGGATGTCGTTCGTGATGCCGGCGAGGTAGCCGAGATACGAGAAGGTTTCGAACACTTGCGCGGCGTCGCCGAACGCGGGGTCGTACACCGGCACGTCGCGCACCCAGAGCGCGCGGAAGCCGAGCGTATCGGCCCGCTGCGCGAGCGCCGCATGGCGCGCGAGGTCGGGTACGCCGGGGTAGCGACGGTCGTGCTGGCGCTTCGCGTTGCCGGCCGGCGACCAGTCGTTGTCGAGCGGCAGTTCGAGGCCGATGCTGAAGCTGCCGTCTGCGAGTGTGTCGAGTGCCGTGAGTGAAGTGGACATGGTCGGGCTCCGTTCAGTGCGCGAGCTGGACGGGTTCCGCCGTGCGTTCCGGCAGGCCCGCGCTGCGGTCGAGCCGGCCGCTCAGTGCGGTG
This sequence comes from Burkholderia contaminans, assembly GCF_029633825.1. NCBI lineage: Bacteria > Pseudomonadati > Pseudomonadota > Betaproteobacteria > Burkholderiales > Burkholderiaceae > Burkholderia > Burkholderia contaminans. The sequence continues at coordinate 1,465,169 of NZ_CP090641.1, read as the reverse complement.
AGTGCGAATGCGCCGAGCGTGACGGCCGCCGCGATCCACGGCGTATGGCCGAGGCCGACGTGCGCGACGATCACGCCGCCCAGTGCCGAGCCGCCCGCGACGCCGAGGTTGAATGCGGCGATGTTGAAGCCGGATGCGACGTCGGTCGCGTCGGGCGCGAAGTGGCGCGCCTGCTTGACGACGTACACCTGCAGGCCCGGCACGTTGCCGAACGCCACCGCACCCCACGCGAGCATCGTCAGCACGGCGAGCCATTTGACGTGAATCGTGAAGGTGAGCGCGAGCAGCACGATCGCGAGCAGCAGGAAGATCCGCTTGAGCGCTTTCACGGGGCCGACGGCGTCCGCGAGCTTGCCGCCCCACACGTTGCCGAACGCGACCGACACGCCGTAGCCGACGAGCACGAGGCTGACCTGCGACGGCGTGAAACCGGCGATCTGCTCGAGCAGCGGGGCCATGTACGTGAACGCGATCAGCGAACCGCCGTAGCCGACGGCCGTCATTGCATAGACCAGCAGGAGGCGCGGCTGCGCGAGCACGCGGAACTGGCGGGCGAGCGGCGCGGGCGCCGTTTGCGGCAATCCGCGCGGCACGAAGGCCACCGCGCCGACGAACGCGACGAGGCCGAACAGCGCGACGACCAGGAACGTCGCGCGCCAGCCGAAGTGCTGGCCGATGAAGGTGCCGAGCGGAATGCCGGCGACGAACGCGACGGTCATCCCGCTGAACATCGTCGCGATTGCGCTGGCGGCCTTCTCCTTCGGCACGAGCGTGGTCGCGATGATCGAGCCGACCGAGAAGAACACGCCGTGCGCGAGGCCGGTGAGGATGCGCGCGACGATCAGCGATTCATAGCCGGGCGCTTGCCAGGCCACGAGATTGCCGACGGTGAACAACGCCATCAGCGCGGCGAGCAGGGTCTTGCGCGGCACGCGGCCGGTGAGCGCGGTGAGGAGCGGCGCGCCGATCGCGACGCTCAGTGCGTAAAGGCTGACGAGCAGGCCGGCGGACGGCAGGCTGACGCCGAGGTCGGCGCCGATCGTCGGGATCAGCCCGACGATCACGAATTCGGTGGTACCGATGGCAAATGCGCTGATGGTCAGCGCAAGCAGGGCGAGTGGCATGATGGGTGCTCCAGGGTCCGGTGAGGATGGAGCGCAGTGTGCCGCCTTTACTTTTGCCGAAAAACAGGCTTATAAACCAAATTGTTTTGATTTGAAATCAAGAATGCTGCGATGAAGATTACGCTCGACGAACTCCAGGCCTTTGCCGCCGTGGTCGACTCCGGTTCGATCACGGCGGCCGCGCAGCAGCTCGACCTCACGGTGTCGGCGACGAGCCGCACGCTCGGGCGGCTCGAGGAAAAGCTGAAGACCACGCTGCTGCGCCGGACCACGCGCCGGCTCGAACTGACCGAGGAAGGGCGCGCGTTCCTGCAGGACGCGCGCGCGATCATCGAATCGGTCGAGACGGCGGAAGAGCAGATGCTCGCACGCCGCGAGATGCCGTCGGGGCGGCTGCGCGTGGATGCGGCGACGCCGTTCATGCTGCACGTGATCGTGCCGCTCGTGCGCGGCTACCGTGAACGCTTCCCGCAAGTCGAGCTGGAGCTGAACAGCAACGAGGGCATCATCGACCTGCTGGAGCGGCGCACCGACGTCGCGTTCCGGATCGGCCGGCTGAAGGATTCGACGCTGCACAGCCGGCGCATCGGCACCAGCCGGATCCGCATGCTCGCGAGCCCCGCGTACGTGGCGGCGCACGGCCAGCCGCGCAAGGTGGAGGATCTCGGCAAGCACACGCTGCTCGGCTTCACGCAGCCCGAATCGCTGAACGTGTGGCCGATCCTCGGCACCGACGGCGAGCCGTGCCGCATCGAGCCGGGCATCCGCTCGTCGAGCGGCGAGACGCTGCGGCAGCTCGCGCTCGACGGTGCGGGCGTGGTCTGCCTGTCGGATTTCATGACTGCGCAGGATCGCGAGGCGGGCCGGCTCGTGCAGGTGCTTGCGCGCCAGACGCTCGAGGTCGAGCAGCCGATCCACGCGGTGTACTACCGCAATACCGCGATCTCGTCGCGGATCGCGTCATTCGTCGATTACCTGATCGAAGCGCTGGGCGGCAGCGGCAATGATGCGCCGGGGCGGCGCAAGGCGGCGTCGTGGATGGAGCCGCGGTAACGGCGGCCGGGACGACGGGGCAGGTTACGCCCCGTGCGGTTTGATGCGGGATTTGACGTGCGATCCGGCGTGCCGTATTCCGGCACGCCGTCGCGTGGCGGTTACGCCTCTTCGGACCACGACATCCCGTCGCGCGCGAGCAGCGCGGACGAAGCCGCGGGCCCGAACGTGCCGGCCGTGTACAGGCGCGGCCGGTCGCCGAGCTCCTTCCAGCCGTCGAGGATCGGCTCGACCCACGACCACGCGGCTTCGAGCTCGTCGCGGCGCATGAAGTGCGTGAGGCGGCCGCGGATCACGTCGATCAGCAAACGCTCGTACGCTTCCGCGCGCCGCTCCGGAATCGCCTGCTGCAGGTCGAGGTTCAGGCTCACGGGCACCATGTTCATCCCGCTGCCCGGTTCCTTCGCGAGCATCTGCAGCTGGATCGACTCTTCCGGCTGGAGCTGGATCACGAGGCGGTTGCTGTAGTGGCGCGGGCCGGTCGGGATGATCGAGAACGGCATGTCCGCGAACTCGATCACGATTTCCGACTGGCGGCGCTGCAGCCGCTTGCCGGTGCGCAGGAAGAACGGCACGTTGGCCCAGCGCCAGTTGTTGATGTGCGCGCGCAGCGCGACGAAGGTTTCCGCGCGGCTGTCCGCCGGCACGTTGTCTTCCTCGAGATAGCCCTTCACCGGCTGGCCGTCGACCGCGCCGGCCGTGTACTGGCCGCGCACCGTGTCGCGCGCGACGTCCGCCGCCGCCATCGGCCGCAGCGAGCGCAGCACCTTCAGCTTCTCGTCGCGCACCGCGTCCGGGTCGAGCGACACCGGCGGCTCCATTGCGACGATGCACAGCAGTTGCAGCAGGTGGTTCTGCACCATGTCGCGCAGCGCGCCGGTATGGTCGTAGAAGCCCGCGCGGCTGCCGACCCCCACCGTCTCCGCCACCGTGATCTGCACGCTGCGGATACTCGGCGCCTGCCACAGCGGCCCGAAGATCGGGTTGCCGAAGCGCAGCACCATCAGGTTCTGCACGGTTTCCTTGCCGAGATAGTGGTCGATCCGATAGATCTGCGATTCCTCGAAGTGCTTGCCGACCGCATCGTTGATCGCCTTCGCGGACGCGAGATCGTGGCCGAGCGGCTTTTCGAGGACGACGCGCGAGTGCTTGTCGACGAGGTGCGCGGCCGACAGGTTGTCGCAGATGGTGGTGAACAGCTCCGGCGACGTCGACAGGTAGAACACGCGGATCGCGTCGCCGCGCGCCGCTTCCGCGAGCCGCAGGTAGTCGTCCGGTGCGTTCACGTCGATCAGCACGTACTTGAACAGGTCGAGGAAGCGGCTCCAGGCCGCGGGATCGAACGCCTTTTCGTCGATGAACGGGCGCGACTGCTCGTCCATGAACTTGCGATAGCCGTCGATGCCCCAGTCGCGGCGGCCGACCGCGATGATGCGCGTCTCGGGCGGAAGGTTGCAGTGCAGGTGCGCCATGTACAGCGCGGGCAACAGCTTGCGGGCGGCCAGGTCGCCGCCGCCACCGAAGATGATCATGTCGACGGGCCGGTCGGCCGCGGTCTGGGTAGGCTGATTCGTCATGGGAGGTTCGCGGTTTGAAACGGGGAACGTGAAACGAACGTCGAGGCGTCGGGCGCCGGTACGGCAAAACCCTAATAGTGCACGCTTTTGATGGATTGCGTGTGGGTCCGTTGACTGTCGCGAAGCGGCCGGGCGGCGTATTGCCGTCGAAGGTACAGGAGTGAGCGCTGACATCGGGTTGGCTCGCCGGGAGCGGCGAGCGGCCGTGCGGCCCAGTGCGTGAGGGCCCGCGCCGCCCGCGTGCTGCGATCGTGCGCGAAGCGCGTGGAGAGGCTGCCAGTGCAGCGGGGCTGGAGGTGATCGGCAGGATGTGGCTCGTGAGCGTTCCGAGCGTTCCTCAAGGGATAAGATGAGAGCCTGGTAACTTTTGACGACTGAGTTACTGAAAAGCATGTGGAATGCCAGGGTTCGCGTGCGCTCAACGCCCCATCGCGTAAAACTCCGCGTTCGGCCGCATGTTCGTCACGTTCGCGATGCGGTTGGACATCCCGAAGAACGCCGAGATCGCCATGATGTCCCACACGTCTTCTTCGATGAAACCATGCGACTCGAGCGTGGCGAAGTCCGTTTCTCCCACCAGATGCGCGGCCTGCGACACCTTCATCGCAAAGTCCAGCATCGCCTTCTGCCGGGCAGTGAGGTCGGCCTTGCGGTAGTTCGTGGCGACCTGGTCGGCGATCAGCGGGTCCTTCGCGCGAATCCGCAGGATCGCCCCGTGCGCGATCACGCAGTACTGACACTGGTTCACGGCGCTGGTGGCCACGACGATCATTTCACGTTCGGCCTTGCTCAGATTGCCGGGCTTGTCCATCAGCGCGTCGTGGTACGCCATGAACGCGCGAAACTCGTCCGGGCGATGCGCCAGCGTCAGGAACACGTTCGGGATGAAGCCCGACTTTTCCTGGACGGCTGTGATGCGCTCGCGAATGTCCTCGGGCAAGTCTTCGAGCGCGGGCACGGGAAAGCGGCTGATGGGTGCGGTGTTTGCGGCGGTCATGAGGTCTCCTGGATAACGTGGCGAGGGCGTACTCGACGCGCGAGCCGCCGTCCGATTGAAGTGGCGCGGGTGGTCGTCAGCGGCGTCACGCGTTGACGTCGACGACGATGCGGCCGCGCACCTTGCCGTCGATCAATTCCCCTGCAAGCGGGATGACGTCGCCCAGGCCGACCTGATGGCTGATCGCGCCCAGCTTTTCGACGTCGAGGTCGGATGCGAGCCGGCGCCACGCCTCCAGCCGCTCGGCGCGCGGGCACATCACGCTGTCGATCCCGACGAGCGTGACGCCGCGCAGGATGAACGGCGCGACTGTCGCGGGGAAATCCATGCCGGCGGCGAGGCCGCAGGCCGTCACGACGCCGCGGTAGCGCGTGGTCGCGCACACGTTGGCGAGCACGTGGCTGCCCGCCACGTCGACGGCGCCGGCCCAGCGTTCCTTGCCGAGCGGCTTGCCGGGCTCGCTGAATTGCGATCGCTCCAGGATCTCCGCCGCGCCGAGCTGCCGCAGGTAGTCGGCATCGGCGGGGCGGCCCGTTACCGCGACGACGCGGTATCCCAGCCTGGCGAGGATAGCGGTGGCGACGCTGCCCACGCCGCCGGCCGCGCCGGTCACCACGATCTCGCCGTCATCCGGGCGCACGCCGTGCCGCTCGAGTGCCATCACGCACAGCATCGCGGTGTAGCCGGCCGTGCCGATGGCCATCGCCTGTTGCGCCGAAAACGCGGACGGCAGCGGCACCAGCCAGTCGCCGTCGACCCGCGCCTTCTGCGCGAGGCCGCCCCAGTGCGTTTCGCCGACGCCCCAGCCGTTGAGCACGACCTGATCGCCGGGGCGGTAATCCGGGTGCGTGCTCGCTTCGACTTCGCCGACCAGATCGATGCCCGGCACCATCGGGAACTTGCGCACGACCGGGCTCTTGCCGGTGATCGCCAGCCCATCCTTGTAGTTCAGCGTCGAATAGCCCACGCGGATCGTCACGTTGCCGGCGGGCAACTGCGCGTCGTCCAGTGTATGCAGCCGCGCGTGCTGGCCGGTTTCGTCCTTGTCGATCACGATGCCCTGGAACATGCGTCCTCCTTTTTAGACCGATCGTCTAATAAATGGTAAAAAAATTCAGCGGCGAGGCAATCCATTGAAGAAAAACTGCGCGAACAGCACGAGCGGCCCATCGCTGCGTTCGAGCTTCGCGCGCAGCACCGCGCCTTCCCAGCCGATCCAGAAGAACGCGGCCAGCTCGGCGGGGTCGGCCGAATCCGCCAGCTCGCCCGCCTGCTGCGCGGCGCGCAGGCATTCGGCCAGACGGTGCTGCCAGTCTTCGAACGTCGCACGCAGACGTGCGCGGAAGCTTTCCGGCAGCGTGCCCATTTCCTGTCCGAGGTTGCCGATCAGGCAGCCGCGGCTGTATGCATGGCGGGCCATGCCGTCGCGGGCGTCGTCGACGAACGCGCGCACGCGCGCCAGCGGCGAGCGTTCCGGCTGGCTGAAATGGCGGTCGAGCTTGCGGGCGAAGAACTCGGCGTAGCGGTCGATCAGTTCGAGCCCGAACGCTTCCTTGCTGTCGAAGTAGTGATAGAAGGAGCCCTTCGGCACGCCGGCGCGCCCGAGGATCTCGTCGAGCCCGGTGGCGGAAAAGCCCTTTTCGGTGAGGATCTCGAGCCCGGTGCGCAACAGCATGTCACGCGTGGCGACGAGGTCGTCGTGCTGCTTGGGCGGCCTGCCGCGGCGGCGAGGCGGATCGATTCGAGCGTCCATGGCGGAATAATAGACCGTTCGTCTCAAAAATCAATGGCCCGTGTGCCAGGCCGGTCGGACGGGCCGTCGCGTCGGTGCTGCGCTGCAGGTGTCATGCCCCGGCCCGCGCGTGGCGTCGTGCGAACGTGTCCGCGGGCAGGCGACGAACGGCACGTCCGCCTGAACCCGGCCTTTGCCAAAGCGGCGATCAGCTGCCGTACATGTGCTCGCAGAGCGCGACACTCGCGCCCAGCTTCCGCGATAGATCGGCGGCGGCATCCAGCTGCGGTCGATCCAGCTCGCCCGACTCGTGCGCGACACTGAGGCGGGATGCCGGACCGGAAAGCGTCAGCGCCGCCATGAACTTGTCGCCGGCGCCGAAAACCGGCACCGCGAACGCTGCCGTGTGCACATCGCGCGCACCCGCGGTGAAGAGGGGCAGTGCCGGCGGCTTGTCATAGATCGGTTCGCCGAGTCCCCAGAAACGGATCACCTGGCTGATGGCCGTGTCATCGAGCGGCAGCATCGTCCCCGCGAGCCGCGTTTCACGCAGGCCTTCGGACGGCTCGACCCGAAACAGGCAGAGCCGGTGCCCGCTGTCGTGCACGTAGTACGATGCGCTTTCCTTCGTCAGCGCGGCCAGCGCATGCAGCGCCGGTTCGACCACCGTGGACAGATGGAAGGACTGCTCGTACAGCTTGCCGAGGTACAGCACACGATGCCCAAGCGAATAGTTGCCGGACTGCGCGCGCACGACATAGCCCATTCGCTCCAGCGAGTTCATCAGCCGATAGACCGTCGTCTTGTGCATGCCGGATGCCTGCGACAGCGTCGCGAGCGATTGCGATTCGGCGCCGGGCTTGAAGCAGTCCAGCAGCGAAAGCGCCTTTTCCACGGCAACGACACCGTCGTTTCCCATTCCTTTTCTCCGGTCGACATTCACCTGGAATTGTACAGAGTAAAACGCTGGTTTACCACGTAAAAGGGTAAACGCCAGTGCCATGACGCGTCTCCTCTGGTTATATTGATTTCACCATGTACACCAGTGTTGTACAGAGTACAACGCACAACCTGAGGTCGAATCATGAGCAATCCATCCGCCAGCCCTTCGCCGATCACCCGCGACATCGAACGCGTCTCGCCGGAACTCGTTCAGGCTGCCGCGCGCTACCAGGCCGCGATCCTCGCCGACGTCGCGGGCCGCCGCGGCACGGTGCATGGCCGCGTGCGGCCGTTGTCGCCGAAGATGAAGGTCGCCGGCCCGGCGGTCACGGTCGAAGTCCGCGCGGGCGACAACCTGGCGATCCATGCGGCGCTCGCCGTCGCGAAACCGGGCGACGTCGTCGTGGTCGACGGCAAGGGCGACATCTCGTGCGCGCTGCTCGGCGAAATCATGGCGGCGCAGGCGAAGGCGAGCGGCATCGCCGGCATCGTCATCGACGGCGCTGTGCGCGACGCGCACGAACTGGCCAACGGCGACTATCCGGTCTTCGCGGCCGGCCTCAATCCGTGCGGCCCGACCAAAAGCGTCGCGGGGCGCGTGAATGCGCCGATCTCGCTGGGCGGCACGGCAGTGAATCCGGGCGATCTGGTGGTCGGCGACGCCGACGGCGTCGTCGTCATTGCGCGCGCCGACGTCGCGCGTATCGTCGATCTGGCGCAGAAAAAGCTCGATTTCGAAACCGCGCGTATCGCAGCGATCCACAAGGGCGACCTTCGTCCGGGCTGGATCGAGAAGGAGCTGCGTGCAGCCGGCATGCTGGCCGAGGGCGAGGCACTCTGATGCAGATCGCTTCGCACAAGCCCGTGGTCCTCGTGACCGCCGCCGACCTTGCGCCGCAAGCGCTCGAGATGCTCGCCCAGTTCGACGTCGTGTTCGCCGGCAAGCAACCGACCGAGGACGACATCGTGGCGCTCTGCGCCCAGCACAAGCCGGTCGCGATCATTGTCCGGTACGGCAAGGTCAACGGCCGCATCATGGACGCCGCCGAAAACCTGCAGGTGATTTCGAAGCACGGCAGCGGCATCGACGTGATCGATCAGGACGCAGCTGCCGCGCGCGGCATCGCGGTGCGCGCCGCGGTCGGCGCGAATGCGGCCGCCGTCGCCGAGCACGCGTGGGCGCTGCTGCTCGCGTGCGCGAAGTCGGTTCCGCAACTCGACATCCGCATGCGCGAAGGCCATTGGGACAAGTCGACGCACAAGTCCGTCGAACTCGACGGGCGCACGCTCGGCCTCGTCGGGCTCGGTGCGATCGGCCGGCGCGTGGCCGCGATCGGCACGGCGTTCGGCATGAAGGTGCTCGCGTTCGATCCGTTCGCGAAGGAAGCGCCCGCCGGCGTGAAGCTCGTGCCGCTCGACACGCTGTACGCGGCGTCGGACGTTGTGTCGCTGCATTGTCCGTTGACGGCCGACAACCGCCGGATGCTCGACCGCGACACGCTCGCGCGTTTCAAGCGCGGGGCGATTCTCGTCAATACCGCGCGCGGCGGCCTGATCGACGAAGCCGCGCTGGCCGACGCGCTGGCGAGCGGCCACTTGCGTGCGGCCGGGCTCGACAGCTTCGACGTCGAGCCGATGACGGTGCCGCACCCGTTCCAGCAGATCCCCAACGTGATTCTGTCGCCGCATGTCGGCGGCGTGAGCGATGCCGCGTACGTGAACATGGGCAAGGGTGCGGCGGCCAACGTCCTCGCGGTGCTCGACGAACGCGCGCACAGCGCGGCTTGAACCCTGGACATCGAGGTACGCATGTTTTATCTGACGAACCCCGACGTGCGCGAAGCCGACGTGTTCACGCGCATGCCGGAGAAGTTTCGCAAGCCGGACGTCCGCACGGAATGGGCACGCGCGAATCGCGGCGGCATGGTCACCGATTCGTTTCTCGAAGGGCCGGTGTGGGATCCCGCCGGCTATCTGTTCGTGACCGACATTCCGCACGGGCGCATCTTCCGCATTTCGCCGTCGGGCGACTGGGATCTCGTCGTCGAATACGACGGCGAGCCCAACGGAATGAAGCGCTTCGACGCAGCGCACCTGATCATCACCGACTACCGGAACGGCCTGATGCTGCTCGATATCGAGCGCGGTGAAATTCGCCCGTATCTCGAGCGCCGCAACACCGAGCGCTTCAAGGGCGTGAACGACCTGACGTTCGACTCGGCCGGCAACATCTATTTCACCGACCAGGGGCAGACCGGGCTGCACGATCCGACGGGCCGCGTGTATCGGCTCTCGCCGGACGGCAAGCTCGACATGCTGCTCGGCACCTGCCCGAGCCCGAACGGGCTCGTGCTGTCGCGCGACGAGAAGGTGCTGTTCGTCGCGATGACGCGCGGCAATGCGGTGTGGCGCATGCCGCTGCAGGCCGACGGATCGGTCACCAAGGTCAGCCAGTTCTTCACGTCCTACGGGCCGAGCGGCCCCGACGGCCTCACCGTCGATCTCGAAGGCCGCCTGTTCGTCGCGAATCCGGGGCTCGGCCGTGTGTGGGTGCTCAACCACTGCGCGGAGCCCGTCGAGATCCTGACCGGGCCGAAAGGGGCGTCGCTCACGAGCGTGTGCTTCGGCGGCGCCGACATGAAGACGCTCTTCATCACCGAATCGACATCCGGTTCCGTCCTGAAAGCGGACATGAGCATTGCCGGCCCGCTGCCGAAACAGTCAGCGAAGAAGGACTGAAACCGCGAACCGGGAAGCCGCTCGCCGGTTTCCCGCCCGTATGCCGAAAGATCGCGCCGCCAGTCGCGCGACGAAGGAGACAAGCATGACCATTTCGCACGCGCTGCGTGCCGGCGATGACGCACCGCGCGCCGACGCATCGTCCGCGGAGCGCCTGGCCGGCGACGATTACGCGGCCAGCGAGCGCACGCTCGCGAAGGCGTTCCGGCGCATTCTGCCGTTCATCTTCGTCTGCTACGTGATCAGCTATCTCGACAGGACCAACGTCGGTTTTGCCGCGCTCACGATGAACCAGGATCTCGGTCTGACGGCCGAGCAGTTCGGTGTCGGTGCCGGCCTGTTCTTCATCGGCTACTTCCTGTTCGAGATTCCGAGCAACCTGATCATGCAGAAGGTCGGCGCGCGCGTGTGGATCGCGAGAATCATGATCACGTGGGGCCTGTTCTCGATGGCGACGGCGTTCGTCGTCGGACCGAAAAGCTTTGCGGCGGCGCGCTTTCTGCTCGGGCTCGCCGAGGCGGGGTTCACGCCCGGCATCTACCTGTATTTCACGCACTGGTTTCCCGGCAAGTGGCGCGCGAAGGTGACGGCCGCCTTCCTCGTCGGCATCCCCGTCGCGAACATGATCGGCTCGCCGATTTCCGGTGCGCTGCTCGAACTAGGCGGCCTGCACGGGCTGCGCAGCTGGCAGTGGCTGCTGCTGATCGAAGGCGTCCCTGCGGTGATGCTCGGCATCGCGTGTCTGTTCGTGCTGGCCGACCGTCCCGAGAAAGCCGCGTGGCTCAGTGACGAAGAGAAGGCGTCGCTCGCGAAGCGCCTCGCGTTCGAGCAGCGCGACATCGGCGCGAAGCACGGCAGCAAACTGCGCGACGCGATGACGAACTGGCGCGTGTTCGTGCTCGCGTTCGTCAACTTCTGCGGGATCGTCGGCTCGCTCGGCGTCGGCTTGTGGATGCCGCAGATCATCAAGCAGTTCGGCGTCGAACACGCGGTGGTCGGCTGGCTGACGGCCATTCCGTATGCGATCGGCGCCGTCGTGATGCTCTGGTGGGCGCGTCTCGCCAATCGCGCGGCCCACCGCATTCCGTATGTCGCAGGCGCACTGGCTGTCGCCGCCGTGGCGTTGTGTGCGAGCGCCTTCATTCATGCGCCGGTTTTCAAGCTGATCGCGCTGTGCGTCACGGTGAGCGGGGTCCTCGCGTTCCAGGCGACGTACTGGGCCATCCCGTCAGGATTCCTCACCGGCCGGGCCGCCGCGGGCGGGCTCGCGCTGATCGTGTCGGTCGGCAATCTCGGCGGCTTCGTCGGGCCGTCGCTGATCGGCGCCCTCAAGCAATTCTCCGGCGGCTTCACCGCGCCGCTCATCGCCGTGTCGGGCGTGCTGCTGCTCGGCGCGTTGACCATCGCTTGGCTCGGCGATCCGGGCTCGGGCGCCGGCGAAGCGCCTGTCGCCCGCGAGCCGTGAATTTTCCTTCGTCCGACCTACCCATAAAAAACAGTTTGGAGACTCCATGTTGTCGAATCAGGCCAGCCGCAATACCCGCCCGACCTCCCGCTTCGTGCTCGGCGCCATCACCGTCGCGAGCGCGACCTCGTGGTGCGGTGCCGCCCAGGCAGAAAGCAGCGTCACGCTGTACGGTATTGCCGACGTCGGCATCGAGCACATCAACAACACGAGTACCGGCGGCGCGCAGACGCGCGAAGTGTCGGGCAACCTGTCCGGTTCGCGCTGGGGATTGAAGGGCGTCGAGGATCTCGGCGCCGGCATGAAAGCCATTTTCCAGCTGGAAGACGGCTTCAACATCAATGACGGCACGACCGCGCAGTCGACGAAAGGCCTCGGTTCGAATGCCGCCACGACGTCGCGAATTTTCGGCCGCCAGGCGTGGGTCGGGCTGGCGTACCGCGGCCAGCAGTTGACGTTCGGCCGCCAGAATTCGCTCTTCTACGAACAGGCCGTGGCCTTCGACCCGATGGGCGCGTCGTCGCGGTATTCGTTGCTGTCGCTCGACTACGCGGCGGCCGCGCGTATCGACAATTCGGCGAAGTACACCGGCGTGTTCGGCCCGCTGACGGCGCAGGCCATGTATAGCACCCGCTACGACACCGGGTACGGCGCGGAGGTGCCGGGCGCGCAACTCACCGGCCGCTTCTTCAGCGGGGCGTTGACTTTCGCGCAAGGGCCGCTCGCCGCGAGCGTGTCGTACGAGCAGCGCAACAGCAACACCGTCGCGACGAACACGGGCGCCGAGCGACGCGCGACGGCCGCCGCATCGTATGCGATCGGACCGGTGAAGGGATTCGCCGGTTATCGCTATCTTCAGGCGTCGAACGCGTTCCTGCCGGCGAACCCGATCCGTCTCGCGAACGGTTCCGAAGCCGGCGCGGCGAACCTGTACTGGGCCGGCGCGCAATACGCGGTGTCGCCGGCGTTCGTGGTCACGGCAACGGCCTATTACCAGGACGTGCATTCGACGAGTGCCGACCCGTGGCTCGCCGTGCTGTGCGCGGACTATCTGCTGTCGAAGCGCACCGATATCTACGCGACGGCGGGTTTCGCGCGCAACAAGGGCGGCTCCGCGCTCGGCGTGAACGGCTACGGCACGGTCGCGCCCGATCACAACCAGACGGGCGTGGTGATCGGCATGCGCCAGAAGTTCTGAGGCGCGTGCGATGCAGACCGTTCACGCGCCCCATCTGCCCGTCCGGCCCGCGTGGCTCGCCTTGCGCGACGAGCCGGTGCTCGAACCCGAGCTTGCCATCGTCGACGCCCATCACCACCTGTGGGACCGCCAGACCGGTCGCTATCTCGCGGACGAGTTCGGTGCGGACGTGCGCAGCGGACATCGGGTCGTGTCGACGGTCTACGTGCAGTGTCGATCGATGTTGCGTGCAAGCGGGCCCGAGGCATTCAAGCCGGTGGGCGAAGTGGCGTTCGCGAGCGGCGTCGCCGCGATGTTCGACAGCGGCGCATACGGCCCCACGCGGTGCTGCGAGGCCATCGTCGGCGGCGCCGATCTGTCGCTCGGCGCGGAACTCGATGCGGTGCTCGACACGATGCTGCAGGTATCCGGCGGGCGACTGCGCGGGATTCGCAATCCGCTCGCGTGGCATGCGAGCGCCGACGTGCGATCGAGCCCGGTGACGCCGCCGCGCGACCGGATGTCGGATCCGGCTTTCCGGCGGGGCGTGGCGACGCTCGGCCGCTATGGGCTGTCGCTCGACGCGTGGGTCTATCACACGCAGCTCGACGACCTGTACGAACTCGCGCGCGCATGCGAGCACGTCACCGTCGTCATCGACCATTTCGGCGGTCCGCTCGGCGTGGGTCCGCATGCCGGCCAACGCGCGGAAGTCCATGCGCAATGGACACGGCAACTCGCGCGTCTCGCCGCGCTGCCGAACACGCGCATGAAGCTCGGTGGCGCGGGCATGAGCGTATTCGGCTTCGACTTCGCCACGCGCGACCTGCCGCCGTCGTCGCAGGAACTGGCGGCCGCGTGGCAGCCGTATTTCGACACCTGCGTCAACCTCTTCGGCGTCGAACGCTGCATGTTCGAGAGCAACTTCCCCGTCGACAAGGGGATGTTCGGCTATCGCGTGCTGTGGAACGCCTTCAAACGACTCGCGTCCGCGATGTCGGCCGATGAAAAGGCCGCGCTGTTCAGCCGGACGGCCGCATCGACGTATCGCGTCGCGATTCCCGGAGACAACCGATGAAGACGAGTGCAACCGTGGCCACACAGGACATCGATTCCGCAGCCGCGGAGAAAGGGTTCACGCGCGTGACCGATATCGAGTGGCGTTCGCTGTCGCTCGCGGGGCTCGGCTGGACGTTCGAGAGCTACGACTCGTTCCTGCTGTCGCTGCTGCTGCCGACGCTCGCGCTGCAGTTCGGGCTGAGCAAGGCGCAGCTCGGCATGTTCACGAGCGTCACGGCGGCCGGACAGATCGTCGGCGGCATTCTGTTCGGCTTCGTGTCGGACCGGATCGGGCGCGTGCGCACCGCGCTGCTCTGCGTCGGCATCTACTCGCTGTTCTCCGGCCTGATCGCATTTGCGCCCGATGCGCATTCGTTCGCCGCGCTGCGCTTTTTCGGCGCGCTCGGCATGGGCGGAACCTGGACCGCCGGCGCGGCGCTCATCGCGGAGACCTGGCACCCGAGCCGGCGCGGCAAGGGCGGCGCGCTGATGCAGATGGGCTTGCCGATCGGCGCGATTCTCGCGATCGCGATCTCGGGCATCGTCGGCGCCGCGCATGGCGGATTGGCCGGCGACAGCTGGCGTGTGCTGTTCCTGATCGGCGCGTCGCCGTTCTTCATTCTGTTCTGGGTCGCGCGCAAGACGCCGGAATCGCCGATCTGGCTCGAACGCAGGCACGCGAAGTCGCAGGCCCGCACGCTCGGCACGGCAAGCCGCGAGAAGCTGAACGTGCGCGGCCTGCTCACCGCTTTCTGCTTCATCTTCTTTCTGCAGTACCTGTACTGGGGCGTATTCACGTGGACGCCGACGTTCCTCGTCACGGTGAAGCACCTCGACTTCGTGCATAGCCTGAAGTTCGTGCTGGCGCTGCAGTTCGGCGCGATCACCGGATTCCTGCTGTTCTCGGCATGGGTCGACCGGCTCGGCCGGCGGCCGATGTTCCTGGCCTACCTGCTGGTCGGCGCGATGGCGGTCGGCGTGTATATCGTGTCGGCGAATCCGTTGCTGCTGATGGCCGCGATCTTTCTGACCGGATTCAGTGTGAACGGCATCTTCGCGGGTGCCGGCCCGTTCCTCGCGGAGATTATCGGCAACACCGCCTCGCGCGGCTTCTTCATGGGCCTCGCATACAACGGCGGCCGGCTCGGCGGTTTCATCGCGCCGTTGGTCATCGGTTCGCTGGCGTCGACGTCGGGCGGCTTCGTGCTCGGACTCGCGACGACGATCGTCGCATTCGTCGCCGCAGCTGCGGTCGTGCTGGTCGCGCCCGAAACTCGCGGGAAGGCGCTGTCATGAACGTGGCAACGCAAGCGGGGTGGGTGAACAGGCTGTTTCCCGCATTGACCGAGGCGTCGCTGCGGCGCTACCTGAGCGGGCAGGTCGCATCGGTGCTCGGCAGCTGGACGCAGAACGTCACGCTGAACCTGCTGATCTATCACCTGTCCGGCTCGGCGGCGATCCTCGCGCTGCTCAACTTCCTGCTGTACGGGCCGCAGTTGATCGTCGCGCCGGTGGCGGGCTCCCGCATCGGCTCGGCCAACGCGCGGCGCGTGACGCTCTGCGTGCTGGCGACGTCGCTGGTGTTGACGAGCAGCCTCTTCACGTTGTCGCTGCTCGGCCTGCTCGGCGTGAAGCTGATCCTCGCGCATGCGCTGGCGATCGGCGTGTCGAGCGCGGTGGAAACGCCGGCGCGGCAGGTGCTGCTGCTGACGAGCCTTCAGGATGCGACCCACACCTCCAACGCGGTCGCGATGAACACGATGGTCTACAACGTCGGGCGCATGGTCGGCCCGACCATCGCCGGCTTCGTCTATCCGACGCTCGGGCCCCGGACGTCGTTTGCGATCTATGCGCTCGCGCTGTGCTTCATGGCGGCATGCGTGCGGTCGATCCGGACTGCGGCGGCGGACCGCCCGTCGCGCGCGGACAGCGGCCTGCGCGACGCGGTCGGCTACGTGCTGTCCGATGCGTTCTCGGCCCGCTATCTGCCGATTCTCGCGTGCATCGGCCTGTTCGCCGGCAGCTACCAGACACTGGTGCCGCTGCTCGCGGACCAGGGCTTTCACGACGCCGCGCGCTTTACCGGCGTGTTCTTCGCGTGCGCCGGCGCCGGCTCGTTGAGCGCGGCGGTGCTGCTGTCGTCGGCGGTCGGGCCGCGCGCGTCGCACCGGTTCATCGCGTATGCGCCGTGGACGGCCGTCGGCGCGCTGGCCGTGCTGGCCGCGGCGACCGATGCGGCCGGATCGATCCCCGCGTTCTATGCACTCGGCTTCAGCCTCACGTTCGCGGCCACGTCGACGAACGCGACCATTCAGCGCCAGTGTCCGGATCACGTGCGCGGCGGGCTCGTCGGGATGTACGGCATGGCCTACAACGGCACGATGCCGTTCGGTTATCTGCTCGTCGGCAGCGCATCCGAGGCGCTCGGCGTGCGACACACCTTCGCCGCCATGGCCGCCGTGCTCGCGTGCGGCGTCATCGCGGTCATCGCGTGGCAACGGTTCACAGGAACGCGCTCAGGCGCACAATAAACGGAGACAACATGCAAACCGGTTTCATGGACGCGTCCGCGATCGAGCGCCGGACCATACGGAAGGTCGTCTGGCGGCTCATTCCCTTTTTGATGATCTGCTACCTGCTTGCCTTCATCGACCGGGGCAACGTGGGGATGGCGTCGCTGCAGATGAACCATGACCTCGGGATGTCGGCGCAGGTGTTCGGGTTCGGCAGCAGCCTGTTCTTCATTTCGTACTTCTTTTGCGAAGTACCGAGCAATCTCGCGCTGCAGAAATACGGCGCGCGGATCTGGATCGCCCGGATCATGATCACGTGGGGCATCGTGTCGGCGGCGACCGCGCTCGTGCACAACGCGACGACGTTCTACGTGCTGCGTTTCCTGCTGGGTGCGGCCGAGGCCGGCTTTTTCCCCGGCGTGCTGCTTTATCTGTCGTACTGGATTCCCGCGCAGTATCGTGCGCGGATCGTCGCGACGTTCATGGTCGCGATTCCGGCCGCGAGCTTCATCGGCTCGCCGATCTCCGCGCTGCTGTTGCAGATGGACGGCGTGTGGGGCCTGCGCGGATGGCACTGGCTGTTCATCCTCGAAGGCGTTCCGACCGTGCTGCTCGGCATCGCGTGCCTGTTCGTGCTGACGAACAAGCCGGACGACGCGAGGTGGCTCGACGACGACGAGCGCGCATGGCTCACGACCGCGCTGGCCGCCGGCCACAAGACGCGCAAGAAGGTGCCGTCGCTGCCGCTCACGCAGCTGTTCCGCAATCGCTACGTGCTGTGCCTCGCGCTCGTCGACACGTGCGCTTCCGCGGCAGGCAGCACGCTGTCCGTGTGGCAGCCGCAGTTGCTGAAGTCGTTCGGCTTGAGCGTCATGGAGACCGGCCTGCTGAATTCGGTGCCTTACGCGGTGGCTTCCGTCCTGATGGTCTACTGGGGCCGTCGCTCGGACCGCGTCGGCGAACGGCGCTGGCACACGGTCGTGCCGATGCTGCTGATCGGCGTGGGCCTGTTCGCGACGTCGCTGAGCGGATCGCTGCTGCCGACGGTCTGCATGCTCTGCGCGGTGCTGGTCGGCGCGTATTCGTTCAAGGGCCCGTTCTGGGCGCTTGCGACCGACATGCTGTCCAACAGCACCGTGGCGGCCGGGCTCGCGACGGTCAACGCGATCGCGAACCTGCTCGGCGGTGGGCTGATGGTGAACGTGTACGGGTGGGTGAAGGCGGCGACGGGCAGCTACGCGCTCGCGTTGATGCCGCTCGCGATCCTCACGCTCGTGAGCGTCGCGACGCTGCTGCTGCTCACGCGCAATCATGCGTCGGGCAAGCTGGTCGGCAAGACGGGGACCATCTGATCATGGCGCGCATCGCGAGACGCGAATTCCTCCGAGTCGCCGGCGCGACGCTGGCTTCGGCTGCATTGCCGGGGCTGGCCGAGGCCGACGAAACGTGGTCGAGCGGCATCGGGCGGCCGGCATTCCGGCTGCCCGACGGGGCGATCGACTGCCACATGCATATCTACGACGACCGGTTTCCGGTCGCGCCGGGCACGACGCTGCGCCCGCCGAATGCGACCGTCGCGCAATACCGGGGCGTGCAGTCGCGGACCGGCGTGAAGCGCAACGTGGTCGTGACGCCGTCGACGTACGGGACGGACAACCGCTGCACGCTGGCGGCGCTCGCGCAGTTCGGCGACGCCGCGCGCGGCGTGGCCGTCGTCGACGGCACCGTGAGCGACGACGAACTTCTGGCGCTCGATCGCGGCGGCGTCCGTGCGATCCGGTTCAACCTGAGCTATCCGGGTGCGACGACGCTCGACATGCTGGCGCCGCTCGCCGCGCGCATCGCGAACCTCGGCTGGCATATCGAGCTGGTGGTGCAGGGCGCGCGGCTGCCGGAGCTCGAGCGTCATCTTGCGGTGCTGCCGTGTCCGCTCGTCATCGACCATATCGCGCATGTGCCGCAGCCCGACGGGCTCTCGTCGGCCGCGTTTCGGACTGCGCAACGCCTCGTCGACAAGGGCCATACGTGGATCACGTTGTCGGGGCCGTACGTCGACAGCAAGACGGGCGCGCCTGCCTACGACGACGTCGCGCCGGTCGCGAAGGCGCTGATCGACATGGCGCCGGAGCGCATGCTGTGGGGCACCGACTGGCCGCACCCGACGCAGAAGACGGACAAGCCGGACGATGCAAGCTTGCTGGACGTGATCGCCGGCTGGATCGGGCGTGCGGACTGGCAGCAACGGATATTCGTCACGAACCCGGCGAAGCTGTACGGATTTGCGTAGCGCGGGGAGGATGTCGCGAGGCGCTTCCGCGAACAGGTGTCGTTTTTGAACCCGTGTCCGGAATCATTGCTTATTCGACATGGTGAGGGCGGCGAGCCGGGTGCCAGAATCGGCTGACGGTATCCGGACAGGCCGATGCCGCGCGCGTTCGATCAATCACCCGGAATCCTGAATACCATGCCCTATCTGCAACTGGACGTGAACGACCACTATTCGGTGGAAACCAAGCAGTCGCTCGCCGCCAAAATGAGCGAGACCTATGCGCGGATGATGTCGGTCGATATTCGGCGTATCAGCGTCGCGATCCGCGAGCTGGGTCAAGGCGGTGTCTGGCGTATCGCCGAGGCCGGCGAAGCGCCTGTCCCGGTCGCCGTGATGATGCTGGATATCCGACGGGGCCGCCCGCCCGGGCAGCGCATGGAGGTGGCGCAGGCACTTTGCGCGCATTGCGTGGAGATTCTCGGCTTGCGTGAGGATCGGCTCAATGTCGAATTCACGCAGCATTCCGGCGATGAAATGTACCACCCGGCGCTTGGCGGCTATAGCCCGGAGTGGGCGCCCGGCGAGCAGTAGATTTTCCGCCTGGACCGGGTGCTGCTTGCAGCCCTGGCACTTCATCGACGCAGAACCGCTCGTCATTCGCGATGGACGAAGCGAGCGCTCACGGTTTGGGCAAGCCGGACTGCGCGTACCTGCCGGCCTATGGATTCAACACGTCCTAATTCGTGAGCGGCGCAACTCCGGAGGCGCGCTGGATGGTCTGCGGGGGTTGCCCGAACGCGCGCAGAAATGCCTGGCGCATGCGCTCGCGGTCGCCGAAGCCGGTTTCTCTCGCAATGATTTCGATCGGGTGGCGCGACGTTTCCATCATCAGGCGAGCGGCTTCGACGCGCAGCCGCTCAACCGCCTTGGCGGGGGATTGCCCCGTCTCCTCCCGGAACACGCGGCTGAACTGGCGTGGGCTCAGACGTGCCGCCTCTGCCAGGCGTTCCACCGACAGATTGCTCGCCAGGTTTTCGCTCGCGTAGGTCAGCGCCATTTGCACGCGGTCCGATCGCGCGTTCAGTTCGAGCAAGGTCGAGAATTGCGACTGACCACCGCCGCGCCGTTGGTATAGCACGAGCTTGCGCGCGACCATGCGCGCCGTTTCCAGCCCGAAATCGCTTTCGACGATCGCGAGGGCGAGATCCACCCCGGCGCTCATGCCGGCCGACGTCCAGACCTGGCCGTCTACGACGAAGATGCGATCTTCGTCGAGCTGCACGTTCGGATATTGCTTCTTGAAGTCCCGCGCGTGATACCAGTGCGTCGTGGCCCGTTTCCCGTCGAGGAGCCCGGCGGCCGCGAGGACGAAGGCTCCCGTACATATCGACGCAATGCGCCGCGAGTGGACGGGCGCGCGATGCAGGAAGTCCACCAGCGTCGCCGATGGAAGCCGGCATTCGTTGTCGCCGGAGACGATCAGCGTGTCATATCCCTCTTTGGCCAGCGGTTCGGTGTTGACCGAAAAGCCCTGCGACGACACGACCGCGCCGCCGTGCTCGGACACGATCCGGAACTGGTACACCTCCTCGCCGCGCAGCAGGTTCGCGTACTCGAACACGCTCGCCACCGCGAGCGCGAGCGACTGGAAATTTGGGTAAACAACGAGCCCCACGGTGTGCATGACGTCCGCCATGTGTGTGTCCTGATCAATTGAATCTAGCATAAAACGGACATCGTCACGGGCTGCGGCAGCGTGTCATTGGATGGCGTTGCGCGCGGTCGTCTTCAGGAGGCAAGGCGCCGGGCGGAGCCAGCTACGGAACCGATTTTGGGTAATCGGGCGCCTGTCTCAAAGGACGAATCCGCAAGGTTTCCGGTCAGCGCGCGGATGGCATGAATCATTGCATATATGACATTGAGGATGAGTTCAGTCGAAGCCAGAATTCTTTCCACGAACCGACACCCGGTCGGCTCAATTCACGGAAAGGAAAAATCATGACCACTTCCACGAAAGGCACCGCGCTGATCACTGGCGCATCGGCTGGCATCGGTGCGATTTACGCAGACCGCCTTGCGAAACGCGGCTACGACCTCGTCCTGGTAGCGCGTAACCAGGACCGTCTGAACACGCTCGCGCGCCGCCTCATGGCCGAAACCGGCCGCTCGGTCGAGACCGTCGCCGCCGATCTGAACGACAAGGCGGCGCTCGCGAAGATCGAAGACATCCTGCGCGAGAACAGCAACATCACGATGCTGGTGAACAACGCGGGCATCGGCTCGGTCGCATCGATTCTCAACGGCGACGTCGACACGATGGAGTCGATGATCAATCTGAACATCACCGCGCTCACGCGCCTGACTTACGCCGTCGCACCGGTGTTCGCCGGCAAGGGCACAGGCACCATCATCAACATCAGCTCGGTCGTTGGTATCGCGGTCGAACTGCTCAACGGCGTGTACAGCGCATCGAAGTCGTATGTGCTGAGTTTCGGTCACACGCTTCAGCGCGACCTGGCGGACAAGGGCGTGCGCGTGCAGACCGTGCTGCCTGCAGCGACGGCGACCGAGTTCTGGGATGTGGCCGGCTACGCGAAGCAGAAGGAGGCCGCCAGCACGATGACGGCCGACGACCTGGTGGATGCCGCGCTCGCGGGCCTCGATCAGGGCGAGCTCGTGACGATCCCGACGCTGCACGACGGCGACGGCTGGACGCAATGGGAAGCGGCTCGCCGCGCACTCACTCCCCAGTTCGCCAACGCCAAGGCCGCTCCGCGCTACATCGCGGATGCCGGGACCGGCGCTTGAACCGGCTCACTTATTTCTTCGGAAGGGATTGATGATGAACATCCTCAAGATCGGTGCTGCCGTACTTGCCACGGCGACCGCGTTCGCATTGCCGGTGGGCGCGTCGGCGCAATCGCGCGGCAAGGTGCTGGTTGTCATGTCGAGCGCTCACGCGCTCGATTTGCGCGACGGCAAGAAATATTCGACGGGTTATTACCTCAACGAATTCGTCGTTCCATACCGCAAGCTTGTCGAGGCTGGCTACGAGCCCGTGATCGCCAATCCGAACGGCGACATGCCGATGATGGACGCGAATTCGAACGACAAGCTGTTTTTCGGTGGCGACGATGCAGCGCGCGCGGATGCACTGAAGTACGCGCAAGGCATCGCGCAACTGAAGCATCCGAAGACGCTGGCCTCCGTTGTCGCGGAGGGGACCGGCGGTTATGTCGGCCTGTTTATCCCGGGTGGCCATGCGCCGATGGTCGACCTGCTCAAGGACCGGAATCTTGGCAAGATCCTGGTCAGCTTCCACGACAGCGGGCGCCCCACCGGGATCATCTGTCACGGGCCGATCGTGTTGCTGTCCACGGTGCGCGACCCGAATGCCTTCGTTGCATCGATGGCCGCCAACGACGGTAACGCGAATTCCCTGGCGGCTGGCTGGCCGTATGCCGGTTACCGGATGACCGTCTTCTCGACGGGCGAGGAGCAGCAGCTCGAAGGTCCGCACGGGCTGGGCGGCAACGTGCAGTTCTATCCGGTGAACGCGTTGGCCGAAGCCGGCGCTCACGTCGACACGGTGGCGAACTGGCACAGCAACGTGGTCGTTGATCGCGAACTGATCACGGGGCAGCAGCCGATGTCGGCACCGGAATTCGGCGACGTCCTCGTGGCGAAACTGAAGGCCCGTACGAACTGAGTTCGTCTGCGATGGCAGCGGCCGGCCGCGTCGTGCCCGGCCGCTCCGACTTCGTTGCCGATGACCGGGCGGCCATGACGATTCGACATGGACCGGGCAAAGCGCGGTATTCAACTTGGGTGCGAAGTATCCGGCGCGGCGGCAAGGGGCGCTCGACCGCACGATTATGCGATCAACTGTGCCAGGACGCGCCAGTTGGCGGTCATGCTGCGCTTGACGACGGAAGTCCGGCTCACGCGTTCGGCAACGTGCAGCTCGCGCTGACGACGCTGGTGGTCGACAGAAGCGGAAAATCCTGATGCGGTACGTGGGACCGCCGGCTTTCGCCAAGCCCGATGACGTTATCGGGCAGGCGTTGAATAAGCGCCGCAATGGAATCTGCGCCAGCATTGCAGTGCCCGCCCGGTGCCCGGTGCCGAAATGGCGTACTCGATCCTCAGGGGCACCTCGGGAAATACCGTTCGCGTCGAAAGCGACAGCCTGCTAGCAGAATAGGCGGACGCGATTAACGCTGGAAAGGACACGATTTGCACTATCTCCGTACTTCGACAGCTGGGATGGAGATGCGCAGGTGTTCCGGCTTCAGTCCCGCGGGCGTCGCATTCTGCAGCATGCCCGGAAAACGACTACCCGTTCTGTCGTAGCAGTGGAATCCTGCAATTGCCGTGACGTACAGGTGATTGTTACGGATGTAGATAAGTGGCGCCGACCCGATATCCCTGATTCACGGCCATCATGACTGGCTTTGTCATTCTTTGCGCAAAGTTCCTGTCAGGCGACGTAGTTCGTCCAGCAGTTTGACGGCAGGCGTGGGTAGCGTGCCTCGCCGGCGCCGAAACGCCGTTAAAGTGCGCTGCGCATCCAGGCCGTCAATATCGAGAGCGTCGATGACGCCAGCCTTGCTTTCAGTGTCGTACATGGGTTCTGCCATCCATGAGACAAAGCCACATCGCGCTACCAGGCTTTTGAGCACGGTTACAGAACGAGTCTCGACCGCGATGACTGGCATTGGGAGACCGTGGGCTCTGAAGGTTTCCTGCATGTGGGCATAGGGGCCGGTTCCCTTGGGTGTGAGTGCCCATCGTTGTGTCAATGTGTCATCGAGTCGAAGACCGAACTTCGAGCGCAACGGATGATCGGTCGCGGCGACCACGAAACTCCTGTCGGCCCATGAACAATCGGAGATCGCGGCGACATCCTCGGTTTCGATTCCAGATGTGCAAAGCGCCAGATCGATTTCGTAAGCAAGCAAGCCCTCGACGAGACGATCCCAGACGCCTTCGATCACCTCCACACGCAGATTTGGCCATTTTTCGAGGACACACGTGATCGCCATCGGTAACACGAGGCTCGCGATGCTGCCCACCGCGCCAACCTTGATCACGCCTTTCGCCAGGCCGCGCATCGCGTCCAGTTCCTCGCGCGCCTGTTCGGCCTCCCTTTGCAGCGACATTGCATGTGGCATCAATGCTTCGCCCAGCGCGGTCAGCTGCATCCCTTTGGTGTGACGCTCGAAAAGCGGCGCCCCTACGGACTCCTCGAGTCGTTTGATCGATCTGCTCAGCGCCGGCTGGGTCATGTTCAGCATGGTCGCTGCTCGTCCCAGGCTACCCGCGGAGACGATCGTGGTGAACATCGTCAACTGCTGCAGATTGAAACTCATCGTGACGAACCAGATTGAAAGGGTTGAAGGGATCGAACGCGATCCCGGGTTGCCCGGCGCCAGCTAGGTGTCTTCCCTGAAAGGGATCGCCGTGCCAGCTCGCTGTGGCGACTGGAGTGCTCGCGATGCCGGCGGACAGCCTTGTCCAGAAAGGCTTCCGGGCTGAATGGTCCCATTCGGCCACCCGATTGGCTCATGCCCGAATGTAATGACTTTGAGCCTTTTTGGCAATTTTCAAACAAGGTATCGAATCCCATACTGCGGCTCATCCCATCACCGCCAGCCTGAGTGGCGAACCGCAGAGGATTCGAGATGCAACGAAACACAAGTGGGCAGCCGACCGTTCGCGATGCCGTCGTGGACTTGATGCGGCGCCTCGGGATGACGTCCGTGTTTGCCAATCCCGGCTCGACCGAGCTACCCATGTTCCGTGACTTCCCGGCGGACTTCCGGTACGTGCTCGGGTTGCAGGAGGCGGTGGTGGTCGGTATGGCGGACGGTTATGCCCAAGCAACCGGCAATGCCGCCCTGGTCAACCTGCATTCGGCGGCCGGTGTCGGCAACGCGATGGGCAACATCTTCACGGCCTTCAAGAACCGGACGCCTCTGATCATCACGGCCGGCCAGCAGGCCCGTTCGATTCTGCCGTTCGATCCGTTTCTGTCGGCATCGCAAGCAACCGAGCTGCCGCGGCCCTATGTGAAGTGGAGCATCGAACCGGCTCGTGCCGCGGATGTTCCGCTGGCGCTCGCCCGTGCTTACCACGTAGCGATGCAGGAGCCGCGTGGCCCGGTGTTCGTTTCCATTCCGGTCGACGACTGGGACCAGCCGGCCGATTTCGTCGAGGTGACGCGCGTCAGCACGCGGTTCCGCGCCGATCCTGTACGGATCGCAGAGATCGGTGACGCGCTGGACAACTGCAAGCGGCCGGCCATCGTCGTCGGCGCGGAACTCGATCGTGCCGATGCCTGGAGCGAGGCAATCCAGCTGGCCGAGCGCCACAATGCGCGGGTTTATGTTGCGCCGATGTCGTCGCGCTGCAGCTTCCCTGAAGATCATCGGCTTTTCGCCGGATTCCTTCCGGCGATGCGCGAAAAAATCGTTGGGATTCTGAACGGACATGACCTGATCTTCGCCGTCGGTGCACCGGCTTTTACGTATCACGTCGAAGGCAGCGGGCCGCACGTGCCCGATGGCGCGGCGTTGTACCAGCTCATCGACGATCCGGCTACCGCTGCATGGACACCGGTCGGCACGTCGGTGGTGGCGAACATTCGCCTGGGGCTGGCGGACCTGCTCGCCCGTCCCGCACCGCAAGGCCGGCCTCTGCCGGCGCCGCGCGAGGTCGTCGAGCGAGCCGAGCCCACGGCAGTGATGTCGGTCGCCTATGCGTTGCAGACGCTGTCCGAGGTTCGCGACGCAACGGATATCGTGGTCGAGGAGGCGCCCAGTTCGCGCCCCGTCATGCAACGTTACCTGCCGTTCACGCGCAGTCAGACTTTCTACACGATGGCAAGCGGCGGTCTGGGCTACGGCATGCCCGCCGCAGTGGGCGTGGCTTTGGGCAAACCAGGCAGCCGCGTGATCGGCCTCATCGGTGACGGCTCGACGATGTATTCGCCGCAAGCCATCTACAGCGCGGTCCAGCTCGATCTCCCGATCACATTTGTCATCCTGAACAACGCACGCTACGCAGCGTTGCAGGAATTCGCGCCCGTATTCGGCTTCTCTGCGTCGGATCCGGTACAGGGCACCGACCTCCCGGGGTTGGACTTCGTCGCTCTGGCCAACAGCATGGGTTGCAAAGGGGTTCGGGTGAGCGACGCGCTGCTGCTGAAGCCCGCGCTGGAAGACGCGCTGTCCTCGGGCAAAACATGCCTCGTAGAGATCGTCGTGGCCTGATCGTGAGTCGGTGATTCGACAGGCTGGCTTTCCAAGAATATTCCAGGAGACGGTAATGAACCAGGTATCGATGTTGATCAACGGCGAGCGTACGATGGCTCGCGATGGGGCGACATTCGAGCGCCGTAACCCGCTCGATGACACGGTCGCATCGACGGCGCCGGCCGCGACTGTCGCCGATGCGCAAGCGGCGGTGCACGCTGCGGCCGCGGCGTTTCCCGCATGGTCGGCAATGGGTCCCGGCGAACGACGCGCATTGCTGAATCGAGCCGCGGATGCGCTCGAAGAGAAGGACGACGCTTTCGCGCTGGCCATGGCAGCCGAAACGGGCGCGTCCCGCCTTTGGGCGGATTTCAACGTCAAGCTTGCAGCCGACGGGTTGCGCGAAGCCGCTGCGATGATCACGCAGATTTCGGGCGAAGTGATTCCATCGGACGTACCGGGCAGTCTCGCGCTGGGCGTGCGGCAGGCTGCCGGCGTCGTGCTCGGGATCGCACCATGGAACGCGCCCGTCATCCTGGGCGTACGTGCCATCGCGTTGCCGCTGGCGTGCGGCAATACCGTCGTGCTCAAAGGTTCCGAAATTTGCCCCGCGACCCACGGCCTCATCATCGAGGCGTTACAAGATGCCGGACTACCGCGCGGCGTCGTGAACTTCGTCACGAACGCGCCGGCGAATGCGGGCGACATCGTCGAAGCGATCATTGCCGAGTCGGCGGTCAGGCGGGTGAACTTTACGGGCTCGACCCGCGTCGGCCGCATCGTCGCGACCCAGTGCGCGAAATACCTGAAGCCTTCGGTACTCGAACTCGGTGGAAAGGCGCCGTTTCTGGTGCTTCACGATGCCGATATCGACGCTGCCGTTCAAGGCGCGGCATTCGGGGCGTTCGCCAATTCCGGCCAGATCTGCATGTCGACCGAACGCATCGTCGTGGACGCGGCGATCGCCGATGAATTTGTTGCGCGACTAGCCGAAAAGGCAAAGAGCCTGCCGCTCGGCGATCCGAGAAAGGGCCCGGCCGTGCTCGGCTCCGTCGTGGACATGGCGACCGTCAGGAGATGCAACGACCTGATCGACGACGCGCTGGCCAAAGGCGCGACGCTGGTATGCGGAGGGAAATCCGAGACCACGCTCATGCCCGCCACGTTGCTCGATCACGTGACGGCGGACATGCATATCTATCGGGAGGAGTCGTTCGGGCCCGTCAAGGCGATCGTTCGCGTCGACGGAGACGAAGAGGCCATCGCATGTGCAAACGACAACGAATATGGTCTGTCGGCGGCAGTCTTCAGCCGTGACGTCGCGCGTGCGTTGACGGTGGCGAAGCGTATCGAGTCCGGGCTTTGTCACGTCAATGGGCCGACGGTTCACGACGAGGCGCAAATGCCGTTTGGCGGGATGAAGTCCAGTGGCTTCGGGCATTTCGGCGGCAAGGCCGGAATCGCGGAATTTACCGATTTGCGCTGGATCACCGTGCAAACGACGCCTCGGCACTATCCGTTCTGATGGTTGCGGCGGTCAGCGCGCGTGTTTCTCATCGTGGAAGCGATGGGCTTCCGCATGGTCGGCGCAAACAAAATAACAACCCTATACCGTTGAAACGCCTTCGCTCCTGGAACGACGAGCGATCGGCTCAAGGAGACTGCAATGCCTGTCGTCGATTTCGAGTTCTCGCCCGATCGCACCCGGTTCCAGTTCGACCGTCACGTTGGAAGACGGATTATGCAGGACTGCGATTCAGGCTTCATCGGGTTGGCCGGGAGAGCGAAATGAACGATCGTAATCCGCGTCTGCCGACCGTAGACATCGGCCGCACCCTCGATGACGGACCGTTCTCGGCATTCCAGCGAATGGTCGTCCTGCTCGCCGCGCTTGCGATCGTGATGGATGGATTCGATGGGCAACTCATCGGGTTCGCCATTCCCAGCTTGATCAAGGAATGGGGCATCACGCGCAACGCATTTGCGCCTGCCGTTGCCGCCGGCCTCGTCGGCATGGGGATCGGCAGCGCGTTCGCGGGGCTGTTCGCGGACAGGTTCGGTCGGCGCTGGGCAATCATCGGGAGCGTACTGGTATTTGGCCTGGCGACGAGTTCGATCGCATTGTCGCCGGACGTCATGACCATTGCCATCCTGCGCTTCTTCGCGGGACTGGGTATCGGCGGTGCACTGCCGAGCGCGACGACCATGACGGCGGAATTTACGCCTGCCCGCCGGCGGACGCTCGCCGTGACCGCAACCATCGTCTGCGTACCGCTGGGCGGCATGCTGGCCGGGCTGTTCGCGAGCGTCGTGCTTCCTCACTATGGCTGGCGGGGACTCTTTCTCATTGGCGGCACGCTGCCCGTCGCTCTGGCGCTCCTGCTGTACTTCGTCATGCCGGAATCGCCCCGTTATCTTGCCCGCCGTCACGAACGTTGGCATGAACTGCGTCAACTGCTGACCCGGATGTCCCGCTCGATTCAGCCGGACGCCGTGTTCGCCGATCAGAAGGAGCAGAAGGCAGGGCAGCGTCCAGGCTTTCGTGCTCTGTTCGCAGACCATCAAGGCCGCGACACGCTTGCGATCTGGGTCGCTTTCTTCATGAACCTGGTCGCGGTCTACAGCGCATTCAGCTGGCTGCCGACGATGCTTGCAGGCGAGGGCCTGAGCCCTTCGGTGGCGGGTTCAGGTTTGACCGCCTACAACCTCGGCGGCGTACTCGGCGCGATGGGCTGCGCGGTGGCGATCGGTCGGTTCGGGTCACGCTGGCCGTTGCTCGTGTGCTGCCTGATGGCATCCGCGAGCGCGCTTTTCCTGCGCGGTCTCGACGTCTCTGCCCACTCGACGTTGCTCGTGTTCGGAATCGGCTTGCACGGCCTCTTCGTGAACGCCGTTCAGTCGACGATGTACGCCCTTTGCGCGTACATCTATCCGACCGAGGTTCGCGCGACCGGTACCGCATCCGCGCTCGCGTTCGGGCGGCTCGGCGCGATTCTCAGCGCATTTGCGGGGGCCTTCGTGATCACGCAGGGTGGGGCGTCTGCGTATCTGGGCATGCTGGGCGGCGCGATGGCGATGGTTTTTATCTGCCTGATGATCGTGCGCCGCCATATTCCGCCCATCAAGAGCGCGTGAGCTCAGTGTCTAGGGCGACGTTTGCTACGGGTTCTGCGCAGAGCAGGTAGCGACGTCGCTCATGTTGAACCGAATGACGGAAAGCGTCTGACAGTACCTATAGTTGGAGATCTCATGCGCACTCAAGTAGGCATCATTGGCGCCGGTCCTGCCGGCCTCCTTCTTTCTCATCTTCTGCATCTGAAGGGTATCGAGTCCGTCGTGCTCGAAACCCGCGGACGCGAGCAGATCGAATCGACGATCAGGGCGGGCGTACTCGAGCAGGGGACGATGGATCTGCTCGAAGCGTCGGGTGTCGGTGAACGGATGAAGGCGGAAGGTGCATTGCATCACGGCTTTGAACTTGCGTTCGACGGAAAGCGGCGGCGTATCGACCTCAAGGCGTTGACCGGGCGGTCCATCACCGTCTACGCGCAGCACGAAGTCATCAAGGATCTGGTGGCGGCTCGCGTTGCTGCAGACGGTGCGATCCTGTTTGGTGTCTCGGATGTCTCGATTCGCGACATCGATACATCGGCTCCGTCGATACAGTTCGTGCATCAAGGGCAGTCGCATACGCTGGACTGTGATTTCGTCATTGGATGCGATGGTTCGCAGGGGGTGTCCCGTTCGATGATTCCCGAGAGCGTTCGCCGCGATTTCGAGCGCGTCTATCCGTTCGGCTGGTTCGGCATTCTGGTCGAAGGTGCGCCGTCCGCCGACGAACTGATCTATGCACGTCACGATCGCGGCTTTGCGTTGGTCAGCACGCGTTCGCCGACGGTTCAGCGCATGTATTTCCAGTGCGACCCGAAAGATTCCGTCGACAATTGGTCCGACGACAGGATCTGGGCCGAAATGCATGCACGCGTCGACTCTGCCGATGGTCAGTGCGTTGTCGACGGGAAGATTTTTCAGAAGAATATCGTCGGCATGAGGAGCTTCGTCTCGACGACGATGCAGCACGGACGACTATTTCTTGCCGGCGATGCCGCTCATATCGTTCCTCCTACCGGAGCCAAAGGTCTCAACCTGGCAGTCTCCGACGTACGAATCCTGAGCAGCGGACTCGACGCGTATTACCGGATCGGCGATGAAGCGCAACTCGCTTCGTACAGTCAGCTTGCGCTGAAACGGATCTGGCGCGCGGAGCATTTCTCCTACTGGATGACCCGCATGATGCATCGCCTCGATGATGCATCACCGTTCGAGCAGCAGTTGCAGGTTGCCGAACTCGAGCATGTGACCACGTCCGAGACTGCGGCGAGGTCCATGGCGGAAAACTATGTCGGGAGCGTTGCCGTCTAGCTTTCGCCGTGTGTGCCGCTGCTCGGTCGTCTTCCGGTTCGAACGATCGCGAGAGGCGCGCGCAACCGGACTACAGCGTGCCTCATGCATTTCGCATCACGATTTACTCTGACAGTACGCAAATCATGACAACAGGATTTCCCGGCATTTTCTCCGTCAGCGACTATCGTGACCAAGCCAAGCGGCGGCTGCCGCGAATGGTGTTCGACTATCTGGAAGGCGCGGCGGACGATGAATCGGGACTCAGGCATAACCGTTCGGCGTTCGACAGATTGCAGTTGTTGCCACGCCGACTGTCGGACGTCAGCACGCGGGAGCAGTCTGTGGCGCTTTTGGGCCGGCGTATCCCCTTGCCGCTGGTGATCGCGCCGACGGGTCTCAATAGCGCATTCTGGCCCAAGGGAGACCTCGCACTCGCGCGTGCAGCGGGCAAGGCCGGTATTCCCTTTGCGCTATCGACGGCTTCCAACATGTCCATCGAAGAGGTGGCAAAAGGGGCTGACGGGGAGCTGTGGTTTCAACTGTACGTCGTTCATCGCAACCTCGCGAAGAGCCTGGTCAATCGTGCCCGCTCGGCTCGCTATTCGACCCTGATCCTCACCACCGATGTCGCGGTCAACGGCTTTCGCCGCCGCGATCTTCGTAACGGCTTTGCCATGCCGTTCAAGGCTAGCGCACGTGCGGCCGTCGATGGACTGTCGCACCCGCGTTGGCTCTGGTCTTATCTGACGAACGGCATGCCGGAGCTGAAGAATTTCGCGACGGACGATGCATCGGACACGGCCTCCCAGGCCGCGATTCTTCGCCGGCAGATGGATGCGAGTTTCAGTTGGGACGACCTGCGCCGTCTGCGGGACGAATGGCCGGGCAAACTCCTCGTCAAGGGCATCCTGACGGCCGACGATGCCGCGCGGTGCGTCGACCTCGGCGCGGACGGCGTCATCGTTTCGAACCATGGCGGCAGGCAACTCGCCGATCTTCCCGCGACGGCCGACGTGCTGCCGGATATCGTCGAGCGCACCTCGGGAGCGACGGTCGTGCTCGACAGCGGCATCCGGACGGGCGCCGATGTCGTCAAGGCGATTGCGCTGGGGGCACATGCCGTGATGCTGGGGCGCGCCACCTTGTACGGGCTGGCTGCCAGAGGGGAAATCGGCGTGAGCGACGTCATCGAGATGATCCGGCAGGAAACAGACCGGACGCTCGCGCTCATCGGTTGTCGTTCGGTGGGTGATCTGGATCGCAGCTACATTTCGAAGCGGCTGTCATAGGCAACTGCGCATTGACGGCGGATTCTGGATGCGCAATCGTTCGGGATAGCGATCCCGCGTATTTGCCGCCGGAACCTTGTGCCATGAATACAGTGACGACCACGGATCATTACCATCGCGACGACAGGCTTTTGGCATGGGCCGATCAGGTTCGGGCCAGTTGCGTCCCCATGGCTTTCAGGACCGAGTCCGATCAGGGGTTTCGTGGCGAGATTTCCAGCGTGACCACGGGTGGTGTGTGTGTGTCGCGGATCTCGGCGGTCGATCACGTCGCCGCGCATGACTGGGACGACGTGCGGCGCACGGCGGACGACTACCTGCTCGTGTCGATACAGACCGAGGGACGCGGTGCGATCGAGCAGGATGCCCGCACGGCGTTCGTCGGCCCTACAGACATGGTGCTGTTCGACTCGTCGCGCAATTTCGTGTGGCATTTCTCCGGGCAACATTACACGATCCGCTTTCCCCGGCAGGCGCTGGAGAAATTGGTGCCGTGCGGCCGGCAGCACACCGCAGTGCGGATTCCCGCGGCCACCGGGATACGCCGAATCGCCGCGGACCATGTCGCGTCGCTGCACCGAGCGCTTTCGTCGGACGAAGGCGCCATGACCGGTTGCGAGAGGCTTGGCGATGTGTCCGCCAACCTGGTCGCGCTGGCGTTGGCGGATTATTTCAACGCGGTTCCGCTGCCCAGATCCAACGTGAAAGAGATGCATCTGCTCCGGGCACGCGCGTTGATCAAGGATCGGATTCACGAGCCGGAACTGGGACCCGAACAGATCGCCGATGAACTGGGGGTGTCCAGCCGTTACCTCTACCGACTGTTCGCTGAAGCCGGAGAGTCGATCGGCGAGACCATCTGTACGGCCAGGCTCAACGGGTGCGGGGAGTGGCTCCGGCAACGCGCGTACGCGAACCGCTCGATTACCGATATTGCGATGGCATGGGGTTTCAATAATGCATCGCATTTCAGTCGTACGTTTCGACGTCACTTCGGCATGTCTGCGCGCGACTACCGGGCGAAGCATCGCGACGCTGTTTGAAGCGCCATGAGTCGGCTGCACGGCGATCGAGCCTGCGGGCAGCATAAGTAAAAATCCTGTTCTGTCAGAGTCAAGCGTCCGCCATATTGGCCCCGGACACTTTCTCTACAACGTTGCGGGCGTCCCGTCCCGCGAGTCGTGGAGGAGTATCTTGGCTCTCAACCATCCCCAATTCAGAGCGGCTGTCGTGCAGGCCGCTCCGGCGTTCCTCGATCTTCAGGCCGGAATCGCAAAGTCCATACGCCTGATTGAAGAGGCCGCGCAGGCCGGCGCCGACCTGATCGCATTCCCCGAAGTGTGGCTGCCGGGCTACCCGTTCTACGTCTGGCTCGGTACACCGGCCTGGTACATGAGCAAAGGCTATGTTCAGCGCTACTTCGACAACTCGCTGAGCTACGATAGCCCGGAAGCCGATGCACTGAGGGACGCGGCGAGGAAAAACCGAATCACGGTGGTGATGGGACTCTCGGAGCGCAAGGGCCACTCGTTGTATATCTCCCAATGGATGATCGGCCCCGACGGGGAAACCCTCCTGAAGCGACAGAAACTCAAGCCCACCCACCTCGAGCGAACCGTGTTCGGTGACGGGGAGGGCAGCGGCTTGACCGTGGTCGACAGCCCGCTGGGAAAGCTCGGCGCGCTGTGCTGTGCCGAACATGTGCAACCTTTGACCAAAGCCGCCATGTATGCGCAAGGCGAACAGGTCCACGTCGCCGCGTGGCCGAGCTTTTCCCTCTATGAATTTGCCAGCGCATTGAGCCACCAGGTGAACAACGCGGTTTCGCGGACCTACGCGGTCGAAGGAGGGTGCTTCGTCCTCGCGCCTTCGACCGTCGTCACCGAGGAGATGGTCGAGAGCCTTTGCGACACCGCGGACAAACGTCAATTGTTGCGGGCGGGCGGTGGCCATAGCGTTGGCTATGGGCCCGACGGGGCGGAGCTGTTCGAGAAGATCGACGAAACCGCGGAAGGCCTGCTCTACGCCGACATCGATCTCGGCCTGCAATCGCTTTCGAAGTGCGTGTTCGATCCGGTGGGGCATTACTCCCGGCCTGACGTCCTGCGGTTGCTGATCGACCGGCGACCGCGCCCCCCTGTCACCGAGATTCTCGACAGAACGCCGCTAGCGACGGCCGCCGACGATCAGACATCATCGGACGACGGCTGCTTGTCCGAGCTTGCGGGAAGCGAAGCAGATCAGTAGCGGGACCGTCGCGCTTGCCATGTCATCACATGGCGAGCCGGGGCAGACGTTTTCATGTCGCAGCAGTGTTTGCTTGATTTCGATTGAAACCGGATGAGTTTTCCTCGAAACAACGGCCAGCCAGTCACGACGATATATTTAGGATATCGATATGAATTACAGGGAAAATAGAAGCTACGAATGGAAGATGGTCATCTTTCTGGCGGTGCTGTTCGGCATCGTGGGTCTCGACCGTCTGGTCATCGTGTATCTGTTTCCGGTCCTTCTGCCGGAGCTCAAGCTGAACAACACGCAGGCCGGCGCCATCGCGTCGGTTCTCGCGCTGACCTGGGCCATTTCGACATGGGTGCTCGGGAGTCTGTCTGACCGCCATGGGCGTCGCAAGATTCTGCTCGGGTCGTCCATCTTCTTCTCGGTGATGACCTCCTTTACTGGCGTCGCCAAGTCGTTCCACAGCATGCTGCTCGTGCGAGGCCTCCTTGGCGTGGGCGAGGGCGGAGTGTTCAGCGCCAGTGTCGCGACCATCGACGAAATATCGACGCCGAGCCGGCGTGGCCTGAACCTGGGCATTCACCAGTCGTTTTTCCCGCTTCTGGGTATCGGCCTCGGGCCGATCATCGCCACCCAGCTGGTGATGCACATGCGCTGGGAGTGGGTGTTTTTCGTGCTCGGGATTCCGGGGCTTTTGCTGACCTTCCTCATCGGCAGGACCATGCGCAAGACGGAGGCCGGTCGCGACAAGCAGGTCCGGTCCGCATCGGGCGGCCCGTTGACCGTGCTGAGATACAAGAACATCTGGTTGACCACGGTCATCGGATCGCTTTTCCAGACGGGCCTGTTCGTGTTCTCGACGTTCGTCGCGCTCTACCTGACCAAAGTGGTGGGCCTCAGCCTCGGCACGGTCGGCCTGATCATCTCCGGGTGGGGGTTCGGCGGGTTTATCGGGATGATCGCTGTTCCGGCGATATCGGATCGGTTCGGGCGGCGTATCGTGCTCGTCGTCTCCGCGACTTGCTATGGCATCCTGATGTTGGCGTTCGTGCTTTGTCACGCCTCCCCGGTCGTGATGTTCGCCAACCTCTTTGCTGCCGGGATTTTCGGCTTCGGCATCGCGCCGCTCTTTCTTGCCGTGATTCCTTGCGAGTCCGTACCGTCTTCGCTGACCGGCTCCGCCGTGGGCGTTCCGACCGCCGTCAGTGAACTCATTGGCGGCGTCCTGATGCCGGTGGTGGCAGGTGGGCTCGCCGACACGTTCGGTCTGGGTTATCCGATGCTGATCGTCGGGTGTGTGTCGTTGGTGAGCGCGTTCGTGGGGATGTTTCTCGACGAAACGGTTCCCGCCGCGACGTCGACGCATGCTGTCTCGAACGTCGACGCGGCCTGAACGTCAGGCGATGAGGCGACGCTGCCTGGGTTGACTGCGTCGTCGTCATTTCTGACGATGCGCTACAAAAAAGCCGGCGCGCAATCTACGAAGACCGACATGCACGAGAGACGTAGATGCCAACCCTGCCGCAGCTTTCAGTGGTCGACGCACAAGGCGCGATCGATCGACGCGAGATTTCCTGCCTGGAATACGTTCAGGCGCTGGTGGATCAACAGGCCAAAACCGAGTCGCTGAACGGGTTCGTGTATTTCAACCCGGAGGCGCTGTTGCAAGGGGCGCGGGCGCACGACGAAGCGCTCGAGGCCCGGACAGGCCGGCTGTCGCTTGCCGGTATTCCATTGGCAATCAAGGACAACATCGACTGCGCGGGCATGCCGACAGCCGCGGGAACGGCAGCGCTCCGCCACGCTGTCCCGCGAGCGAACGCGCCAGTCGTGGCACGCGTGATCGAAGCCGGTGCGTTGGCCGCCGGCAAGGCCAACATGCACGAACTCGCGTTCGGCTGCACCAACGACAACGGATTCTTTGGTCCGGCCCGCAACCCGTATGACCCGTCCAGAATTCCCGGGGGAAGCAGCGGTGGATCTGCCGTGCTGGTGGCGAGCGGGGCGGTGCCGGCGGCGCTCGGCACCGATACGGGCGGATCGGTGCGAATACCGGCGGCGCTATGCGGGCTGGTCGGCTTTCGCCCCACTCATGGACGCTATCCGTCCGGGGGCGTCGTCCCGATATCGCCCACGCGCGACACGGTCGGTCCGATTGCCCGCACCGTCTCCGACGTGATGTTGCTGGACGAGATCCTGTCGGGAAGTGGTTCGGCGCTTCCCGTTGTCGACGGTGCACGCGACTTTCGGCTGGCGGTCCCGTACTCGACGATGTGGGAGGGGCTGTCACCCGATGCCGGGCCTGTACTCGAACGTGCGCTGCAGAAACTCGAGGACGCAGGATTCGAACTGGTCGACGTGGACCTGCGACGTTATCCGTTTTTTCGTGCGCAGAAGAGCGCAACCATCCCTTTTTTCGAGTTTGCCGGCGCTGTGTCCCGCTACCTGGAAACAGAGGGCGTGGCCGTGACGTTCCCGGAGATCGTTGCGCAGATCAAGAGTCCGGACGTGGTCCGGATCGTCAGCGACATCCTGGGGGCCGGTGCGATTTCCGCGACCGAATATGCCGAAGCGCTTCTCGCGCGAGAGCAGTCGCGCACGTCTTACGTGGCATGTCTTCGCGAAGTGGGCGCGGACGCCCTGCTGTTTCCCACCGTCCCGATTCCGGCCTGCAGCATCGGCGCTGAAACCGTGGCGGTCGGGTCTGAGTCGCTCGGTATTTTTGCCGCGTACACACGCAATACCGAACCGGGCAGCAACGCAGGGGTACCCGGCATCACCGTGCCCGCAGGTCTGACCCAGGATGGGCTCCCGGTTGGATTGGCGCTGGACGGTGCGCCGCATTCGGATCAGCGAATCCTGCGGATCGGCAAGGAAATGGAGCGTGTTCTGTGTGCCGCGACGTTCCCGCGTCTCGACGCACACGTTTGATCCATCCGGCAACGGCTTAACGAGAAAGGCAAGCAAATGAATCGTCGAAGTATCCTGAAAAGTATTGCGCTCGGTGCTGCAAGCGCCGCGGTGGGCGTCGGGGGGCTCGTGCCGGTATCGGCCCGCGCGGCAAACCAGCCGCTGAAGTTGGCGCTGATGGCGCCGATGAGCGGGCCGGCCGCATTTTTCGGCCAAGCCTGCAAAAACAGCGCGGCGATGGCAATCGAGGAGATCAATGCGCGCGGGGGCGTGTTGGGGCGCCCGCTCGAGTTGCTGGTGGGGGACGCCGGCGCCGCACCTTCCGAGTCGGCGCAGACGGCACTCCGTCTCTGGAAGCGCGACAAGGCGGAGGTCTTCGTCGGATCGCACGACAGTGCTGTCCGCACGGCGCTGGAAAGCCTGTTCCGAGGCCAGGTGCCTTACTTCTACACGCCGATGTACGAGGGGGGCGATTGCGCGAAGGGGACCTTCTTCGTCGGCGAGACGCCCGCGCAGCAACTGACGCCGGTCATCCCGTGGCTCACCGCCAAACACCAGGTCAAGCGCTGGTTCCTGATCGGCAACGATTACATCTGGCCGCACAAGTCGAACGAAGTGGCGAAAAAGGCGATTCAGGGTTCCGGCGCGACCGTGGTCGGCGAAGAGTACGTGCCGTTCGACGTCGACAACTTCGACGCGGTACTCGGCAAGATCCGGGACAGCAAGGCGGATGCAGTGTTCATCACGCTGGTGGGCGGATCAGCCGTCACGTTCAACAGAAGTTTCGCGAGCTTCGGCCTCAGCGACAAGATGATCCGTTTCGGCACGATGATCGAAGAAAACACGTTGATCGGCATCGGTGCATCCAACTCTCGGAACCTCTACTCTGCTTCCGGCTTTTTCTCGACGTCAACCGCAACGTCCGCGCAGTTTCTGGAGCGCTATCACAAGCAGTTCGGCGCTTCAGCGGTGTTGAGCAGCATCGGCGAGTCGACGTACGAAGGCATCCTGATGTATGACGCGATGGCCAGGAAGGCGAATGCCGTGTCGATCGGCGATCTGGCGAAGGCGTCCGATGGGGCAAGCTACAAAGGCCCGCGCGGCGTGGTCACGATGAAGTCGCGCAACGTGACGGCCGACATCTTCCTCGCGAAGGCATCAGGCGTCCGCTACGACATCGTCAAGACGTTCTCGCAACTCGGCTCGGCCGAGACCTGTGCGAGCGGAGCGGGTGCGGGTTGAAGTCATGCTGCTCTCCTCTCTTCTCAATCTCGGTTACGCGTGTGCGGCCCTCGCGCTCACGACGATAGGCCTGGCGATCGTGTTCGGGTTGCTGGGCGTGCTGAACATGGCGCATGGCGAGTTCATCATGCTGGGCGCGTACTCGGTGGTCGTCGTGCAGCGTCTCGGGTTACCCGCTTTGCTTGCCATACCGTTGGCGATCGTCGTATGCGTTGTTGTCGGGTGGATCGTCGAGCGCCTGCTGGTTCGCCCTTTGTATCAGCGTCCGTTCGATACCTTGCTCGCGACCTGGGGCGTTTCGATCCTGCTGCGCGAAGGCGTGGTCGCATTGTTCGGAAAGGGTTACC
Organism: Burkholderia contaminans; assembly: GCF_029633825.1. NCBI lineage: Bacteria > Pseudomonadati > Pseudomonadota > Betaproteobacteria > Burkholderiales > Burkholderiaceae > Burkholderia > Burkholderia contaminans. Next base: position 1,426,836 of record NZ_CP090641.1, on the reverse strand, counting down.
AGGACGTGACCGGTGCGGATGGCGCATCGATCGACGTGCTGGGCACCCCGTATCCGGCATTCCGGCTTGCGATGATGCTCGCGGTGGGCGTCGCATTCGCCGGGCTCGCGGCATGGTACAGCCGCAGCCAGACGGGCGCACGGATTCGAGGCATGGTTGCGAATCCCCTTCTTGCGAAGGCGGCCGGCATCAATACGACCCGACTGGCCAGCGGCACGTTCATCACGGGTGTGGTCCTGGCCGGATTGGCGGGGGTGCTGCTCGCACCGATCGTGCGGGTCGAGCCGTACATGGGCCTCGACTATCTGCTCAATTCGTTTTTCGTGCTCGTCGTCGGCGGCCTGGGCAGCTTGCTTGGTCTCGCGGTAGGCACGTTCGTCATAGGCGGAACGCAGGTCGCGGTGTCGAGTTTCATCGATCAGACGTCGGGTTATACCGCTGTTCTGATCCTGTCCATCTATTTCTTGTGGAGTCGCCCAAATGGCCTCGTCTCGCGCCGTTGAAACGGCCCTCCAGGTTGCCACGGCGGCGATTCTTCTGAGCTTGCCGCTGTGGGCCGGTGACTACAGCGCAAACCAGATCGGGCTTCTGTTGCTGTATGGAATGGCAACGCAAAGCGTTGCTTTGTGCTGGGGGAATTCGGGCTTTTTGCCGCTCGGCCAAAGCCTGTTCTTCGGGCTGGGCGCGTATGTCAGCGCCTTCGTATTGCGCTCCGCCGCCGCGGCCGGCGGCGAATGGCAGATCATTCTGCTTCCGTTTGCAATCGCGGTACCGGCGGCTCTGGCCTATGCCATCGGATTCATCGTCTTTGCGCGCCGGATCGACAGCGGGCCGTTTTTTTCGCTGATTACACTTGCGTTGTGCATGTTGGGGTTTCTGCTGGCCAATCAATGGAGCAGCGTAACCGGCGGCTTCAATGGCTTGACCGATATCCCGGACCTGCCGATGACCGACAGGTATGGAAATCTCTATTACGTGATCGCGGCGGCTGCGGTGGTCGTCACCGCACTGATCACCTGGTTGAACCGCAGGCCGATCGGGACGCTCTGGACAGCCATCTCGGAGAACGAAGATCGCCTCCAGTTCTTTGGATTCGCGACGCACAAGCTGAAGGCTGCCGCCTTCGGCCTCTCGGGCGCGATCGCGGGTTTGGGTGGCGCCCTGTATGCACCTCACGAGGGTCTGGTCGGTCCGCAAGCCGTCGGCGTGGCGTTGTCGGCGCAGTTCGTCATCTGGGCGGCCGTCGGCGGGAAGCGCAGTCCGTTGGGCGCGCAACTCGGCGCAGTCGTGATCGGGCTCCTCGCGGCGACGTGGCGTGATCTGTTCACCTATTGGGAAGTGCTGGTTGCGCTGATTTTCATCGGCGTGGTGCGGCTCTTTCCCGACGGTCTGGCCGGTGCCGCCGCTGCGCTTGCCCGAATGGCGGGTCTACGCGTCGCGAACAGCATTCCGGAGAAACGGATAGAGGCTCACGACATCGCGATGATCGACCTACGACCGGCTGAGTCCACGTTGCTCAGCTTCAGGAAGGTGGAGGTCAGCCAGGGCGGCGTCAACATTCTCAACGGGCTCGATCTCGAAGTCGGGGCAGGGGTCGTCAATTGTTTCATTGGGCCGAATGGCGCCGGCAAGACGTCGACATTCAACGCAATGACGGGCCGCTTGCCCGTCCGTTCAGGTGAAATCCGCTTTCGCGGGGCCGAGATTTCGTCCTCTCAGGCGTGGCAGGTCTCCCGACTGGGCGTCGGCCGCAAGTTTCAGATTCCCACGGTTTTTGCGCAGTTGTCCGTCAACGAGAATCTTCAGATCGCGCTGTGGGCAAATCGGATACGCCCTCGAGAGATGCTGACTGCGGCGCCGCTGCATTGGAATTCGCTTCAACGCGTTCGCACGCTTGAAAAATTCGGGTTTCTTGAATCGAATATGGCGGCTCGTGCGGGCGATCTTTCTCAAGGGATGCGCCAGATGCTGGAGTTCGCGATGGTGGCGATCACCGAGCCGCGTCTGTTGCTCCTCGACGAACCGTGCGCCGGCCTGTCGGCACACGAAACCCGTCACATGATGGACGCGATCACGTCGACCGTGAGCGAACTGGACGCGTCAGCCATCGTGATCGAGCACGACATGAGCGCGCTCGAAAAGATCGCCGACAACGTGGTGGTCCTGCATCAGGGAAGAAGCCTCGCGGTCGGATCTTTGGCGCAAATCAAGATGTCGGAAGACGTCAAGGCCGTCTACTCGGGAGGAAGAAAGTGAGCGAGCTCCGGGGACAAGCAATGCTGAGGTTTTCGTCGATCGTCGCGGGCTATGGCGACACGATGGTGCTCAAGGGGATCAGCGGCGCGGTGACCGCTGGTAGCGTGCTGGGTGTATTCGGCCGCAATGGTGTGGGCAAGTCGACGCTCATGCGCGCTTTGACGGGCGTCATCCAGCCCACGTCCGGTGCCGTCATCGTCAACGGCAGTGACGTCGGCAAAGTGCCGTCGCATCAACGGCGACGTTTGGGGATGAGCTATGCGCCGCAGGAGCGGGTCGTCTTCGACAATTTGAGTGTCGCGGACAACCTGTCACTCGGATTCAAGACCAGGAGTCTCGACGCATACGACGACCTGTTCCGGATTTTCCCGCGTCTGAAAGAGCGGTTGTTCCAGCCGGCCGGGAAGCTGAGCGGCGGCGAAAAAAAGTTGCTTTCCTTCGCCAGAATCATCGCAGAGCGTTCGCCTCTTACGCTGATCGACGAGCCGTCGGAAGGTGTACAGCAGGAGAATCTGGAGCGGATGGCGTCGGTCATCCGGTCTCGAATCGCGGACGGGGCGGCGTTCGTGGTCGTCGAACAGAATCTGACGTTTCTCACGTCGATCGCCGACCATTTCCTCGGTCTGGATCATGGAGAGGTCGTGCTGTCGGGCGACTCGATCGATATGTCTCGCGACCGGCTCGAAGCGGTGTTGGCAGTCTAGTCTCCCGTATCGGGCGATTCGTCGCGTCGTGCGTGCGTTGCCGTCGACCGTGCCGTTCAATCGTCACGACGGCGCGGTCGTGACGGCCGCGGCGACGCAGGCAGCAAGTTCCGCGCGGTTGGAGAATCCCTTCTTGTCCATGATCCGCCGCAAATGGGTGCGCACGGTCGACAGGCTGATGCAGAGAAGACGACCAATATCCTGATCGGTACACCCCTTTGCGACCAGCTGCGCGATCTCGCTCTCACGGTCCGTGAGTCCCGTTGCGCTGCCTGCCCGACGTTTGATGGCGCGGCAAAGGAACGGCTCGATCGCATCGAGCACGAGTTTGTCGCGCATCTCGAACTCAGGCCGATTCCTCGTTCGCCAGATTCTCAGGTCGCTGAGCTGGCGTTCGCCGTCGAAGACAAACACGTTGATCCCGTGATGCAAACCGTCCTGCGCGAGAAACTCGTTGTAGAACTCGCTTTTCTCCAGTGCAGGCCGGTCCATCACTTCCTCCACCAATGTGGCCCTGCGCAGCTTGCAGAGCTGCGCCGTCATCGGGTCGTTGTGCTGGTACCAGCTCGTGTAGCGACGCACATGATCCGAGTCGACGTTGACCGCAATCGGGTCGACGTAGGTTCCTTTTTCGGCATCCCAGTTGTAGGAGACGCAGAAATCGGATCGCAGCAGCCGGGTCAAGTCTGACAAAACGACGCGCCTGACATCCACGATCGGTCCGAGCTCTTCGAGCCGTCCGATGATGTCGCCGAAAAGTCGGAGTTCGTCGAGCGTGAGATCGTGAACTTGTGGCTTCAAGGGTGCCTCATCGGTGGGAAGAATCAGGAGACAGCATGCGTGACAGCCTTGAAAGACTGGTTCGCATTACACACCAAGCATAGCAGCGCAAAAAAACCAGATCAGCAACGACCTTCGCTGCCTCTGTCCGTCCGTTGTATTCATGCCGCAGTCAGGTCCACTGCCTATTGCAGATCGAAAGGGATGCCCGCGCGAGCCTCTGAGCGTCGTGAGCGCGGGCTCAGGCCAAGGTTTCCCTGTCGATATTTCTAACGATGGGGCTCAAAAAACGCTGCCCATAGAGTAGACGCGCAGTGGGAAGCGGACGTGCTGAGACTGTTCGTTGTAGCGAGGCAAGCTGGAGGATTACCCGGAGACGCCTGCCCATTGACCAAACGATTCCGATGCATTTCCAGCGGGACGTTTTCCTCAGTCATTTTCGTCAACGAAAGCTACGCCATAAAATTAGGAAAGCGATATGAATACGGTCATCAAGCGAAGCATGGTGGTGTGCGCCGCGGTCGGGTGCGGCGTGGCACATGCGCAGTCCTCAGTGACGCTGTACGGGCTGGTGGATGCGGGTATTACGTACACGAACAATGCGAAATCGAGCACCGGACATGGCGCGCTCGTGCAGTTTGCGTCCGGGTCTTCGCAGGGAGATCGCTGGGGGCTGACGGGTAAAGAGGACCTGGGTGGCGGACTCAAGGCGATCTTCACGCTCGAAAGCGGTTTTCAACTTTCCAACGGCGCGTTGGCGCAGAGCGGGCTGTTGTTCAATCGCGCAGCCTTTGTCGGCCTTGACGGGCGCTTCGGGACGCTGACGCTCGGTCGGCAGTACGACTTCATCGGCGATATTTTCCCGGCGTACTCGATTGCGGGGAACACGGCGGCGGGTATCCTGGGATGGGGAATCCCGGCGTACGCTGCCGGAGGGTATACGCTCGATAACCGGCTGTGGGGCGATAACGTCAACAACTCGGTGAAGTATCTTTCGCCGACGATTGCGGGTTTCAGTGTCGGCGCGATGTATGGTTTCGGTAATGTCGCCGGCTCGTTGGGCACCAACAGTTCGATGAATTTTCTGCTGAACTACAGCCAAGGCGGGCTTGCTGCATCGCTGTCGTATTTCAAGCAGCATAACGCGACGACTTCCGCAAATTTGACGGAATACGCCGGCGGCGCAACTTACACCCTGGGGAAAGCGCAGATATTTGGCGTAGTAACCGATGTCCAGCTGAGCAGTGGCACCGAAGCTCGGGCGCTGACCTACGACGGTGGCATGACTTACTTTGTCAGGCCCGATATTTCGCTCGGCGCCGGGTTCCAGTTTCAACAGCGCAACAACGGCGTCGGCAGTGCAAACCAGGTAACCATCGGGGCGGATTACTTCATTTCCAAGCGAACTGACGTTTATTTCGTTGGTGCGTTCGCGCACGATCATGCACACGGCGCTCAAATTGAAGCTGCGCTCGGATCGCCGTCCAGCACGAGTTTTCAGACTGCGGCGCGGATTGGCATTCGGCACAAGTTCTAACTCTGTCGAGTGAAAACTGCATGTGTATCGTGCATTGGGTTGGGCAAGGCAGGTGATCCCCCTGCGGCCGTCGTCGACGGCCGCAGGGATCGACATCACTTTGTCGAAGTCAACGCAGAGGCTCTCGTGGCCCTCCGATGCGTGAGGCAACGCCGGCACCGCGTCGTCGCGCTCGGTGCCGCGCAACAGATCGCGATCCGGAGCCGCGGCGGCCTCGAGCCAAAGCGCAGCGCGTCGGTTGCCGCCAGCGAGGGAGCGAAGTGCATTCGCGCGCGCGAGCACCTGGAGGTCGTGCCGGTCGAGCTGCGCACGGCGCGCGAGGTCCGCGACGTCGACGAAGGGGCGCGCTGCGCGTGCGAGCTCGATGCGGCCGGCGACATCCTCGCGCATGCCGCGCAACAGCGAAAAGCCGAGACGCACGGGCGCCGACGTCGTCGGCCCTTCGATCGCCGAATCCCATGTGCTGACGTTGACGTCGACGGGCAGCACTTCAACGCCGCGGCGCTTCGCGTCCTGCAGCAGCTGCGACGGCGAGTAACCGCCTCGGAGAACTGGAAGCCGCACCCATGACATTGATGGCGGCGATGGGGATGGACCGCGAACCAATCCCTGTCCGAGTGCGCAAAGCTGCAGTGCGTGCAAAAGACGGGGCGGGTAGCAAAATCAAATACGCTAGAGACCATGTAGTTGATGGCGTCGACCTCATCCACTTCCGTCCACTCATCCGAGATGAGGTCGGCGGCTAGTCGGAGGCGTAGCTTCCGGTATGTTTGATCAATCTCCTTCGCGTCGCCATACGCACGCCTGGCGTGCACATGGATTCCTCGGTCGGTCGGGCAGCGCGTTGTGTCATAGACAGCCGGTACGGCCTCCCATTGGACTGGCTATTGACTTGCACGTAAAAATGTCACTCGGCTTCTCGCCCAGGGCGCAAAGCCGTTTTCGATTAGATGCGGATACGCCATGTGCCTCGGGCGTACCGGGCCTGTATCGGATGCCTGTATCCGCATCTAATCGAAAGTTGTATTCATATCTAATCGAAAGCCACACACGGGTCGCGCACGTCCGTACTAACCCTGATTAAAAACACTTATCACGGTGAAAAATTCCGCATCTTATTGAACCGATATCGGCTGGATATAGTGGCTCGCTTTCCCGCACGCACCCGTTGCGTGCGCAGACAAACAGCCGGAGCCCCTTGATGTCCACCGATACCCGATTCACCGAAGTCGAGGATCTGATGCCCGCCGCCGGCGGGTTGCGCGAGATCCGTCATCACATCCACCACCACCCCGAACTCGCGTACGAGGAGCACGACACGGCCGCGCTCGTCGCCGAGAAGCTCGAACAGTGGGGCTGGCAGGTGACGCGCGGGGTCGGCAAGACGGGCGTGGTGGGCACGCTGCGCGTGGGCGACGGCACGCGCAGCATCGGTATTCGCGCCGACATGGATGCGTTGCCGATCATCGAGGCGACGGGGCTGCCGTACGCGAGCGGCACGCACGGCAAGATGCACGCGTGCGGCCACGACGGCCACACGACGATGCTGCTCGGCGCCGCGCAGCATCTCGCGAAGACACGCAATTTCTCCGGCACCGTGCATCTGTATTTCCAGCCGGCGGAAGAGCACGGCGTCGACAGCGGCGCGAAGAAGATGATCGACGACGGCCTGTTCGAGCGCTTCCCGTGCGATGCCGTATTCGGCATGCACAACCATCCGGGCGCGGCCCCCGGCGTGTTCCTCACGCGGCGCGGCCCGTTCATGTCGGCCGGCGACAAGGCGATCATCACGATCGAAGGCGTCGGCGGCCACGCGGCGCGGCCGCACCTGACGGTCGACCCGGTGGTCGTGGCGGCGAGCATCGTGATGGCGCTGCAGACGATCGTCGCGCGCAACGTCGACCCCGCGCAGCCGGCGGTCGTCACGGTTGGCTCGATGCATGCGGGCACTGCGAACAACGTGATCCCGAACGGCGCGCGTCTCGAACTCAGCGTGCGCTCGTTCAGCCCGGAAGTGCGCGCGCTGCTCAAGCGCCGCATCACCGAGCTGGCCGAAACGCAGGCGGCGAGCTATGGCGCGACCGCGAACGTCGAATACATCGAAGGCTATCCGGTTGTCGTCAATACGGACGCCGAAACGGATTTCGCAGCACAGGTAGCGCGCGAACTCGTCGGCGACGCGCATGTGGTCGAGCAGACCGACCTGCTGATGGGCAGCGAGGATTTCGCGTTCATGCTGCAGCAGCGGCCGGGCTCGTTCGTGCGGCTCGGCAACGGCGAAGGCGAGGACGGCTGCATGGTGCACAACCCGAAATACGACTTCAACGATCGCAACCTGCCGATCGGTGCGGCGTTCTGGACGCGTTTGGTGGAGCGTTACCTCGGGCAATGATGCCGGCGGCGGGGCGAGCGGCCGGCGCTTCCGGCCGCATTCAGAGTAGAGGATAGCGATGCAGAAAGACCATCTCGCGCTGCACCCCGGCCCGGCCGAAGCCACCGTCACTGACACGCGCAGCACGCCTGCCGTCACGCGGCGCGGTGCGATCGCGGCGGCCGTGATCGGCAACTGGCTGGAATTTTTCGATTTCACCGTGTACGGCTTCTTCGCGGTGCTGATCGGCAAGCTGTTCTTCCCGTCGAGCGACCCGACCACGTCGCTGCTGCTGTCGGTCGCGACGTTCGCGGCCGGCTTCTTCACGCGGCCGCTCGGCAGCGTCGTGCTCGGCGTCTATGCGGACCGCAAGGGGCGCAAGGCCGCGCTGAACCTGACGATCATGCTGATGGCGCTCGGCACGGGCCTGATCGCGATCGCGCCGACCTATGCGCAGGTCGGCGTGGCCGCGCCGCTGCTGGTCGTGTTCGCGCGCTTGCTGCAGGGCTTCTCGCAGGGCGGCGAATTCGGCGCGGCGACATCGACGCTGCTCGAACAGGGCGGCACGTCGCGCCGCGCGTTCCGCGCGAGCTGGCAGCTCGCGACGCAGGGCGGCGCCGCGCTGATGGGCTCGGGCTTCGCGGCGCTGTTGTCGAACACGATGACGAAGGACGCGCTGGAAGGCTGGGGCTGGCGGTTACCGTTTCTCGTCGGCGTGCTGATCGCGCCGGTCGGGATGTTCTTGCGCCGGCGGCTCGCGGACGACGCGCCCGGCGACCGCCATCACGGCATCGAACGCGGCGTGCTGCACGAGCTGTTCTCGAAGCACACGCGCACGGTGCTGCTGCTGATGCTCACGGTGATGGGCGGCACGGTGTCGACCTACATCCTGACGTTCTACATGCCGACCTATGCGATCCACACGCTCGGCCTGCCGATGAAGCTGTCGATGTTCGTCGGCGTCGCATCGGGCTGCGTGATGCTGGTCACGTGCCCGCTGTTCGGCTGGTTGTCGGACAGGCTCGGCAGCCGGCGCCTGCCGATCTTCGTCGGCCGCGGCGTGCTGGTCGCGCTGCTGTTCCCCGCGTTCTGGCTGATGAACCATCACCCGACGCTGTCGGTGATCCTGCCGCTGACCGCGCTGATGCTGCTGTTCTATTCGCTCGGCTCGGCGTCGGAAATGGCGCTGATGTGCGAGTCGTTGCCGCGCCACGTGCGCGCGACCGGCATCTCGATCGCGTATGCGCTCGCGGTGACGATCTTCGGCGGCACCGCGCAGCTGATCGCGACGTGGCTCGTGAAGACGACCGGCAGCAAGCTCGCGCCGGCCGGCTACGTGGCCGCGTGCGTGGTGCTGTCGCTGATCGCGGTGGCGATGCTGCGCGAGACGGCGCGGGATTCGATGGACTGACGCGCAGCGCGGCGCAGCATGACGGTCGGCAGACGGTCTTACGCGCTTACCGCCCGCGCACCACCCTCAGGTACGACGCGAGCATCGTCGCGAGTTCCTGCGCGGCCGGCGTGAGCGGCACGGCCGCGCGTTGCAGCAGGCAGATGTCCTGCGATTCGGCCTGTTCGCGCACGGGCACCTTCGCGAGCGCACCGGCAAACGGCCCGTGCCGCGTCACGGCTTCTGTTTCGAGCGACAGGCAATCGGTCTGCGTGACGAGCTGCAGCGTCTCGAACATCCCTTCGACGGTGGCGAGGATCTTCGGCGGTGGCAGGCCGTGCACGTCGAAGTACGCGAGCAGCCGGTTGACGACGGGGTCTGCGCTCAGGTTCGGCGAGCGCGTCGACACCCACGCGTAGTCGGCCAGCTCGGCGAGCGATTTCGCGTGCATTGCCGGATGCCCGTGGCGGCACACGACCACCGGTGCGGACGAGCGCAGCGGCGTGACCGCGAGATCGGTCGTGTCGGTCTGCTTCGCGACGAGCGCGATCGCGAAATCGACCGCGCTTTCGCGCAGCCAGCCGATCATCATCCGCGACGTGCCGGTGCGCAGATGCACGTCGACCTTGTCGAAGCGCGCGCGGAACGCGCTCAGCACCGGCGCGAACGCATCGATCAGCGGCTCGGCCACGAGGCCGAGCGTAACGGTGCCTTCGTACGCGCCGCTCAGTTGCCGGATCTCCCGCTCGACCTGCTCGCATTCGCCGAGGATCGAACCGGAGCGCGCGAGCAGCCGCTGGCCGACGGCCGTCGGCACGATCCCGCGATTGGTGCGCGTGAACAGCGTCGCGCCGAGCGTTGCCTCGAGGCTCTGCAACTGCTGCGTGACGCCGCTCTGCGCGAGATCGAGCGCGCGTGCGGCGGCGCGCAGGCTGCCGTGCTCGACGACGGCCTGGAAGATGCGGAGCTGGGAGAGCGTGAACGCCATGTGCGAGCGCGGGGCCGGTGATCGGGAAAAGTGATCATGATAAGGCAGCGGGCGATTCCGGCGGCGGCGCGTGCGCACTACGATCGCAGGCAGTCCGGCTCGTGCCGTTTGCCCTTCGTCCTGCCCTTCGTCGACCATGAAACGTACTCTCCTTCCGCTCGTTTCCCTGTGCCTTGCGTTCGCGGCCGGCGCCGCACACGCGCTCGATGCGCGCCCCGTGCGCCTCGGCATCGATCCGACCTATCCTCCGATGGATTCGAAGGCGCCCGACGGCAGCCTGAAGGGCTTCGACGTCGATCTGGGCAACGAGATCTGCCGCCGCGCGCAGTTGCGCTGCCAGTGGATCGAGCTCGAATTCTCCGGGATGATTCCCGCGCTGCAGGCGCGCAAGATCGACGCGATCCTGTCGTCGATGGCGATCACCGGGAAGCGCGAGAAGCAGATCCTGTTCTCGTCTAAGCTGTTCCGTTTCAAGTCGCGGCTCGTCGCGCGGCCCGGCAGCGGCGTCGACAGCACGACCGCGTCGCTTGCGGGCAAGCGCGTCGGCGTGCAGTCGGGCACGCAGTTCGAATCGTGGGCGCTCGCGCACTGGGCGCCGGCCGGCGTCAGCGTGGTGCCGTACAAGAGCCAGGACGACGTGTTCGCCGATCTCGTCAACGGCCGCCTCGACGCGGCGCTGCTGGGCACCGTGGAAGCCGACTACGGCTTCCTGCGCACGCCGAAGGGCAACGGTTTCGCGTTCGTCGGTGCGCCGCTCGACATGGGCGATCGTGGCGTGGGCATCGGCATGCGGCAGTCGGATACGGCGCTCAAGGCGTCGATCGACGGCGCGATCGCGTCGATGCTGAAGGACGGCACGTACGACCGGATCGCGAAGAAGTATTTCGACTTCAACCCGTACGGCGATTGAGCGCCGTGCGACCTTGACGTTTCACCCGTTTCTTCGTTTTCATTTCGTTCGAGACCATCGATGCAGATTCGCACCACGCCGCTCCTGTCGCCGTCGATCGGCACGCAGCGCACGCTGACGAGCTTTCATTTCGGGCCGGCCGACACCGGCCGCAAGATCTACCTGCAGGCCGCGCTGCACGCGGACGAGACGCCCGCGATGCTCGCGGCGTTCGTGCTGAAGCAGCGTCTCGCGCAACTCGATGCCGACGGCCGGCTGGCAGCCGAGATCGTGCTTGTGCCGGTCGCGAATCCGGTCGGCCTCAATCATCATCTGCTCGGGCAGTTCATCGGCCGTTTCGATCTGGCGAGCGGCCGCAACTTCAATCGCGGCTTCCTGCCGCTCGCGGAAATCGCCGCGCGTGCGCGCGACCGGCTCGGTGACGACGGCGAACGCAATCGCGCGATCGTGCGCGAATGCGTCGGCGCGGCGCTCGACGAGATCGCGCCGCGGACGGAGTTCGATTCACTGCAGCTGGCGCTGCTGAAGCTGTCGCTCGACGCCGATGTGGTGATCGACCTGCATTGTTCGCTCGAAGCGGTGATGCACGTGTACACGAGCGATACCGCATGGCCGGAAGTCGAGCCGCTCGCGCGTTATCTCGGCTCGGAGGTGTCGCTGCTCGCCGAGGATTCGGGCGGGCATGCGTTCGACGATGCGCATCACCTGCTGTGGACGCAGTTGCGGCAGCACTTGCCGGCGGGCACGCCGATGGCGGCCGGCACCGTGGCCGTGACGGTCGAGTGCCGTGGCCAGCGCGACGTGACGTACGACCATGCGGAACGCGATGCCGATGCGCTCGTCGACTATCTCGTATGGCGCGGCGCGGTGCAGGGCGAACGCAAGCCGCTGCCGCCGCTCGCCGCGCCGGCCACGCCGCTGGCAGGCAGCGAGCAGTTCCATGCGCCGGTGAGCGGGATCCTCGTACACCGCGCGGCGATCGGCGCGACGATCCGCGCCGGCGATCCGCTGTTCGACATCGTCGATCCGCTGACGGACAAGATCACGACGATCTCGAGCGCGACCGACGGCGTGTTCTATATGCGCCGCGCGATCCGCTTCGTGACGGCCGGCGCGCCGCTCGGCCGCGTGACGGGCACGGTGCCGGTGCGCAAGGGGATGTTGCTCGGCGCGTGAGCGGTGCGCCGTCCTACCGGTGCGCGGCGCAATTTCGTTCTTGTCAAATTGACCGCCATTCCGCGCGTCACTAAATTGTGCGGCGCGGAGCTCGCTCCGTGTTCCGTGAGAAGAACGTTGCAATCACGTGGAGTTGATACGGGCAGCCCTGGGCTGCCCGTTTTTTTGCTCGATTGTCGTATCAGTGATATGACAATCGAGCCGGACCCGTCGTTGCATCGGTTTTTCGGGAAGCCGTACGTCGTGACGGCCCCGCCCGTTACTCACCCCCGCCGCGCCACCAGCTCCGACACCGTCTGCGCGGCCTGCTGCAGCGGCCCGAGAAACTCCTTCACCATCTGCTTCGCGGTATGTCGCTGCGCGTTGCCGCTGATGTTCATTGCCGCGATGATTTGCCCACGCCGGTTGCGAATCGGCGCGGACAACGACATGAGGCCCACTTCGAGTTCCTGGTCGACCACGGCCCAGCCCTGTTGGCGCACCTGCGCGATCGCCGCCTTCAGTTCGCCGAGGTCGGTGATCGTGCGCGGTGTATGCGCGCGGATGCCGCTTTGCGCGAGCGTCTCGTCGAGCTCGGCGTCGTCGAGCGCGGACAGCAGCACGCGGCCCATCGACGTGCAGTACGCGGGCAGCCGGCTGCCGATCGACAGGTTGATCGTCATGATCTTGCGGGTCGGCACGCGCAGCACGTAGACGATCTCGGTGCGGTCGAGCACGGCTGCCGAGCAGCTTTCGTGGATCTGCGCCGACAGCTGCTCCATCACGGGATCGGCGAGATTCCAGAACGGCATCGACGTGAGGTACGCGAAGCCGAGCTCGAGGATCTTCGGCGTGAGCCGGAACAGCCGGCCGTCGGCCTCGACGTAGCCGAGCGTCTGCAGCGTGAGCAGGATCCGGCGCGCGCCCGCGCGCGTGAGCCCGGTGGCCGACGCGACCTCGGTGAGCGTCTGCTCCGGGCGGGCCGCGTCGAATGCGCGGATCACCGCGAGGCCGCGCGCGAACGACTGGACATAGGAGTCGCCGGGTTTCGTCTGAGTGTCTTCGGTTGTCATGAGCGCCTGGAATATCGTGCAGCCGAGAAGATAGCGCATGGGGCCTGACACGCCAACCGCGCGGCGGACCGCGCGCTTGACAGGTCGTCCCCGCACTCCCTATGATGCGTTGAACGTTCGATACACGATCTTATGTTCGTATATAGAACATTTAAGCGCATCCCGACGGGCAATGCAAGGGGCGCGCCCTGTTCATTCCCCCAGCCTGTCCTGGGACCGGAGACACTGATGACCGAAGCTTTTCTGTGTGATGCGATCCGTACGCCGATCGGGCGTTACGGCGGTGCACTGTCCGGCGTGCGCGCCGACGACCTGGGCGCGGTGCCGCTCAAGGCGCTCGTCGAGCGCAACCGCGACGTCGACTGGGCGGCGATCGACGACGTGATCTACGGCTGCGCGAACCAGGCCGGCGAGGACAACCGTAACGTCGCGCGCATGTCGGCGCTGCTCGCAGGGCTGCCGCAGGGCGTGCCGGGTTCGACGATCAACCGCCTGTGCGGTTCCGGCATGGATGCGGTCGGCGTGGCCGCGCGTGCGATCAAGTCCGGCGAGGCCGCGCTGATGGTCGCGGGCGGCGTCGAGAGCATGACGCGCGCGCCGTTCGTGATGGGCAAGGCCGCGAGCGCGTTCGCGCGCCAGGCCGACATCTACGATACGACGATCGGCTGGCGCTTCGTCAATCCGCTGATGAAACAGCTGCACGGCGTCGATTCGATGCCGGAGACGGCCGAGAACGTCGCGGTCGACTACAACATCAGCCGCGCCGACCAGGACCTGTTCGCGCTGCGCAGCCAGCAGAAGGCCGCGCGCGCGCAGCAGGACGGCACGCTCGCCGAGGAAATCGTCGCGGTCACGATTGCGCAGAAGAAGGGCGATCCGCTGGTCGTGTCGCGCGACGAGCATCCGCGCGAAACATCGCTCGAAACGCTGGCGAAGCTGAAGGGCGTCGTGCGCCCGGACGGCTCGGTGACGGCCGGCAACGCGTCGGGCGTCAACGACGGCGCTGCCGCGCTGCTGCTCGCGAACGAAGAAACCGCGAAGCGCTTCGGCCTGACGCCGCGCGCACGCGTGCTGGGTATCGCGACGGCCGGCGTCGCGCCGCGCGTGATGGGCATCGGGCCCGCGCCGGCCACGCAGAAGCTGCTCGCCCGGCTCGGGATGACGATCGACCAGTTCGACGTGATCGAGCTGAACGAGGCGTTCGCGTCGCAAGGTCTCGCGGTGCTGCGCATGCTCGGCGTGGCCGACGACGATCCCCGCGTGAACCCGAACGGCGGCGCGATCGCGCTGGGCCATCCGCTCGGCGCGTCGGGCGCGCGTCTCGTGACGACCGCGATGTACCAGCTGCATCGCACGAACGGCCGCTTTGCGCTGTGCACGATGTGCATCGGCGTCGGCCAGGGCATCGCGATCGCAATCGAACGCGTCTGACCTGCGTCGCACGGCGAAGCGGCAGGTTACCGCTTCGCGCTGTCCGAAACGATGCGCGGCACGAGGGTTCTCATGCCGCGCATCGTCGTTAACCGGCCTGCGACAACTGCTTGAGGCGCGCATCGAGCGCATCGATCTCGGTGTCCGCGAACACTTCGATGCCATGCTCGCGCAGCAACGCCGCCGTGACACCGGCGCCCGCGTGCCGCCGGTTCTCGAAACGCCCGTCATAGATGAACGTGCTGCCGCACGACGGACTGCCGTCGGCGAGGATCGCGAAGCGGCAATCGTGCGCGCGCGCGAGGGCCAGCGCGGTGTGCGCGCCGGACACGAACGGTGCGGTCACGTCGGCGCCGTTGACATCGACGATGCGCGCGGCGCCCGCCAGCACCCGCTGCCCCGATTCGCCGTCGGCGATTTCGGCGGGCGGGCGCGGCACGCTGAAGCCGCCGGCCAGTTCGGGGCAGACCGGCACGAGGCGCCCTTCGCGCTGCCACCGTTCGAGCGCCTCGTGCGCGGCGGTCTTGGCCGAGCCGTTGTAACGGACCGGATGACCGACCACGCACATGCTGACGAGGATCTTCGGCATGGCTTGCTGCTGCGCTTCGTCCTGCAATTTTGCTCTCCGTGATGCCGTGATGCCGATGGAGGCCGCGGCAAAGCGGGATATTCTACGTTTCACCCGTGCGCCGGTGCGTCAGGCGGTCGGCGCTTCCAGATGAATGTCTTCCGGCTCGAGCGCGTACAGCGCCGGGTCGGGCGATGCGCTGACCGTGAAGCCGAGCCGCAGGTAGAAGTCGATCGTGTTCCGCGACGGCGTCGCGGACACGTACAGGCGCGCAGCACCCATCGCGCGCGCCTGCTCGCGCGCCGCGCGGTAGAGCTGCTCGCCGAGCCCGCAGCCGCGCCAGTCGTGGCTCACGTGCAGGAACTTCAACTGCAGCATGTCGCCGCGCGGGCCGAGCGGCTGGCTGTCGACGAAGACCGCCGCGACGAGCCGCGCGCCGTCGAACATGCCGACGCACCAGCCGCCGCGATCGTGGCAGTCGAGCAGGATCGGCGTGTAGTGGTCGGCCTCGCCGTCGGGCCAGCCCGCGACGTCGTAAAAGTCGGGAACGAGATGCAGCGCACCGTCGCGCAGCACGTACAGGTGCTCGATGATCTCGCGCCGGTCGATGGTCCACACGAGCGGCACGTCGTCGCGCGTGAGCCGGCGGGCGACCAGTGCGTCGCGTTCGGCGGCGGTGCGGCGCGTCATGCGGCCTCCCGATGCGCGGCGATCGCAAACATCAGCGGCAGGCGCGGCATGCCGTCGGGCGGCACCATCCGGCGGCCGTCCAGCTCACGCATGCCGTCGAAGCCTTTCCAGCCGTTCGCATACGGATATTCGGTCAGGCGGTCGATCACGAGCCCGGCCGATACGAGCGCGTTCACGACTTCGCCGATGCCCCACATGAACTCGTAGCTCGGATGCGGGTTCGCGAAATCGACGACGCCCGGATGGTCGTGCTGCGCGCCGAGCCCCGTGCCGGATGCGGCAACATAATCGCCGACCCCTGCCGGCTCCTCGGTCGCATCGCCTTTGAAATAGTCGTAGTGCGGCTTCCAGTGTTCGTCGAAATACAGCGCGAACGGATGGAACTCGACCATCGCGAAACGGCCGCCGGGCGCGAGCAGCGCAGCGATCCCGCGTGCCCACGCGTTCAGGTCGGACAGCCAGCAGATCGCGCCGTACGACGTGAACACGCGAGCGAAGCGCTCGCCGCGCGCGGCGGCCTCGGGCATCCAGTCGAGCACGTCGGCGCGCTCGAAGCGTGCGGGCAGGCCCGCGTCGGCCGACAGTTGTCGTGCGAAGGCGATCGCTTCGTCGGAGATGTCGACGCCCGTCGCGTCCGCACCGGCGCGCACGAGGCTCAGCGTGTCCTGTCCCGCGTTGCACTGCAGGTGCAGGAGCCGCAGCCCGCTGACGTCGCCGAGCAGTTCGCGTTCTTCCGGAAAGAGCGTCGAGCCGCCTGCGCGGAAAAATGCGGCCTGATCGCCTTTATGGCTGTTATGCGCGACTGTCGCCGTATTCCAGGACAGCCGATTCAGTTCGTGCAATGCCTTTTTCATCGAATTCGAATGCTGGTTGAATAGAGCAGGATAGATGGAATCGTTTCGCCGAGTGTAACGGCCGATCGCATTGACCTGCCGCGCGGCTTGGCCGGGCGGCGCGGCGTGGCATATGAATGAACGCGCGTGGCGAATATTGCCGGATTATTTGATCGAAATCATGGTGGCCGCCGAATTGAATATTTTATGCGAAGAAAGGGTAAGGTTTTTCCCCAATATGCCGACAGTCAGATGAAGACCGTCGTAAAGCGATAAACCGTTTTTCGGCTACTGAGCGTGAAGTCAGCGCGACGCGGACGTCAGATCCGCTTTTCGGAGCCTTGCATGCGCAATAACCAGCCCGTTACCCAACAGGAATTCGATTTTCCCGACGACGTCACGCTGATGTCGACGACCGACGCAGACAGCATCATCACCTACGCCAACACGACGTTCGCACAGGTGAGCGGCTTCACGAACGAGGAACTCGTCGGCCAGCCGCACAACGTGGTGCGCCACCCGGACATGCCGCGCGAAGCGTTTGCCGACATGTGGGCGACGCTCAGGCGCGGCGAGCCGTGGACCGCGCTCGTGAAGAACCGCCGCAGGAACGGCGATCACTACTGGGTGCGTGCGAACGCGATTCCCGTGATGCGCAACGGCGAGCCGCAAGGCTACATGTCGGTGCGCACGAAGGCGCCGCACGACGAGTCCGAGGCTGCCGATGCGCTGTATCGCGCGTTCCGCGAAGGCAAGGCCGGCCAGCGCCGGTTCCACAAGGGGCTGGTGATCCGCACGGGGCTGATGCGCATCGCGTCGCTGTCGCAGACGATGTCGGTGCGCGCGCGTGTGCACTCGGCGCTGTGCGTGCTTGCGCCGGCGGTCGTTGGCGCGGGCTGGGCATGCGGGCTGGCGGGCGGCGGGCTCGCGGCGTTTGCCGGCGTGACGGTCGGCGTGACGGCGGCGGCCGGCCTGTGGCTCGATGCGCAGATCGTGCGTCCGCTGAAGCGGCTGCACGACCAGGCGCTGAACGTCGCGACCGGTGAAAGCCGACGCGGCGTGCGGATGAACCGTGTCGACGAGATCGGCATGACGCTGCGCACGATCAACCAGCTCGCGCTGATGTTCCGCTGGCTCGTCGACGACGTCAGCGAGCAGGTGCACAACGTGCAGCGTGCGAGCAACGAGATCGCGCAGGGCAACAACGACCTGAGCGCGCGTACCGAGCAGGCGGCGTCGAGCGTGCAGGAGACGGCCGCGTCGATGGCCGAGATGACCGCGACCGTCGACAGCAACGCCGAGACCGCGCTGCAGGCGAACCGGCTCGCGATGTCGGCCAGCGAGGCGGCCGGGCGTGGCGGACAGGCGGTGGGCGAGGTCGTCACGACGATGAGCGACATCACGGCCAGTTCTCGTAAGATTGCCGACATCATCGGCGTGATCGACGGCATCGCGTTCCAGACCAACATCCTTGCGCTGAACGCGGCCGTGGAAGCGGCACGCGCAGGCGAGCAGGGGCGCGGCTTCGCGGTGGTTGCGGGCGAGGTGCGGGCACTCGCGCAGCGCAGCGCGAATGCGGCGAAGGAGATCAAGACGCTGATCGGCGCGAGCGTCGAGCGCGTCGAATCGGGCGCGCGGCGTGTGGACGAGGCAGGCAAGACGATGGAGGACATCGTTGCGCAGGTGAAGCGTGTGTCGGATTTGATCGCGGAAATCAGCTCGTCGACGGCCGAGCAGAGCACGGGGGTTGCGCAGGTCGATCAGGCAGTCGTGCATCTGGACAACATCACGCAGCAGAACGCAGCGCTGGTCGAGCAGAGCACGGCAGCGTCGGAGAGCCTGAAGCAGCAGGCAACGCGTCTCGTGGATGCGGTGAACGTGTTCCGGTGATCGTCGGGGCGCGCACGTGATGTGCGCGCCAAATCAATACATCCGGGTCGACGCGCGCAATGCGCGTTCAGGGTTTTAGATTAATTTGAAATGCGCCAAACGAGAAATATTCGTATTCAAATTTCACGTTTTTGATTTGGATCAATTTTGGCGAATTGCATTAAATCGTAAGACGAATATCCGCCAAACCGTTGCCTGTATTGGTGTTTAGTTTCATATGTAAACAAGATGTTTGGTAAAGGAAAGATGATGCGTTTCTAATGCATATTTTCCCGAATACACCATAATGTTTTCGTGGAATTTGCCGAAAGCGCAGGAGCAGGACCAACGTGCATGCGGATAAGCCGCAATGCGCGGGGTCTCGAATCAATCGACGAGCGGACGCAAGATCCGTCACCCGGAGCTCCACACCATGCGCAACAACCAGCCCGTCACGCAACGCGAATTCGATTTTCCCGATGACGCGACGCTGATGTCGACCACCGACGCGAACAGCTACATCACCTACGCGAACGCGGCCTTCATGCAGGTCAGCGGATTTTCCCCCGAAGAGATCGAAGGCCAGCCGCACAACGTCGTGCGGCATCCGGACATGCCGCAGGAGGCGTTCGCCGACATGTGGGCGACGCTCAAGGGCGGCGAGCCGTGGACCGCACTCGTGAAGAACCGCCGCAAGAACGGCGATCACTACTGGGTGCGCGCGAATGCGATTCCGGTGATGCGTAACGGCCAGCCGAAGGGCTACATGTCGGTGCGCACGAAGGCGACGCGCGACGAGATCGCGGCTGCGGAGGCGCTCTACAAGGAATTCCGCGAAGGGCGGGGCGGCAACCGGCATTTTCACAAGGGGCTGATCGTCCGCAAGGGCCTGGCCGGATTCACGTCGCTGTTCCAGACGATGTCGGTGCGTGCGCGGCTCCATGCGTCGCTGTGCGTACTTGCGCCGGTGGTGGTGGCCGGCGGCTGGGCGTGCGGGCTGGCCGGCGGCGGGCTCGCCGCGTTCGCGGCGGTGACGGTCGGTGCTGCTGCTGCTGCGGGGCTGTGGCTCGATGCACAGATTGCGCGCCCGCTCATGCAGTTGCGCGACGAGGCGCTGCGCGTGGCGACCGGCGAAAGCCGCAGCGGCGTGCGGATGAACCGCGTCGACGAGATCGGCATGACACTGCGCACGATCAACCAGCTCGGCCTGATGTTCCGCTGGCTCGTCGACGACGTCAGCGAACAGGTGTTGAACGTGCAGCGCGCGAGCAACGAGATCGCGCAGGGCAACAACGACCTGAGCGCGCGTACCGAGCAGGCGTCGACGAGCGTGCAGCAGACGGCCGCGTCGATGGCCGAGATGACGGCGACCGTGTCGAGCAATGCGGAGACGGCGCTGCAGGCGAATCAATTGTCGGTATCGGCGAGCGACGCGGCCGAGCGCGGCGGGCAGGCGGTGAGCGAGGTGGTCGCGACGATGAACGACATCACGGCCAGCTCGCGGAAGATCTCGGACATCATCGGCGTGATCGACGGCATCGCGTTCCAGACCAACATCCTTGCGCTGAACGCGGCGGTGGAGGCCGCGCGGGCCGGCGATCAGGGGCGTGGTTTCGCGGTGGTCGCGGGCGAGGTGCGGGCGCTAGCGCAACGCAGCGCGAATGCGGCGAAGGAGATCAAGACGCTGATCGGCGCGAGTGTCGAGCGGGTCGAATCGGGCGCACGGATCGTCGATGGCGCGGGCAAGACGATGGAGGACATCGTCACGCAGGTGAAGCGCGTGTCGGACCTCATTGCGGAGATCAGTTCGTCGACGGCCGAGCAGAGCACCGGTGTCGCGCAGGTTGACCAAGCGGTGGTGCATCTGGACAACATCACGCAGCAGAACGCGGCGCTCGTCGAGCAGAGCACGGCGGCGTCGGAGAGCCTGAAGCAGCAGGCGACGCGGCTGGTGGAGGCGGTGAACGTGTTTCGGTGATGAGCGGTGGAAGAAGTGACGCGGGCACGGCGGAGAGGGGTACCGGCCCGCGTCGGACCGCCCGGTTCCGGCCGGGCGGTCAGGGCCTGTCACCGAAGCGGCGCCAGGCCCCGAACCGTCAGACGGCGAGGCAGAGGTACTTGATCACGACGTAGTCGTCGATGCCGTAGTGCGAGCCTTCGCGGCCGAGGCCCGACTGCTTCACGCCACCGAACGGCGCGACTTCGTTCGAGATCAGGCCCGTGTTCACGCCGACCATCCCGTATTCGAGCGCTTCCGCCACCTTCCACACGCGGCCGATGTCGCGGCTGTAGAAGTACGCGGCCAGGCCGAACTCGGTGTCGTTCGCGAGGCGGATCACTTCGTCGTCGCTGCCGAACTTGAACAGCGGCGCGAGCGGCCCGAACGTCTCTTCCTTCGCGACCTTCATCGCCGGCGTGACACCCGTCAGCACGGTCGGCTCGAAGAAGCCGTGGCCGAGCGCGTGGCGCTTGCCGCCCGTCACGACGGTCGCGCCCTTCGCGAGCGCGTCCTCGATGTGTGCCTCGACCTTCAGCACCGCGGCTTCGTTGATCAGCGGACCCTGCGTGACGCCCGGCTCCGTACCGCGGCCCACCTTCAGCTGGCCGACGGCCGCCGCGAGCTTCTGCGCGAACTGGTCGTACACGGCTTCATGTACGTAGAAACGGTTCGTGCACACGCAGGTCTGGCCGCTGTTGCGGTACTTCGACGCGATCGCGCCCTGCACGGCCGCATCGAGATCGGCGTCGTCGAACACGATGAACGGTGCGTTGCCGCCGAGTTCCAGCGACACCTTCTTGACCGTCGCCGCGCACTGCGACATCAGCAGGCGGCCGACCGGCGTCGAGCCGGTGAACGACAGCTTGCGCACGATCGGGTTCGACGTCAGCTCGCCGCCGATCGCCTTCGGGTCGCCCGTGACGACGCTGAACACGCCCGCCGGCACGCCCGCGCGCTCGGCCAGCACGGCCATCGCGAGCGCCGAGAACGGCGTCGCTTCAGCCGGCTTCACGACGATCGGGCAGCCTGCGGCAAGCGCCGGGCCGACCTTGCGCGTGATCATCGCCGCCGGGAAGTTCCACGGCGTGATCGCCGCGCACACGCCGATCGCTTCCTTCGTCACGACGATGCGCTTGTCGCTCGCCGGCGTCGGGATCGTGTCGCCGTACACGCGCTTGCCTTCTTCCGCGAACCATTCGAGGAACGATGCGGCATAGGCGATCTCGCCCTTCGCTTCGGCCAGCGACTTGCCTTGCTCGGTGGTCAGGATCAGCGCGAGGTCGTCGGCGTTTTCCATCATCAGGTCGTGCCACTTGCGCAGGACGACCGCACGTTCCTTTGCCGTCTTCTTGCGCCACGCCGGCCAGGCGGCGTTCGCGGCTTCGATCGCGTGACGCGTCTCGGCCGTGCCCATCGCCGGCACCGTGCCGAGTAGGCCGCCCGTCGCCGGGTTGCGGACTTCGAACGTCTCGCCGTTCGTCGCGCCTTGCCATTCGCCGTTGACGTACGCCTGCTGGCGGAACAGCGACGGGTCTTTCAGTGCCAGGGTTTCCTGAACCGTGCTCATATGAATCACCTGCTTCGAATAGGACGGATGAAACGGCCGCCGCCGTCACGAAGACGGCGGCGGCGCAATCAGTTGATGAAGTCGACGGACACTCAGGCCGGCACGCCGACCGTTTCCTTCAGCACTTCCTCGAGGATCACGAGCGCTTCGTCGAACACGGCTTGCGGGATCGTCAGCGGGAACAGGAAGCGCACGACGTTCGAGTACACGCCGCACACGAGCAGCAGCAGGCCGCGCTCGAGCGCACGCGTCTGCACGCGCTTTGTGAATTCCGCATCCGGCTCGCCCGAGCCCGGCTTCAGGAACTCGACCGCGATCATCGCGCCCGGGCCGCGCACGTCGGCGATCTGCGGCACGTCGGCCTGCAGTGCGTTCAGCTTCGCCTTCAGCACGTCGCCCAGTTGCGTTGCGCGCTCGCACAGCTTCTCTTCGTCGATGATCTCGAGCACCGCGTGTGCCGATGCGACGGCCAGCGGGTTGCCCGCGTACGTGCCGCCGAGGCCGCCGGGCGCTGCCGCGTCCATCACGTCCGCACGGCCGACGACGCCCGACAGCGGCATGCCGCCTGCAAGGCTCTTCGCCATCGTGATCAGGTCGGCCAGCACGTCGTAGTGCTGCATCGCGAACAGCTTGCCGGTACGCGCGAAGCCCGTCTGCACTTCGTCGGCGATCAGCAGGATGCCGTGCTCGTTACAGATCTTGCGCAGCGCGCGCACGAACTCGGCCGGCGCCGGGTTGAAGCCGCCTTCGCCCTGGACCGGTTCGAAGATGATCGCGGCGACGCGCTTCGGATCGATGTCGGCCTTGAACAGCATCTCGATCGCCTTGATCGAGTCGGCGGTCGTCACGCCGTGCACGGCGTTCGGGTACGGCGCGTGGAACACGTCGCCCGGGAACGGGCCGAAGTTCAGCTTGTACGGAGCGACCTTGCCGGTCAGCGCCATGCCCATCATCGTGCGGCCGTGGAAGCCGCCCGAGAACGCGATGACGCCCGGACGGCCGGTTGCTGCGCGCGCGATCTTGATCGCGTTCTCGACGGCTTCCGCGCCGGTCGTGAAGAACGCAGTCTTCTTCGGGAAATCGCCCGGCGCGCGGTCGTTGATCTTTTCAGCCAGCTCGACGTACGACGCGTACGGGACGATCTGGTAAGCGGTGTGCGTGAAGTTGTTCAGCTGATCCGCGATCGCCTTGACGATCTTCGGGTGGCGGTGGCCGGTGTTCAGCACCGCGATGCCGGCGGCGAAATCGATGAAGCGGCGGCCTTCGACATCCCACAGTTCCGCGTTCTCGGCGCGGGCTGCGTAGAAATCGCACATCACGCCAACGCCGCGCGGGGTGGCGGCGTTCTTGCGGGCCTGCAGGTCGGCATTCTTCACGGTCATCTCCTTGATGTTCTGTCCGGTGGGATAAAAAACGGCCGCGTTGGCAGCCCATGGAGGCGACTATAATCACATTTGGCTCTGGCAATCAGAGCCATTTCAATAAATATTCAGGAGCCAATCATGCGCGCGAGCGTGTTGTCGGACTGGCTGGCGCAGCGCCTCGTGCGCGGCGGCGAACAGCCGATCTACCGGCAGCTTCACCGGCTGCTGCAACAGGCGATCCTGTCGCGCGAACTGCCGGCCGGCACGCGCGTGCCGTCGTCGCGGCTCCTGGCCGCCGAGCTCGGGATCGCGCGCAACACGGTCACGCAGGTTTACGAGCAGCTTGCACTCGAAGGCTATGTGAACTCGGCAACCGGCCGCGGCACGTTCGTCGCCGACAGCGCGCCGGACGAGATCGTCGGTGCGCCGCCCGACGCGGCCGCCGCCCGCCCGGCGCTCGTGCAGGCTTCCGTGCGGCGGCTGTCCGCGCGCGGCACGCGGCTCGTCGAAGGCGCCGGTGTATCGAAACGGCAGGGCGGCGCGTTCATGCCGGGCGTGCCCGATGTGTCGCGATTTCCGGCGCGCGTGTGGACGCGGCTGCACAACAAGTACTGGCGGCGCCTGCGCCCCGACCTGCTGACCTATGCGCCGGGCGGCGGGCTCGCGCTGCTGCGCGAGGCGCTGGCCGACTACCTGCGCACGTCGCGCTCGGTGCGCTGCACGCCCGAGCAGATCGTGATCACGACCGGCATCCACCAGTCGATCGACCTCGCGGTGCGGCTGCTGACCGACCCGGGCGACGCGATCTGGACCGAGGATCCGTGCTACTGGGGCGTGCGCAGCGTGCTGAACGTGTCGGGGCTGACGACGCGGCCGATTCCGGTCGACGACGAAGGCATCGCGCCGTCGGCCGCCGATCTCGCCGAACCGCCGAAGCTGATGCTCGTCACGCCGTCGCACCAGTATCCGCTCGGGATGGTGATGAGCCTCGCGCGGCGGCGGATGCTGCTCGAATACGCGCGCCAGCACGGCTGCTGGATCATCGAGGACGACTACGACAGCGAATTCCGCTACGGCAGCCGGCCGCTCGCGTCGCTGCAGGGTCTCGATACGGCCGGGCAGGTGATCTATGTCGGCAGTTTCGGCAAGACGCTGTTCCCGGGGCTGCGGGTCGGCTACCTGGTCGCGCCGGAGCCGCTCGCGGAAAGTTTCGCGACCGCCAGCGCCGAGCTGTATCGCGAAGGGCAGTTGCTGCAGCAGGCGGTGCTGGCCGAATTCATCGCGGAAGGGCACTTCGTGTCGCACATCCGCAAGATGCGCACGTTGTATGGGCAGCGCCGCGAGGTGCTGCTCGACGCGGTCGCGCAGCGCTACGGCAACACGCTGCACGCGCTCGGCAGCGATGCCGGGCTGCATCTGGTCACGCAGTTGCCGGAAGGCGTCGACGATCGCGCGGTCGCGCAGGCCGCGCTCGAACGCAATATCGTCGTGCGGCCGTTGTCCGGCTATTACGCGGACCGCGAACGTGCGGCGCCGGGGTTGCTGCTCGGCTACGCGTGCGTGCCGGAGGACGAGATCGCGACCGCGTTCGCGACGCTCGCCGAGGCGATCGACGAGCGGGCGTTTGGTCGGGTGGTCGAGGTGGCTTGAGCGGCGCAATCGGTGGCGGTATCGCGTTGCGATGCCTGCCGCGGCCATCGATACCGGACGGCGCCGAGCGCTTCGCGCCGCGAAGAGCACGTGCGCGCTGCAGACCCTGCCGCGAACCTCAATACCCGATCCACACCGCGAACGTCAGCACGACGCACGACAGCGCGAGCAGCGTCAGGAACAGCGGCAGCACGAAGCGGATCCACGCGCCGAAATCGACGCGCGCGGTGGCCAGATACGCGAGCAGCATCCCGGACGTCGGCGTGACGAGGTTCGTCAGCCCGCCGCCGAGCACGAATGCGAGCACCGACGTCTGGCCGCTCACGCCCGAGAGCTGCGCGATCGGCCCGATGATAGGCATGCTGACCGCCGCCTTGCCGGACACCGATGGAATGAACACGTCGAGCACCATCTGCACCCCCATCAGCCCGTTCGCGACCCACACCGGCGACTGACCATCCGCGAGCCGCGTGAAGAAGTTGATCAGCGTGTCGAGCACGAGGCTGTTCTGCAGCAGCAGTTCGACGGAAGCGGCGAGCCCCATCAACAGCGCCGCGAGGATCATGTTCTTCATCCCGTCGACGAACGCGTCCGCCGCGCTGCGCGAATCGAGCCCGCCGATCACGGCCGTTGCGATGCTCACGAACGTATAGAACGCCGCCAGCTCGACGTTGCCCCACTTCAGTTCGCGCGTGCCGTAGATCAGCATCGCGACCGCCGCCGCGAACACGACCAGTGTCGCCTTGTGGCGCAGCGACAGCTTCGCGGTTGCTTGTGCTACATGGCCGGTTGCGGTTTGCCCGGCGCGATAGCCGGTGCTGCGCACGTAGCGCAGCAGGTACAGGATGCCGATCGTCAGGAAGACGACGAACACGGCCGCGCGCAGCGCGACGCCGCTGAACAGCGGCACGCCGACCAGCGGCTGCGCGACGGCCAGCGCGAGCGGGTTCGTGACCGACGCGATATAGCCGATCTTCGCGGCCAGCGCGACCAGTGCGACCGCGAACAGGTCGGAGAGACCCAGGCGCCGTGCGATCACGACCACCATCGGAATGATCACGAGGTACTCGGAGATGAAGCCGAGCAGCGTGCTGCCGAGCCCGATCAGGATCATCAGCATCGGTGTGAGCAGGTACGCATTGTTGCCGGTGAGCTGCAGCAGCCGGTCGATGCCCGCGTCGACCACGCCGGTGCGGCGCATCACGCCGAACATCCCGCCGACGAACATCACCATCACGATCAGCGGCGCATTCTTCAGCAATCCTTCCGGTATCGCGACGAATGCCGAGACGAGGCTCGCGGGCATCGCATGCGTGGGCGTGCTGTGGCTGACTGCCGGTGCAACGAGCGTCGTGAGCGCCGTGGTCTTCGGCACCACGTGATAGGTGCCCGGCACGACAAGCCGGCCGTTGCGCTCGAAGCGGCCGGAATCGACGATCCAGGTGAGTGCGATCGCGACGGCCAGCACCCACAGCATCATCACGACCGGATGCAGCATCTTGCCGTGCGGATGCGGCGCGCGGCCGGCGTGGGCCGATGCGTCGCCGGGCGCATTGCCGGCCGCGTCGTGGGTCGCTGCATCAGCCGGTGCCGCGAGCGGGGTGGCGTCGGCGGCGCGTGCGCCGGCCGGGTTCGGGGAAGAGGCGGACATCGGATCCTCGTCGAAGAAGGAGCGGGCCGTCAGGCCGGTTGCAGCGCGGCGCGCGCCGGGACGTAGCCGAGTTCGGCGGAAATGGCGAGGCTGCACGCCTGCAGGCGCTCGAGATAGTCGGGGATGTCGGCGTGGCTCACGCGCACCTCGGGCCCCGTCACGCTGACCGACGCGACCGTTGCGCCGGTCAGGTCGCGCACCGGCACCGCGATCCCGACCGCGCCGGGCGTCACCTCGCCGCTGCTCACCGCGTAGCCCTTGCGGGCGACTGCGTCGAGTTCGCCGGCGAGCTTCGCCGGATCGTCGGCGTGCCCGTTTCGGCGCAGTTGCGCGAGGTATTCGTCGCGCACCGGATCGGGCGCGAAGGCGAGCAGCACCTTGCCCGATGCGCCGAAATTGATCGGCCGGCGGTTGCCGACCGCACCGACGGTGCGCACCGCATGCGTCGTTTCGCAGCGCGCGACGCACACC
Organism: Burkholderia contaminans; assembly: GCF_029633825.1. Lineage (NCBI taxonomy): Bacteria > Pseudomonadati > Pseudomonadota > Betaproteobacteria > Burkholderiales > Burkholderiaceae > Burkholderia > Burkholderia contaminans. The sequence goes on along the minus strand of NZ_CP090641.1, from coordinate 1,399,579 downwards.
GATTCGAGCCCTTCGCGCACGCGCAGCACGACGGTCTCGTTGATCGCCTGGTTGAGCGCGAGCATGTGCCGGTGCGCGGCGCGCACGAGCGCGTTCTGCTGCGACGCGGCCACGCCGATCACGAACGCCTGCGGGCCGAGCGCATAGGTGGACGTGCGCGGGTCCTGCACGACGAAACGGTGCAGTTCCAGCGTGCACAGCATCCGGTAGGTGCGCGACTTGTTGATGCCGAGCTGCGATGCGAGCTCGGTCACGCCGAGGTTCGGGTGTTCGGCCACGTAGGTCAGCAGCTTCAGCGCGCTGTCGACGGCGTCGACGATATAGGTCGTCATGCGATTTCTCCCTGCGGCGCGATGCGCGCGCGGACGTAATCGGCGAGCGCGTCGAGATAGGCGTCGACCGAGCGCTTCAGCGTCGCAAATCCTGCGTGTTTCGCGAACGCGGCCTCGTCCATGTACAGCGCGCGATTGAATTCGATCTGGATGCTGTGCCGCTGCCGCGCGGGATCGGCGAGCGCGGTCAGCAGGTCGCCGCCCTGGTACGGGTCGTTGACCTGCACGCGATAGCCGGCCTCGGCGAACCACTGCGCGGTCCACGCGGTGAAGGCCGGGTCGGCGGTCGTGCCGCGCCGGTCGCTGACGACGACGTGCGGCCGCAATGCGCCCGCGTCGACGTTCATCGCGTTGCCGCGCGACTTCATCGAATGGCAGTCGATATGCCAAAGCGCGCCGTGCGCGGCGTGCAGCGGCTCGGCGATGCCGGCGAGCGCGCGGCGGTACGGCAGGTAGTACGCGTCGATCCGGTGGCGGACTGCTTCGAGCGACAGCTTGCGGTCGTACAGCGGCACGCCGGGCAGCGCGTCGCGCCGGATCAGCCCCATCCCGCGCTGCGTGTACGGCTGAGGCGACAGCGGCTCGGGCCAGGGCTCGGCGAGCAGCGTCGCGTCGATGTCGGTTTCCGCGCGGTTCGGGTCGATGTACGCGCGCGGAAACGTCGCGCCGAGCAGCGTGCCGCCGCGCGCGGGCGCGCCGGCCCACAGTTCGTCGATGTACGCGTCCCACGTCGTGCGGATCGCGTCATCGGGCGCGACGGTGGCGAAGTCCGGCGGATACGCGATGCCGCTGTGCGGCGAGTCGACGACGATCGGCAGGGCCGGCACCGTCGGCGTCGCGACGAAATACGCAGGCGATGCGCCGGCAGTCGCGTTGTTGCAATTAAACGTCAGCATGGGGATCAGGTTCTTTACCTAGTATTTCAGAACGTCTCGTGCGTTTGTTTTAATCATTAAAACAGCGTATCAATATTTCACAACGACTGAAAATCGCGGTCAAGGGCTTTTTGCGATACCGGGATTACGCATCGCGATCTGGCTGTAACGCCCGTAGATATTGGGCTTGTTTCATTCTTTGAAACGCCTGGCGATTCAGAGGTATTCGACTCCCGTGTGCGATTTTTGGCGTCGCTTGACGCTTCAAATCGCCGAATTCGACAATGAATAAGACGATGTTTTATTCAATAAAACACGTATCGAGCGAAATAAATCGCTCCCCATATTCAATCGAAAAAAGGGGTCGGAGATGAAGCAAAAAGGAATGGCGGTCGCGCTGGCGGGTATCGCAACGGCGGCGGGTGCGATGCACGCGCATGCGCAGTCGAGCGTGACGCTGTACGGCGTGGTCGATTCGGGGATCACGTACACGAACAACCAGAACGGGCATGCCGCGTGGCAGGCGACCGGCGGCAACGAGCAGGGCACGCGCTTCGGGCTGCTCGGCAAGGAAGACCTCGGCGGCGGCACGCGCGCGGTGTTCCGCCTCGAGAACGGTTTCAACATCGAGAGCGGCGCCGCGAGCCAGGGCGGCCGGCTGTTCGGGCGCCGCGCATACGTCGGGCTGGAGAACGACCGCTGGGGCACGCTGACGATGGGCCGCCAGTACAACGCGGCGCAGGAAGTGCTGGAGCCGCTGCAGATCGGCGCGACCACCGCGCTCACGCAGTACGCGCTGCATCCGTTCGATACCGACGACCTGAACAACACGTTCCGCACCAACAACTCGGTGCAGTACCAGACGCCCACGTGGTACGGGCTGCGCGCGGTCGGCCTGTATGGCTTCTCGAATTCGACGTCGTTCGCGCAAAACCGCGTGTGGAGCATCGGCACGAGCTACGAGAACGGGCCGCTGCAACTTGGTGCGGCGTACGTGCGCGTCGATCATCCGGCGCTCGACACCGCCGGCGCGGCGGCGTCCGACAACTACTACACGTTCATCAAGGGCGTGACACGCCAGCAGATCTGGGGCGCGGGCGGCGCGTACGCGTGGGGCGCTGCGACGTTCGGGCTGCTGTACACGAGCTCGCTGTTCAACCTGCAGACGGGCGGCGCGATGCGTTTCAACAACTACGAGGGCAGCGTGCGCTACCTGATGACGCCCGCGCTGCAGTTCGCGCTCGGCGAAACCTACACGCAGGTGCTCGCATCGCAGGGGCCGAAGCCGAGCTCGCACTACCTGCAGACGAGCGTCGGTGCGCAGTATTTCCTGTCGAAGCGTACCGATATCTACGTGAACGCGTTCTACCAGCGTGCGTCGTCGAACACGGTGGCCGCGATCGAAGGAATCTCGAATCCGTCGAGCACGCGCACGCAGATCGTCGCGGTGACCGGCATCCGGCACAAGTTCTGACGCGGCGGCAGACTGCGGCGTCAGAACTTGCTGCTTATAGCCGGATCAGCGCCGCGCCCGCCACCACCAACGCGCACGCGGCGAGCCGCTGCGCGCCGGGCCGCTCGCGCATCACGAGCCAGCCGATCGCGACCGCGAAGATCGAGCTCGTTTCGCGCAGCGCCGATACCGTCCCGACCGGCAAGTACCGGTACGCGAGGATCACGATGCCGTACGCGGCGAGCGAAATGGTGCCGGCGATCGCGCCCTGCGTGAGTGCGGTGCGCGAGCCGAGCACCGCGCGCGGGCCGCCTCGCACCGCGCACACGAGCACGAACTGCGGCACGCTCCACAGCACGTACACCCACGCGATGTAGCCGAGCGCGCTGCCGGACACGCGCGAGCCGATGCCGTCGCAGATCGAATAGGCGGCGATGAACACGCCCGTGAGCAGCGCAAACGGCACGCCTTCGCCGGAGAACCGGAAGCCGCGCCGCAGTGCGAGCGACATGATGCCGAACGACACGAGTGCGATGCCCGCGAAGCCGAACGGCGTCGGCCGCTCGTGCAGAATCGCGAGCGCGAGTACCGACACGAGCAGCGGAGAAATCCCGCGTGCGATCGGGTAGATCTGCCCGAATTCGCCGCTGCGGTACGCCCGCGCCAGCGTGAAGCAGTACGCGACCTCGAGCACGGCCGACCCGGCGATATACGGCCACGCGGCAGGCGCTGGCGCGGGCAGCAGCGCGGCGCCGGCGACGCCGAACACGAAATACGGCAGCGACATCGTGCCGAGCTGGACGAGCCGGTCTTCGCTGACGTGGAGGAAGGCATTCCAGATCGCGTGCAGCAACGCGGAGCACAGCACGAGGCCGATGAAGAGGTGGTCCATGAACGAACGGGCGGACAGGCGCGCGAGCGGAGGGGGGCGCGGTCATTATGTGGGTATCGGGCGCACTCGCAAGGAATTGTCGATAATGGCGTGTTGTTATTCACCGGATGCCGACCATGACCGAAGCCACCCAAGCCCAGCCTGCCGTTCCGCGCCTCACGAGCCTGTCACATGGCGGCGGCTGCGGCTGCAAGATTGCGCCGGGCGTGCTGTCCGAGCTGCTGAAGCGCGCGACGCCGCCCGCGCTGTTCCCGGATCTGCTGGTCGGCACCGAGACGTCCGACGACGCGGCCGTCTACCGCCTCAACGACGAGCAGGCGATCGTCGCGACCACCGACTTCTTCATGCCGATCGTCGACGATCCGTTCGACTTCGGCCGCATCGCCGCGACCAACGCGCTGTCCGACGTCTATGCGATGGGCGGCAAGCCGATCCTCGCGCTCGCGCTGGTCGGCATGCCGATCAACGTGCTGCCGCACGAGACGATCGCGGCCGTGCTGCGCGGCGGCGAATCGGTGTGCGCGGACGCCGGCATCCCGGTCGCGGGCGGCCATTCGATCGATTCCGTCGAGCCGATTTACGGGCTCGCGGCGATCGGCGTCGTGCACCCGTCGCGCGTGAAGCGCAATGCGGCCGCGCGCGCGGGCGACGTCCTCGTGCTCGGCAAGCCGCTCGGCGTCGGCGTGTTGTCCGCCGCGCTGAAAAAGAACCAGCTCGATGCCGATGGCTATGCGCAGATGGTCGCGACGACCACCAAGCTGAACCGGCCGGGCGCCGAACTCGCCGCGCTGCCGGGCGTGCATGCGCTGACCGACGTCACGGGCTTCGGGCTGCTCGGCCATACGCTCGAGCTGGCGCGCGGCGCGCACCTCACCGCGCGCGTGCACTATGCGTCGCTGCCGTGGCTCGCGGGCGTCGAGGCGTTCGTCGCCGATGGCGTGTTCACCGGTGCGTCGGGCCGCAACTGGGCCGCGTACGGCGCGGACGTGCAACTGGCCGCTACGCTGCCGCCCGTCGCGCAGGCGCTGCTGACCGACCCGCAGACGTCGGGCGGCTTGCTGGTCGCGTGCGCGCCGGAGGCCGTCGACGACGTGCTCGCATGCTTCCGTGCCGACGGCTTCGACCGCGCGGGCGTGATCGGCGAGATGGTGGACGGGCCTGCGCGCGTCGACGTCGCGTGACGCTCGAGCGGCACACCGGTTTTTCTGCGGTCGCTAGAATCGATTCCTTCCATCGAGAAGGCATCGACGACCGATGAACGACTTCCTGTTCGGGCTGATGATCGCGCTGTCGGTCGGGCCCGTTGCGCTGATGATCGCGAACTACGGGATGCGCGCCGGCACCGCAAGCGGCGTGCGCGCGGCGGTGGGCGTCGCGACGGCCGACGGCTGTTATGCGGTTATCGCGTTCACGCTCGGCGCGATGCTCGCGAGCACGCTCGCCGCGCATCTGTTGCTGTTTCGGCTGGTCGGCGCGCTCGTGCTGCTCGCGATGGGCGCGCGGATGCTGTGGCAGGCGCTGCGGGATCGCCGCCGCACGCTCGACGGTGATGCACGGCCGCCAGGTAGCCGCCCGTTTTCATCGATGTTCTTCGTCACGCTGGCGAACCCGCTCACGATCCTGTTGTTCTATGGTTATGCAACGGCTGCCGCCGGGGCGCACCGGCACTGGCTGCTGGGTGCCGCGTGCGTGTTTGCCGGCAGCCTCGCGGGGCAGCTCGTGTTCGCATTCGGCGGCAGCGTGATCGGCCGGATCGTGAAGTCACCGGGGTTGCTCGCCGCGAGCCATGTGGTCGCGGCGCTTGTCGTGCTGGGTTACGGCGTGGCGGGGCTGGCGCGGTTGTAGCGGTTCGCCGCCGGGTTGCACGCTTGCAAGTGCGATCGACGGGCCGGTGTCGGGCAACCGGATAGTATTCCTGATGGTGTGTCGACGCACGAAGACCATTTGCTTCGTGATTCCCGCGCGTTCCAGACCCGCACCGATGCACCGTCGCCGTTTCGTAGTCGGGTTCCGCATCGGGCACGCGCGTTTTATACTCCGACGCGCAGTCTACGAGAGCCGTTCTCACCCAACATCATCGAAACAAGGAACGCCGATGCTGACTCGCTCCATTCTTTCCGCCGCTGCATTCTCGCTCGCAGCCTGTGCGACCGCGCCGTCAATCGCGCAGGATAGCCAGGGCAACAACGCGGGCAACAATGCATTCGCCGAGACCGGTGCACAGGGCCGCCCGGTCAAGGTCATGATCATCACGATGTTCGGTCCGGAGGGCCAGGCCTGGCTCGACCGGATCGGCCCGTGGCGCGACATCGCCGTGCCCGGCCTGTCGCCCGACTATCCGAACGTGCATTGCAACAAGCAGGACGTCTGCGTGGTCACGACCGGCATGGGCTACGCGAACGCGTCGGCAACGATCATGGCGCTCACGTTTTCGCAGCGCTTCGATCTGCGCCGCACGTATTTCCTGATCTCCGGCATCGCGGGTGTCGATCCCGCGCAAGGCACGGTCGGTTCGGCCGCGTGGTCGAAATACCTCGTCGATTTCAGCCTGCAGTGGGAGCTCGATGCACGTGAGATTCCGGCCGGCTGGAATACGGGCTTCCTCGGCATCAACACGAAGAGCCCGAACGACAAGCCGCCGCTCGACTATCGCACCGAGGTGTTCCAGCTCAACCCGCAGCTGACCGATGCCGCCGTCGCACTGTCGCGCAACGTCGTCCTGGCGGACAGCGCGCAGGCGCAGGCCGCACGCGCGAAGTTCAACTATGCGCCGGCGAACCGGCCGCCGACGGTGATCCAGTGCGACACGTCATCGGGCAACACGTGGTTCTCGGGCACGCTGATCGGCGAGCGCGCGCGCCAGTGGACGAAGATCCTGACCGACGGCAAGGGCACGTACTGCATGACCGCGCAGGAAGACAACGCGACGTATGAAGCGCTCAAGCGCGCGGCGAGCGTGAAGCGGGTCGACCTGTCGCGCGTCGCGGTGCTGCGCACCGGGTCCGATTTCGACCGGCCGTATGCAGGGCAGACGAGTGCCGACAACCTGCTGAACTACGCGGACCAGGGCGGCTTCGCCCCGGCGACCGAAAACCTGTATCGAGCGGGCAATCCGCTTGTACAGGACATCGTGACGCACTGGGGCGAATGGCGTGATGGGGTGCCGCGCCGTTGAGCTGATTTGATCCGATGGGACGGTGCAGATTGATGTGCAGTCCCGTCGATCAAGTGGGCCGGATGGGCCTCCGGCAGCGGAGGAGGCGACCGCGCCGCCGGCGATGAGCAAAGGTCGGGGTCTGCTACGGCGTCGGCCTGTCCGGTCTCTCGATCCTGACTTCGATTTTCGTGTATTCGGGCCCCAATAACTGCACGGGCCCGGTTCGACCACGTTCATCGGTCATGCCCGAATATCGGGCGGCGCTCGTGCTGATCCAATAGCAGGTCCGTGCGAGCGGCCGCTTTTGATCATCCAGAAGCGTCAGCGGGTTATCGTTCGTCCGTTCGGTCCAGCGCGTGGTGGTCACGACGCGGGTGCGCGCAGGGGCAGGATCGTCGCCGCACGTCAGACGGTCGGCATCCGGGGGCGGCCCGGGCGTGGCAGGTGTTATTGCGTAGCTGGCGACTCCCTCCAGCCCCGGCGTGTTGCAAAGTTGCTGACATCCGGCCGGTGGACATTTCGGAACGAATTGCACCCAGATTTGCTTCGCGCTGTCGGCGTCGAGTTCGCCGTCCTTGCGAGCGAAGATCCGTTCTTGTACGTAGACATCGTCCGGTGCCATACCGAGTTCGACGAGAAAAGATTTCATCTGTTCGCCACGTTGCCTGGCCAATTGAGCCGGCTTGTGCTCCCATTCGTAAGCAAGCGCATCGATCGTGGCCATCACGCCTTCCTGTGTCCACTCTCGCGCCGTCAGATAGTGCCTGACGAGGCTGAGCCTCGCGCTGTTGCCTATCTCGGTCGAGTTCAACGGCAACTGCATGCTGTCGGTGAGCAGGACTTTGCACGCGTTTGCTTGCACCGGGCCAAGCAAAAGGGCAATCAGCAAGGAGACGAAGGTACGCTTCATGGATTCGGCCTGGTTAGCGAGCAAGAATGAACCACGCAATGCTGTCCGCATTGCCTAAAGCATCGTTGGGGTGGTGTTTGGCGAAATGCATGCATGCGGTCCGCCCATACGCACCCGAATGGTCGACCGCGTTGAACGTGTCCTCGAAGTGAGTGCACTCGTGCACGATCGTCAGTTGCTGCGAGGACAGGTTTCCGGCCGAACGCTCTGGGAGTGAACAGAACGGGAGACTGATGGCGATGGTATGGGTAGACGTATCGGGACGGCACACATGAGCGACTTCCGCATCGAGATTTTTCATATTGGGTAGACAGCCGGTGGCGCGGTCGGCATCTGATCCAGTGCGGACGAAGTTTCTGGCATCCAGCCTTGCCATGACGTCAGCCAGGGCGTCGAGTCCGTTTATCAGCGTGCGTCGGGTTTCGATGTCGGATGTGCCGAACCAGTCGATGACGCGTGCTTCGGTGGCGGGGCTCCATCGAGCCAGCTCCCGGATTCGTTGCCGCGTGACGGCGACAGCCTCGTCTCGCAATTCGAGCATCCGCTTTCTGAACGTCGAGTCCGTCATGTTCGGGCATATCGGCGGTCCGTCGAGCGATAGCGGTATGGAAACGACGGAATCGCGGATCGTGTTGACCGATACGGTTGCAATGCGGATCCATTCTTCATCGTTCGTTGCGTCGGGATCGTTCAAAGGCATGGGCTTTCCTGACAGGGAAGGAACGCACATCCCGGCGTTGCGTGCCGGAATGCACGCGTATTCATCTGGCGGCAATGTCGAGATGGAGTTTGCCGTGGCTGGCGAGGCTGACACGTTGCGTGCGGCCTTCCACATCGGTCGTCCCCGTAATGACGGAATCAGGCGCGCTATCGGATGTGATTCGATAGCGGACGTTCTTCAACGGATGTCCTGTCGATTGGTCGAGTAACCGAAACTGCTCGTTGTACGCTGAATTGGGCGCAGACGGCTCGCGGGACGAGAGCGGAGTTCGGTTGTAGGCCAAATGTCGTTCCAGGAAGATGCTCGAATCGCTTCCCGCCATCACGCGGTTCTTGCCGCAAGGGCACGACACGGAATCGCCATCGACTACGGCGTTGCGGCCGCCCTCGGAAATCCCCTTCCCCGTCCCGACAATGCTGAAATGACCTTCGCAGATGCCGCATGACGCGCGGTCTTCGCTGAGCGCTATATGTTTGCCGTGGTCGAACATCGTCGATGAGTGGGCGATGACATGCCCTCGCGTCGTGGTTGGGTCGCCATTGCGCACGACGGCTTTGCGTTGCCTTGCGCCATCCATTTCACGGGTATGAGCCGACGTAGTCATATGAGTCTCCATTCGGGTATGACCGGAGCGCTCATGCTAAGGACTCGGTGCTTGCGGAGAACTCGCTGAAATGCGAACGACGCGACACCGATCGTTGGAAAGTGTGAAAGGGGAAGGCGATGATACGGCGCGTTGGCGTTGTAAAGGCGAACCCACGTGTATGACGTGACGTGTCGGGAAGAGGATCAGAACAGCTGTGGGCAAGGGCCGGCGCGGCTGCCGGCGATAGGGCCTGCTCGCGAGAGGCACTTGTTACGCAAGTCTGCGTTGGTCAAGCGCTTGACCAAGGGACGGCGGGACCGGATTCCCGAATTCGCGGCGACCAATGTTAGCGACCGTGTCGACGAGACGACTTTTGCGTTGCCATCGCGGCCCGCATGATCGGTGTTCGACAACGGACATCCCGGTTGCCCGCCGAATACGCGGGCAACCGAGATGAAACTACGCCCCGGCGACCGAAAACCTGTATCGAGCGGGCAATCCGCTTGTACAGGACATCGTGACGCACTGGGGCGAATGGCGTGACGGGGTGCCGCGCCGGTAAAGGCCGGGTGACGATTCGGCCGATTCGGCCGGCTATCAGTGCGAATGCGGGGCCGAACGGAATGGCGTCCACACCGGCGTGGTGTCGTCCCAGTGATCGAGCGGCGAAGGGAGTTGATCGTTCATCATGTCCTCCTGCAACTAACTATCTAGCTGACTGACTCGGCGAGTCGTCGATGGATGATTCGAAACGCCGCGCGCGGGGCAACCCGGTGCGCGGCGTTGCTCATTTACCGGCCTCCGCCGGCGAGCTGGTTGCTTTCCGGCATCGAGCGATACGGGCCTTGCGCCAGTTCGAGCCCTTGCGGATACGAAGTCGCCTTGCGCAGGTACGCGAGCGTGCCGTCCTTGCGCGCTTGCTCGACTTCCGCGCTCACTTCGGCGCGCGTGCGCGGGCCGTTGTGCTGCGAGTACCACGACGTGTTGCCGTAGTCGCCGGCGTGCGGGGTGCCGGAATCGGCGAAGGCCGGTGCGGACACGGCGAGCGTGAGGGCGAGGGCGGAGAGAAGATGGCGGCGGTTCATGGCGAGACTCCTGGAATTTCGGAGCTGGCGCTGGAGCGCTTACTCCGGTCCCATCAAGCGGGATCTGTTCGATGCGCAACGAGGTGCGCGACAGGGTTTACTCTAGGTATCTGTTCCGTCGCGATAAATGCGGCAGATGCGAATTGAATTGTCGTGTCAGTGGAACAATCGACATCCGCACACCCGGCAGGGTTATGCGGAAATCGCCCGAACCCGCTTGCAGCGGGCCTCGCACGGGAGCGACGACGGCGCGCGGCGATGCCCGCGGACGATTGCGTCGCGTGGCACAAAGGTTTGCTGCGGATTCGGGAAGGATCGGGTGCGCCGGGCGGGAAATGGGGCGCGGAGGCGGGGCGACACGCGGGCCTGGCGGCCCGCGTGTGCGGTTCGGTTGCTCAGTTCAGGCGCTTATGCGACCCACTCGTTGATGACCGGCGTGTCGAGCGCCGGCGCGCGTTCGGCTTCCTCGAACGTGCGCTTGCTGCACGTCGCGTCGAGGCTGCCCTTGCCGCTCAGCAGCGGGCAGCGGTCGAACACCTCGGCGATCCAGTCGACGAACACGCGCACTTTCGGTGACAGATGGCGGCTGTGCGGATACACGACCGAGATCGGCATCGGCAGCGGCTTGACGCCCGGCAGCACTTCCTTGAGCCGGCCCTCGCGCAGATGCGGCAGCACCATGAAGAGCGGCGGCTGGATCAGCCCGAAGCCTTCGATCCCGCAGGTCACGTACGCATCCGCGTCGTTGACCGACACGATGCCTTCCATCTTCATCTCGACTTCCTTGCCGTCGGTCAGGAACGTCCAGTCGATCGTGCGGCCGGTGCGGCTCGAGAAGTAGTTGACGGCCTTGTGCTGGTTCAGGTCGTCGATCGTCTGCGGCTCGCCGTGGCGCTCGAGATAGTCGGGCGACGCGACCGTCACGCATTCGAACAGGCCGACCCGGCGCGCGACGAGCGACGAGTCCTGCAGCGCGCCGACGCGGATCACGCAGTCGACCCCTTCCTGCAGCAGGTCGACCGGCCGGTCGGACAGGCCGAGTTGCAGGTCGATGTCCGGATAGCGCGTATGGAATTCGCACAGCGACGGAATTACGAGCAGCCGCCCGATCGAACCCGGCATGTCGATACGCAACTTTCCGTGCGGCTTCCGGTTGTTTGCCTGGAAGCTTGCCTCGGTTTCCTCGACGTCCGCGAGGATCCGCACGCATCGTTCGTAGTACGCGGCGCCGTCCGGCGTGAGCGACAGCCGGCGGGTGGTCCGGTGCATCAGCCGCACACCGAGGAACGCTTCGAGATTCTGGATGATCGTCGTGACGGACGCTCGCGGCAAGCTGAGCGTTTCTGCCGCCTTGGTGAAGCTGCTTGTATCGACGACGCGAGTAAACACCTGCATGGCCTGAAGCCGGTCCATCACAACCTCCGCAATCTAATGAGCCTCCGGAACAAGAAGGCTGCGCTACCTCGTGGGTAAACGCAGCCTCGGATTGTTCGGGGGCGTTGAATTGTGTTGCCGGATTATAGGCATTTATCCCAATGTCTGCCGGACCCAGAATTCGTTCCATCTCGAAATGGATGCTGCATCGTCATGGACGCTTCTGAATTCAGCAAATTCCTGAAGGCCGCGTTGCCCGTGCAAGCCACGGCAGGCGCGGCGCTGACGGTCGCCGAAGTCGAAATTCCCGGCTACGCGCAGGACATCGTGCTGCGCCTCTACCGCCGCCCGGACAAGACCGGGTTGCCAGTAGTGCTTTATTTCCACGGCGGCGGCTTCGTGCGCGGTTCGCTCGAAGACGCCGATTTCGCCGCGCGTTTTTTAGCAGAACGCTTACCAGCGCTCGTAGTGTCGGTCGATTATTCGCTCGCACCGGCCTTTCCCTTTCCGGCCGCGCCGGAGGATGCGTATCGCGCCGCCGTGTGGGCCGCGACGCGCGCCCGTGCGTTCGGCGGCAACCCGAAGAAGATCGGCGTCGCGGGGCATGACGCGGGCGGCCAGCTCGCGAACTGCCTCGCGTTCATCGCGCGCGATCGCGGCGAAGTGCAGATCGTCGCGCAAGCGCTGTTCGGGCCGATGCTCGACCCCAGCATGACGCGCATCGGCGACGCCGATCGCCTCGCCTCCGACATCACCCCGCGCGAATGCGCGGCCTGTTATCGCGCGTATCTGCCGCAGGCCGCGCAACGCATGCACCCGTACGCGGCGCCGCTCGAATCGGTGCGCCTCGCGGGGCTGCCGCCGACGCTCGTCGTCACCGCGCAGAACGACGTGCTGCACGTCGAGGCGGAGAAATATGCGGGCTGCCTGATCTCGTCGGGCGTGCTCACGCAGGTGATCCGCTATCCGGACATCACGCACGCCGCGCTCGCGACGCACGAAGCCGCCTTCGAGGAAGCCGTGCGCTTCTTCCAGTGCCGCTTCCAGGCGCGCCAGCCGAACCGTTCCGAATAACCAAAACCAATCCACGTTTACTGGAGATCCACATGGCCATCCTACGCACCTCCCGTTCCCGAATCGCGACAGCGGCGATCGTGACGCTCGCCGTCGTCGGCCTCGGAACATTCGGCGCGATGCGCGTGAACGCAAACGCGCCCGAGAAAGCAGCCGCACCGCTGCCCGAAGTCGACGTCGCGACCGTCGTGCCGCAGACCGTGACCGACTGGCAGAGTTATTCGGGCCGCCTCGAAGCGGTCGAGAAAGTCGACGTGCGCCCGCAGGTGTCGGGCACGATCGTCGCGGTGAACTTCAAGGACGGCGCGCTCGTGAAGAAGGGCGACGTGCTGTTCGTGATCGATCCGCGCCCGTACCAGGCCGAAACCGACCGTGCGGCCGCGCAGCTCGCGGCCGCGCAGGCGCGCAACGGCTACGCGCAGACCGACTGGCAGCGCGCGCAGCGGCTGATCGGCGACAACGCGATCGCGAAGCGCGACTACGACGAGAAGCAGAATGCGGCCCGCGAGGCGACGGCGAACCTGAAAGCCGCCGAAGCCGCGCTGGAAACGGCGCGCATCAACCTCGGCTATACGCGCATCACCGCGCCCGTGTCGGGCCGCGTGTCGCGTGCGGAAATCACGCTCGGCAACGTCGTGTCGGCCGGCGCATCGGCCGCGCCGCTGACGACGCTGGTGTCGGTGTCGCCGATCTACGCATCGTTCGACGCGGACGAGCAGACCTACCTGCAATACATCAACGGCGCGCGCAACGGCCGCAAGGTGCCGGTCGAGCTCGGCCTCGCGAACGAAACCGGCTACTCGCGCAGCGGCGAGATCGATTCGGTCGACAACCGGCTCGACACGTCGTCCGGCACGATCCGCGTGCGCGCGCGCTTCGACAACGCCGACGGCGCGCTCGTCCCGGGCCTCTACGCGCGCGTGAAGGTGGGCGGCAGCGCGCCGCACGAGGCACTGCTCGTCGACGACGCGGCGATCAACACCGACCAGGACAAGAAGTTCGTGTTCGTCGTCGACCAGCAAGGCCGCGTGTCGTACCGCGAAGTGCAGCAGGGGATGCAGCACGGCAACCGGCGCGTGATCGTGAGCGGGCTCTCCGCCGGCGATCGCGTGATCGTGAACGGTACGCAGCGCGTGCGCCCCGGCGAACAGGTGAAGCCGCACATGGTCCCGATGACGGGCGGTGACGCGCCGTCCGCGCCTTTGGCGGGCAACGCGAAGCCGGCCGCCCCGGCGAAGGCGGATTCGTAAGCGGCTCGCCGCTTCGTATCCGCGTTCAACCAGACAGAGCCACACATGAACATTTCAAAATTCTTTATCGACCGGCCGATCTTTGCAGGAGTCCTATCGGTGATCATCCTGCTCGGCGGGGTGATCGCGATGTTCCTGCTGCCGATCTCCGAGTATCCGGAAGTCGTGCCGCCTTCCGTGATCGTGAAGGCGCAGTACCCGGGTGCGAACCCGAAAGTGATCGCCGAGACGGTCGCGTCGCCGCTCGAGGAGCAGATCAACGGCGTCGAGGACATGCTGTACATGCAGTCGCAGGCGAACAGCGACGGCAACATGACGATCACCGTCACGTTCAAGCTCGGCACCGATCCGGACAAGGCCACGCAGCTCGTGCAGAACCGCGTGAACCAGGCGCTGCCGCGCCTGCCGGAAGACGTGCAGCGGCTCGGCATCACGACGGTGAAGAGCTCGCCGACGCTGACGATGGTGGTCCACCTGATCTCGCCGGACAACCGCTACGACATGACCTACCTGCGCAACTACGCGCTGATCAACGTGAAGGATCGCCTGTCGCGGATCCAGGGCGTCGGCCAGGTGCAGCTGTGGGGTTCGGGCGACTACGCGATGCGCGTGTGGCTCGATCCGCAGAAGGTCGCGCAGCGCGGGCTGTCGGCCGAGGACGTCGTGCAGGCGATCCGCGAACAGAACGTGCAGGTCGCGGCCGGCGTGATCGGCGCATCGCCGTCGCTGCCGGGCACCCCGCTGCAGCTGTCGGTGAACGCGCGCGGCCGCTTGCAAACGGAAGACGAGTTCGGCGACATCGTCGTGAAGACGACGCCGGACGGCGGCGTCACGCACCTGCGCGATATCGCGCGGATCCAGCTCGACGCGTCCGAATACGGGCTGCGCTCGCTGCTCGACAACAAGCCGGCCGTCGCGATGGCGATCAACCAGTCGCCGGGCGCAAACTCGCTGCAGATCTCGGACGAAGTGCGCAAGACGATGGCTGAGCTGAAGCAGGACATGCCCGCTGGCGTCGACTACAAGATCGTCTATGACCCGACGCAGTTCGTGCGTTCGTCGATCAAGGCCGTCGTGCACACGCTGCTCGAAGCGATCGCGCTGGTCGTGATCGTCGTGATCGTGTTCCTGCAGACCTGGCGCGCGTCGCTGATTCCGCTGATCGCGGTGCCGGTGTCGATCATCGGCACGTTCTCGCTGCTGCTCGCGTTCGGGTATTCGATCAACGCGTTGTCATTGTTCGGGATGGTGCTCGCGATCGGGATCGTGGTCGACGATGCGATCGTGGTGGTCGAGAACGTCGAGCGGAACATCGAGAGCGGGATGAACGCACGGGCGGCGACCTACAAGGCGATGCAGGAAGTGAGCGGGCCGATCATCGCGATCGCGCTGACGCTCGTCGCCGTGTTCGTGCCGCTCGCGTTCATGTCGGGCCTGACCGGCCAGTTCTACAAGCAGTTCGCGATGACCATCGCGATCTCGACGGTGATCTCGGCGTTCAACTCGCTGACGTTGTCGCCGGCGCTGTCCGCGATCCTGCTGAAGGGCCATGGCGACAAGGAAGACTGGCTCACGCGCGTGATGAACCGCGTGCTCGGCGGCTTCTTCCGCGGCTTCAACAAGGTGTTCCATCGCGGCGCGGAGAACTACGGCCGCGGCGTGCGCGGCGTGCTGTCGCGCAAGACGCTGATGCTCGGCGTGTACCTCGTGCTGGTGGGCGCGACCGTGCTCGTGTCGAAGGTCGTGCCGGGTGGCTTCGTGCCCGCGCAGGACAAGGAATACCTGATCGCGTTCGCGCAGCTGCCGAACGGTGCATCGCTCGACCGCACCGAGAAGGTGATTCGCGACATGGGCTCGATCGCGCTGAAGCAGCCGGGCGTCGAGAGCGCGGTGGCGTTCCCGGGGCTGTCGGTGAACGGCTTCACGAACAGCTCGAGTGCGGGCATCGTGTTCGTCACGCTGAAGCCCTTCTCGGAGCGGCACGGCAAGGCGCTGTCGGCCGGCGCGATCGCGGGTGCGCTGAACCAGAAGTACGGCGCGATGAAGGACTCGTTCGTCGCGGTGTTCCCGCCGCCGCCGGTGCTGGGCCTCGGTACGCTGGGCGGGTTCAAGATGCAGGTGGAAGACCGCGGCGCGGTCGGCTATGCGCGGCTCGCGGATGCGACCAACGACTTCATCAAGCGCGCGCAGCAGGCGCCTGAGCTTGGCCCGTTGTTCACGAGCTACCAGATCAACGTGCCGCAGCTCAACGTCGATCTCGATCGCGTGAAGGCGAAGCAGCTCGGCGTGCCGGTGACCGACGTGTTCAACACGATGCAGGTGTATCTCGGCTCGCTGTACGTGAACGACTTCAACCGCTTCGGCCGTGTGTACCAGGTGCGCGTGCAGGCCGATGCACCGTTCCGCCAGCGCGCGGACGACATCCTGCAGTTGAAGACCCGCAACGACCGTGGCGAGATGGTGCCCCTGTCGTCGCTGGTGACGGTGACGCCCACGTTCGGCCCTGAAATGGTCGTGCGCTACAACGGCTACACGGCGGCCGACATCAACGGCGGCCCGGCGCCGGGCTTCTCGTCGGGCCAGGCGCAGGCCGCGATCGAGCGCATCGCGCATGAAACGCTGCCGCGCGGCGTGCGGTTCGAATGGACCGACCTCACGTACCAGCAGATTCTTGCGGGCGATTCGGCGATGTACGTGTTCCCGATCAGCGTGCTGCTCGTGTTCCTCGTGCTCGCGGCGCTGTATGAAAGCCTGACGCTGCCGCTCGCGGTGATCCTGATCGTGCCGATGAGCATTCTGTCGGCGCTCACGGGCGTGTGGCTCACGCAGGGCGACAACAACATCTTCACGCAGATCGGCTTGATGGTGCTGGTGGGGCTGTCGGCGAAGAACGCGATCCTGATCGTCGAGTTCGCACGCGAACTGGAGCATGACGGCAGGACGCCGCTCGAGGCCGCGATCGAGGCGAGCCGGCTGCGGCTGCGCCCGATCCTGATGACGTCGATCGCCTTCATCATGGGTGTGGTGCCGCTCGTCACGTCGACGGGTGCCGGTTCGGAAATGCGCCATGCGATGGGGGTCGCGGTGTTCTTCGGGATGCTCGGCGTGACGCTGTTCGGGCTGATGCTGACGCCGGTGTTCTACGTCGTGCTGCGCACGCTCGCGGGCGGCAAGATTCACGTCGCCGGGAAGGACTCGGCCGGCTACGGTGTGCCGTCCCAGCGCGTACCGGCTGCGGGCGTGCCGGCTTCGGATGCTTGAGGACAGGAAGATGAATAACTTGCACAACACGAACGGCCTGATGCGCTTCGCGAAGGTGGCGGCCGCGAGCACCCTGCTCGCGACGCTGCTCGCCGCGTGCGCGGTGGGGCCTGACTACAAGCGCCCGGATGTGTCGACGCCGACGGCGTTCAAGGAAGCGCCGACGCTCGCCGCCGGCGAGCAGGCCGGCACGTGGAAGACGGCCGAGCCGGCGGACGACGCGCATCGCGGCGAATGGTGGAAGGTGTTCGGCGACCCGGTGCTCGATTCGCTCGAGACGCAGGCGCTCGCCGCGAACCAGAACCTGAAGGCCGCGGCCGCGCGGGTCGAGGAAGCGCGGGCGGCTACCCGGACCGCGCGCTCGCAGTGGTTCCCGCAGATCGGCGCCGGTTTCGGGCCGACGCGCGAGGGGCTGTCGTCGGCGTCGCAGTTCCAGCCGCAGGGCACGGGCCCGACCAATGCGACGCTGTGGCGTGCGCAGGGTACGGTGTCGTATGAAGCCGACCTGTTCGGCCGCGTCGGCCGCAACGTCGAGGCATCGCGTGCCGACCAGGCGCAGAGCGAGGCGCTGTTCCGTTCGGTGCAGCTCGCGCTGCAGGCGGACGTCGCGCAGAACTACTTCGAGCTGCGTCAGCTCGATTCCGACCAGGACCTGTACCGCCGCACGGTGGAGCTGCGCGAGCAGGCACTGAAGCTCGTGCAGCGCCGCTTCAACGAAGGCGACATCAGCGAGCTCGACGTGTCGCGCGCGAAGAACGAGCTGGCGACCGCGCAGGCCGATGCAGTTGGCGTCGCGCGCCGGCGCGCGGCGTCCGAGCATGCGCTCGCGATCCTGCTCGGCAAGGCGCCTGCGGATTTCGCGTTCAAGGAAACGCCGATCGTGCCGGTCGCGGTGAAGGTGCCGCCGGGCCTGCCGTCCGCGCTGCTCGAACGGCGCCCGGACGTGTCGGCGGCCGAGCGCGCGATGGCGGCCGCGAACGCGCGGATCGGCCTCGCGAAGTCGGCGTACTTCCCGAAGCTCGATATCACGGGTGCGTTCGGGTATGAAGCGTCGACGCTCGGCAACCTGTTCCTGTGGTCGAGCCGCACGTTCCTGCTCGGCCCGTTCGCCGGCACCGCGCTGACGCTGCCGCTGTTCGACGGTGGGCGTCGTGCGGCGGGCGTGCAGCAGGCGCGCGCGCAGTACGACGAGCAGGTCGCGAACTACCGGCAGCAGGTGCTCGTCGCGTTCCGCGAGGTCGAGGACAATCTCGCCGACCTGCGCCTGCTCGACGACCAGATCCGCGCGCAGGATGCGGCCGTCAACGCGTCGCGGCGCGCGGCGACGCTGTCGCGCACGCAGTACCAGGAAGGCGAGGTCGCGTATCTCGACGTGATCGACAGCGAGCGCTCGGTGCTGCAGTCGCAGTTGCAGTCGAACCAGTTGACCGGCGCGCAGGCCGTGTCGACCGTGAACCTGATCCGCGCGCTGGGCGGCGGATGGGGGGCGGCGCCGGCGGCGGCCGCGGTCGGCGATGCGACGACGGGCAAGGCGGAGGTCGCTGCGCGTTGACGATTCGACGCGCATGACGGCCCGTGTCGGGCCGCCGCTGCCAGCGCGGCCTGAACAACCCCGATCCGTGGCGACGCGGATCGGGTTTTTTTTATCGTTCCGGACGTCGCTTCGGACCGGTCGCGCCCACGGTCATGCCGATATCGCTCATGGGGCTGCGCTGACGCGGCCTGTCGTGATCGCGCATCCATGAGACGAATTCGCTAAATATCAAGACGGAATAGCGCAAAAGATATCGACGCGCTGCGCATACTAGCGACTCTGTCACGACCGCCGCTCAAGGACATCATGTCGAACCGGAACACCTGTCGCATTCACCGAATGATTCGCGCCATGACTTGTTTCGTGCGTGTCGGGGATGCGGTTGCCGCGCCTGGCGCGCAAGCCGAGTCGATCGTTTTTTCCGGGAGAACACGATGATGACCGCCGTACCCACCTCCACCGCCCTGGATTCGGGCAGTACGCTCGCCCATTTGCCCATCGCCCTGTTCGGTTCGGTGATGGGGCTGACCGGACTGGCCGTCGCCTGGCGGCTCGCACAGGTTCATTTCGGCGCGCCATCGTGGGTGGCACAGGTGGTCGGCGCGATCGCGCTGGCTGTATTCGTGGTGCTCGCCGCCGCCTATCTTGCGAAGCTGGCGATTCATCCCGACCGGGTGCGCGCGGAATTCGCGCATCCGATCGCAGGCAACATGTTCGGCGCGCCGATGATCAGTCTTCTGTTGATCCCGCTGTTGCTGGTGGACCAGCATCTGCTGCTGGCGCGTGTTCTCTGGTGTATCGGTGTCGCGGGCATGACGCTGCTCGCGTGGTGGATGGTCATGCGCTGGATCAGCGTACGACAGCAGCCCGAACATGCAACGCCGGCCTGGATCGTTCCCGTCGTCGGCATGCTCGATATTCCGCTGGCTGCACCCGCGCTGGGCTGGGCGCACGGCATGCACGGATTGATGGCATTCGGGACAGCGGTCGGCCTGTTTTTCGCGGTGCCGTTGTTCACGATGATCGTGTCGCGCCTGATGTTCGCCGAACCCTTTCCCGATGCGATGCGGCCATCGCTTCTGATCCTGTGCGCGCCATTCGCGGTCGGATTTTCGGCCTACGTGGCCACCACGGGCGTGATCGACGATTTCGCCACGGGCCTCTACATGGTGATGCTTTTCGTGCTGGCCGTGCTCGTCACACGCCTGTGGCATCTGGGCCGTTGCTGCCCGTTTCGCGTGTCGTGGTGGGCCGTCAGTTTTCCGCTGGCGGCGTCTGCCGTGGCGGCGCTGAAATATGCGGGCTTCGCGCAACACCCGTCGGCGGATGCCATTGCTGCCGTGCTGCTCGGATTGGCCAGTCTCGTGATTGCGGCCTTGTTCCTGCGCACCGCCTGGGGCATTGCGCGTGGAGAGTTGCGGACACTCAGCACGTGAATGTATCGGTGGGGGAGGCGGGCAAGGGGGCATTGCAATGCCCCTTTGATGGAGGGATGTCGCACATCGCCATGTTGCAACTAATGGTCAATCCGTGCCGGCACCTTCCAGCGGTGCGGACGCCGTCCGCGCCGGTCAGGCACTGCCGCCCGCAGGACCCGGGACGGAACGGGGCCTTTGACTGCGGTGCCGGATACGCGGGTGTGACACGTGTCCGTCCGTCTGGACATGCACGCGTCACGCGCCCGCGAACGCGTCGCCCATCGGCCTCGTTCGGATGCCGCGCGCGAGCCGCGTCCACGGCAGGTCGGCCGGGTCGGCTTGCATCGGTCCCGGCGCCTTCGCGATCAGGATGGCGTGCGCGATGCCCTGGAAGTCGGCGCGGAAATGCACCGAACTCTTGTTGACGAGGATTTTCATCGCTTCCGGATCGATGCCGCCCACGCGGTACAGATTGCGATCGAGCATCTGCGCCTTGCCGCCACTGACGACGATCCGCACGCCGTCGATCTTCAGGCAGGCGACCGGCCCGACGTCGGCCAGCATGCCGTTCATCATCGGCCCGTCGTAGCGGCACACGCCGTCCGATACCGCGACGACCTCGAAGTGTCCGCGAAGCGGCTCGTCGCCGGGTACGCCGGAGCCGCCGAGCGACAGTTCGATGCGCGCACCGACACCGGCCCGCGCCGCCGCCGCCGCTGCGGCCGGATCCCATAGCAGGCCGAGCGCTGCGTCTTGCGCGCCGTTGCGCAGCAACGCGCGCAGCAGGCCGGTCGTATTGGAATCGCCACCCGCCCCCGGGTTGTCCTGCGTGTCGGCGATCACGACGGGCCGGCTCGCGCCTTCCGCGAGCCGCATGGCTTCGCGCACCGCGTCGTCGGGCGACAGGAACGGGACTTGCCACTGCGCTTCGTCGGCCAGCATCTTGTCGTACAGCGCCTGCACGGCCGCGTCGACTGCGCCGGCGTCGCCATAGCCCCAGACCACCGGCCCGCACTCGGGGAAATCCGCTGCCGGAAAACCCGGCGCGAACGACAGCGATGCGACGCCGTCCGTCTCCAGCGCCGCGAGGCACGCGTACATCTCGCGCGCGGGATCGAGCAGCGTGCACATTCCGTTGATCGGGATCAGGAACGGCAGCCGCCGTGCGGCGCGACGTAACGGGTCGCCGCCCGCGAGGAGGCGTTCGAGCAGCACGGCCGTGCGCTCGCCGGTCTCGGCCATGTCCACGTGCGGGTACGTCCGAAAGGCGACCAGCGCGTCGGCGCAGCTCAACATCCGTTCGGTGACGTTCGCGTGCAGGTCGAGCGACGCGACCACCGGCACGGCCGGGCCGACCGCGTGGCGTACGCGTTCGAGCAGGGTTCCTTCGCCGTCGTCGGTATGCTCGGCGACCATCGCGCCGTGCAGGTCGAGATACACCGCATCGAAGCCGCCGCGCCGCGCCGCGTCGACAATCTCGCCGGCGATCCGTTCGAACGCATCCTCGGTGACATGCGCCGACGGGCTCGCGCCTGCCCAGATCACTGGCTGCAACGCCCAGCCGTGCCGTGCCGCTGCATTGATGAAGCCCCCTGCCGGAATGTTGACGTCGCGCAGCGCAAGCACGTCCGCGCCGCGCGCCATGGCGGGAAAGCCTTCGCCGCGTTCGAAGTTCGCATAGGCGGCCTTGGTCGGCGCGAAGGTGTTGGTTTCATGCTGGAAACCGGCAATCAGGATGCGTGTGGTCATGAGTCTGATTCCTGGAAAACGGTCGGTGCAGGCGGCGCGCGGCTATCGGCAGGAGCCGGCCGTACGGCGCCGTATGGGGTAACTGGGGCGATGCGCCGTATCAGCGCGTCGCGACCGGCAGGCGGTTCATGATCAGCGTCGCGGCGCCTGCGACCATCAGTGCGACGATCACCAGCAACCCGGCCTGCATGCTGCCGGTCGCGGTGCGGATCTCGCCGATGACGGTCGGGCTGAGGAAGCCGCCGATCAGGCCGATCGTGTTGATGAGCGCGATGCCGCCGGCGGCCGCGTTACCCGTCAGGTATTGCGACGGGATCGCCCAGAACACGGTGTAGGCCGCCCACGTCAGCGCCGTCGCGATCGTCATGCAGACGAGCGATATCGCGAGGTTGCCGTCGGAGAAGGTCGCGGCGGCCAGCGCGGCCGCGCCGATCAGCGCCGACACCGCGCTGTGCAGCCGGCGTTCGCCGAGTCGATCCGAGCGACGGCCGATCGCGAGCATCGCGCCTGCGGCGGCGATATACGGAATCATCGAGTAGAAGCCGATCTGCATCGTGTCGGTCACGCCGTTCGCCTTGAGGATCGACGGCAGCCAGAAGCTGACCGCGTAGATCCCGCAGATCATCGTGAAGTAGGCGAAGGCCAGCAGGTAGACGCGCGGGTCGCGCGCCGCCTGCCCGAACGCCTGGTGGCCGGACGACGGCGGGTGCAGTTCGGACGCGAGCAGGCTTTTTTCGTCGTCGGTCAGCCACGCGGCATCGGCGGGCCGGTCGGCCAGCACCTTGAGGACGAACAGGCCGAGCAACGCGCACGGCAGGCCTTCGACGACGAACATCCACTGCCAGCCGGCCAGCCCGTGCGTGCCGTCGAGGGCGGTCATCAGCCAGGTCGACAGCGGCGAGCCGACGATGCCGCCGATCGGCCCGGCCAGCATCACGACGGCCATCACGCCGGCCATGCGCCGCGGGCCGTACCAATAGGTCAGGTAGAAGATCATGCCCGGCGCGAAGCCGGCTTCGAACACGCCGAGCAGGAAGCGCAGCACGTAGAACGACGTGGTGTCGTGCACGAACATCATCGCGGCGGATGTCAGCCCCCACAGCACCATGATCCGGCTGATGGTCTTGCGCGCGCCGATCCGGGGCAGCATCAGGTTGCTCGGAATCTCGAACAGCACGTAGCCGAGGAAGAAAATGCCCGCGCCGAGGCCGTAGGCCGCGTCGGAGAAGCCGAGCGCGCTTTGCATGTGGAGCTTCGCGAAGCCGATGTTGACGCGATCCAGATACGCGAACGTATAGCAGAGCAACAGCAGCGGCAGCAGGCGCCAGTTCAGTTTGCGGTACAGCGCCTGCACCGGCGCGCTGTCGTGCGCAACCGTATGGCGGGAGGACGGGACGGCGGACATGTCTTTCTCCGGTGGCGTGAGCGTGTTGCGGGATGGGTTCCGATTGCCGCATCGTCGGAGCGCCGAAAAAGCACAGCAATAGCAACTTAAGTGATCTAATGTTGCTCACCGGGCAACGATCGCCCCATCGCCACGCACACGTCACGCTGACCGGACACGCCATGCGCGAACTCAACCAGCGCCGCCTGCGCTACTTCCATGAGGTGCTGACCCACGGCTCCATCCGCGGCGCGGCCGACAGCATCAACACCGCGCCGTCCGTGATCACACGGCAGATCCGTCTGCTCGAGGAGGAGATCGGCGTCGAGCTGTTCGAGCGGCAGGCGCGCGGCGTGCAGCCGACCGAGGCAGCCGCGCATCTGCTCGAGTACTGGCGCGGGTGCCGCTCGCAGCAGGAATTGTTCGAGGAGCGCCTGCAGGCACTGCGGCGGCTGCAATCCGGCCACGTGCGCATCGTCACCAGCGAGGGTTATGTCGACGTGCTGATGGACGAGGTGCTCACCGATTTCTGCATGCGTTATCCGAAGCTCGACGTGATCGTCGACGTCCTGCCGGTCAACAACGTGCTGCAGGAAGTGGCGGAGAGCCGCGCGCACATCGGGCTTGCGTACAACCCGCCGGCCCATGCGGAGATCGAATATCTCGCCACGTCGTCGCAGCCGGTGGTGGCGCTCGTTCATGCCGGCCATCCGCTCGCGGTGCGGGGCGGCGCGGTGCGCGCGCACGAACTCGGCGAATATCCGCTCGCGCTGATGCCGCCGGCGTTCGGCCTCGGTCAGGTCGCGCAGATGCTCGCCTACACGGAGAACCTGCCGATCCGGCCGACGCTGACGACCAATTCCCTCGCGGTGTTGCGCCATTTCGTGAAGCGCCACGACGGGATCACGCTGATCGGCGCGTTTGCGGCCTATCGCGAACTGGAGAGCGGCGAACTCGTCGCGCTGCCGATCGCGCATCCGTTGTTCGATTCCGCGAAAGCGCGGCTGCTCGTGAAGGTGGGGCGGCCGCTTGGCGTCGCGGCCGATACGTTGCTGAACTGCCTGCTGCGCGACATGACGATGTTCGCGGGGGCGGCGACGCGTCGCAGTGCGACCGGGAAACCGCCTCGCGCGACGAAGGCGAAGCGCAGGCGATAGCGTGCCGCCGCCGGCGGTTCTGCTCAGGCGTCGTCGCGTTCCACCCGCAGTGCCCGCACCAGCTCGCTCGCGGCCTTGCCGAGCCCCGTATGCTTCGGCCGGCGCAGATACACGGGCAACGACAGCCCGTTGCGGATGTTCGCGAACACGAGCGGCGCGAGTTCGCCGTCTGCAACGTATCGGCCGATCACGGAGGCCGGCAAATTCGCCCAGCCATGTCCGGCCTTGACGAGTGCGATCGCGGTGGCCATGTCGGTCACCTTCCACGTGCGATTGCCGATCAACGGCCGCACGTCGGTCAGCGGCCGCTCGGGATCGGCGATCACGATCTGCCGAAAGCCCGACAACCGCTCGATCGCTTCGGGTCGCGCGCCTTCGGCGATCGCCGGATGGTTCGGCGCGGCGACTGCGATGAGCGTCTCGGTCCACAGCGCATGAATCTGCTCCTGCGGATGAAGGTCGAGCCCGCAGTACGCCACGCAGAGATCGACGGCGGTGCGATGCAGCGCGTCGACGATCGCGTCTTGCGGCGCCGTGACGACGCTGATTGCAAGCGCCGGATACTTTTCGGCGACCGCTGTCAGTGCGCGAGCGACGGGCGCCGGGTCGATTTCGGCCGCGACGCCGAGCCGCAACGTGTCTTCGACACCTTCCGACAGGTGTTGTGCATGGGCGCGCAGTACCTGCAACTGCTCGGCGATCGAGCGCGCATCGGGCAGCAGCGCGATCATCGCGGCGGTTGGCGTCGGTTCGCGCGTGCCGCGATCGAACAGCACGAGATCGAGTTCGGCCTCGAGGTTCGCGATCGCCATGCTGATTGCCGACGGCGTGCGGCCGAGCGCCCGCGCGGCGGCGGAAAACGAGCCTTTGTCGATGACGGTCAGCAGCATGTCGATGTGGTCGCTGGTCAGCATGCGCCGAGCCTCCTGTCAGAAAAATTGAAAGGACCTGACTTTTGCGGACACGCTACCCGCTGATAGTCTCGCCACCTTGTTCGACAGAAGGTGGATGGTCATGCAAGGGTGGAAGAGACGCATAGTCTACGTCGTGATGTTCGAGGTGCTCGGCATCCTGATCGCATCGTCGGTGCTCGGCATGCTGAGCGGCGCGAGCGTCGCGACGAGCGGCCTGATGGGCGTGATGATCTCGACGACGGGCGTTACCGTCAACTTCCTGTACAACCTCGCGTTCGAGGCGTGGGAGCGGCGTAGTGCTGCGACGACGCGCACGGTCGGGCGCCGCGTGCTGCATGCGATCGGCTTCCAGGTCGCGCTCGTGACGTTCCTGATCCCGCTGATCGCGTGGTGGCTCGACGTATCGCTGCTGCAGGCGTTCCTGTACGACGCGGTGCTGATCGTGTTCTTCCCGATCTTCACGTTCACGTACAACTGGGCGTTCGACAGCGTGTTCGGGTTGCCGGATTCGGTCACGCGCAAGGCGGAGCCGGCAGTGCGGTAAGCCGCACTCGCGGAATTGCGCAGGCAGATTGACGGAACGGACGCGCCGGTGACGCACGGCGGTTGATGAAGCGGCGATGCGGCGCGTATCCGCATCGTCATTGAACAGCGAGGAGAACGGGCGGCTCAGAAGCCGCCCGGGAGCACTTACGCGGTGACGAACTCGTGCACGAAGCGGTTGAACACGGCGGGGCTCGCCGCATTCATCCCGTGCGATGCGCCGGCAACCGTCTGCCGTTGCGCATTCCCGATCCACTGCGACAGCGTATCGACGTTGTTGCGGAACATTTTCGGGCTGCGCTGGCCGTCGATCAGCAGCGTGCGGCATGCGATATCGCCGGCCGCGTGCTGCGAATACGCGGGCAGCGGGTCGCGCAATTGCTTCGGCAGCGTGCTCGCGTTGTCGATCGCCATCGTGCGGAAGCGCGACGTGCTTTTCTTCCACGCGCCCGGCAGGCTCACGGAATCGACGAACATCTCGAGGCCGGCTTCCACTTCGCCTTGCCCGATCAGGTTCACGGCCTGCGTGCGCAGCGCGATCGCAGCGGCCGGCAGCGCGGCTTCGCGCACGCCCGGCTGTTGCAGCGGGCCGCCCGGATCGGCGAGCGTCAGCGATTCGACGAGGTGCGGATGCTGGCGCGCGACGTTGAACGCGACGCTGCCGCCGCGCGAGTGGCCGACCAGATGCACGGGGCCGAGATCGAGCGCGTCGATGAATTCGGCGAGCTCGTCGACGTGGTTCTGCCAGCTGAACTCGTCCTGGATGCCTGCTTCGACGGCCGGCCAGTAGTGGCTGAGGCTCGGCGCGATGCAGCGGTAGTGGGCCGACAGCGCGGCGAGCTGCGGATCCCAGTAGCGGTAGTCGCACAGCGAGCCGTGCACGAACACCATCGGCGCGCCGCTGCCCCGCTCGACATACGGCAGGCTGATGCCTGACGAAAGCGTCGCAAATTGCAGGTCGGGGTTCGCGAGCACCGAAGGCTCGATTCGCATGTTCATGACTGAAAGACTCAAAGGTGCGTCAACACGACGCAACTATGCATCACGGCGACCTGCAAGGAAAACGCATAATTTTCATCGTGACGATCAATTTTATTGATGGCTCGGCCGCAAAGCCTTGTCGGAAGGGGATGGGTGTCGATGCTTTCAATCGTCTAACGATTGGTCGCGGCGCCCGAAAGGCCGGAAAAGGGCGTGCGGCGGCCTGCGCAACCGCGCATCGAAACCAGGGAAAAGGAAGGCCGTGAGCCGCCGCGAAAGCGGCTCACGCGTCAGCGCACCGCCAGCGCGGGCGCGGTCTGAAGCACGACGGGGAGGTCGTTGTCGGCCGCGAACTGCATCGCGAAATCGAATGCGTCCGCACACACGCTGCGCAATTCGTCCGACACGAACAGGCATTTGACGTTGCCGTCGACGACGGGCATCGCGAGCCGCGACAGCGCGCAAGGATAGCCGGGCCGCCGTTCGCCGACGAACAGCGTGATGACGCCCGCGAGCCGCTCGGGCCAGTCGCTCGGACGGAAGGTTTTCTGCGCGTGCGTGACGCCGCGGATCAGGTGGCCGGTAATGCGGCCCTGTTCGGTGACTTCGATGCGATCCATGCCGTGCGTGTCCTCGTTCGCGTCATTCGCCGCCATCGGCAGCCGCATCGCCGCGCGCGGGAATCCGCAGGTTGCGCAGCTTGTGATAGAGCGTTTTCTTCGGCATCCCGAGCGCTTCGCTTGCGTCCGCGACGTTGCCGTTGTGACGCTGCAGCATGTCCTCGATCAGCATCCGCTCGAAATACGCGAGCTGCTCCGCGAGCGTGCCGCCCGCGGCCGGCGTGCCGCCGGACGACAGCAGGCTGTCGCCGGTCAGCCCGAGCACGAAGCGGTCGGCCACGTTCTGCAGCTCGCGAACGTTGCCGGGCCACGCATGCGTCATCAGTTCGGACACCTGCGCAGCCGTGACGACCGGCGCCGGCTGCCCGAAGCGGCGCGCGGCCGCGAGCACGAAGTGTTCGAACAGCAGCGGCACGTCCTCGCGCCGCTCGCGCAGCGGCGGCAGTTCGATCTGCGCGACGTTGAGGCGATACAGCAAGTCCGCGCGAAAACGGCCGTCGGCCGCGAGCTCGGCGAGATCGGCCTTCGACGCGGCCACCACGCGGCAGTCGACCGGAATCAGTTCGTTCGCACCGAGCCGCTCGACCACGCGCTCCTGCAGCACGCGCAGCATCTTGACCTGCAGCGGGATCGGCATCGTCTCGATCTCGTCGAGGAACAGCGTGCCGCCGTCCGCCCATTCGATCTTGCCGATGCGCTTCTTGATCGCGCCGGTGAATGCGCCGGCTTCGTGGCCGAACAGTTCGCTCTCGAAGACTTGTTCCGGCAGGCCGCCGCAGTTCACCGCAACGAAATGCGCGTCGCGCCGGCCGCCGAAGTCGTGCAGGCTGCGCGCGATCAGCTCCTTGCCGGTGCCCGTCTCGCCGGTGATCAGCACCGACACCGACGTATCGGCGAGGCGCAGGATCTTCTTGCGCACGTCGGCCATCGCGGGCGACTTGCCGAGCACGAACGCCTCGATGCCCTGCCAGTTGTTCAGCGCCGCGCGCAGCCCCTGCACCTCGAGCGTCAGGCGGCGCTTCTCGACCGCGCGCGCGACGCGCCCCGCGATCACGTCCGACGAAAACGGCTTCTCGATGAAGTCGTACGCGCCGACCTGCATCGCGCCGACGGCCGTCGAAATGTCGGCATGGCCGCTGATCAGCACGACCGGGATCTGCGCGTCGATGGCCATCACGCGATCGAGCAGCTGCAGCCCGTCGATGCCCGGCATCCGCACGTCCGACACGATCACGACCGGCGCGCCGGGCGCGACGTGATGCAGCGCGTCGGCGGCCGACGCGAACGCGTCAACTGCGAAGCCGGCAAGCGCTACCGCCTGCTCGACGCCGATCCGGACGTTTTCATCATCCTCGACGACCAGCACCCGAATCTCATCTTCCATGCTCTGTCCTTTGCAGCGTGGCCGCCGCGAATTCGATACTGAACTGCGCGCCGCCTTCGTCGCGGTTCGTCGCGGCGATCTTCGCGCCGAACGCCTCGACGATGCGCGACGTGATCGCGAGGCCGAGTCCGAGGCCCTGGCCGCGCAGCTTGGTCGTGACGAACGGCTCGAACAGGTGCGGCAGCACGTCGGGCGCGATGCCCGCGCCGCTGTCGGCCACCGTGAAGCGCACGCGGCCGGCCTCGTCCGGCCCGGCGGCCTCGATGACGATGCGGCGCACGGGCGCATCGTGCACCGCATCGAGCGCGTTGCCGAGCAGGTTCACGATCACTTGCTGCAACTGGCTCGACTCGGCCGACACGGCGGTGCCGGGCGCGATGTTCACGTCGAGCTGTACGCCTTCGTCGCGGATCCGCGCATCGTAGATGAGCCGCGCATGCGCGACGGCCTCGTTCAGCGACACCGCGACGCGCTCGACGTCGGGCTTGCGCGCGAAGGTCTTCAGCTCGCCGGTGAGCACCGCCATGCTGTCGACGAGCTTGCCGATCCGTTCGAGATTGGCGAGCGCCGGCGCAGGCTGGCCGCGCTCGAAGAACGTGCGCGCGTTGTCGCACAGCGTGCGGATCGCGACGAGCGGCTGGTTCAGCTCGTGCGTGAGGCCGGCGGCCATTTGCCCGAGCACCGCAAGCTTGCCCGCATGCACGACTTCCTGCTGCGATGCGCGCAGCCGCTGCTCGGTGCGCTCGCGCTCGACGATCTCGCGCTGCATCCGTTCGTTCGCGGCCGTCAGCGCGGCCGTGCGCTGCGCGACGGTCAGCTCGAGCTGGTCGTTCGCGCGCCGCAGCGCGTCCTGCGCGTTCAGCCGCGCGACGATCGCCCGGCGTCGCTGGATCGCGTAGCCGGCCAGCAGCGCGGCGATCAGGAACGCGCCGGTGACGAACACGAAGGCCGTCTGCTGCTGGCGCCGCGCGCCCGCGATGTCGAGCAGCACCATCAGCGAATCGCCGGCCTGCGGCGCGGGGCGCGACATCACGAGATAGCGCGTGGTGCGGCCGCTGTGGCGCGTATCGGGGAAGGTGCCGAACCACGCGGCCGCGCTGCGGTCGCCGATATGGCGGTACGGCAGCACGTCGACCGTGCGGCCCGCGTATTGCCGCGACGCCTGGATGTCGTGCTGCTGCTGCGCGGTGATCGGGCGCAGCGCGGTGAATTTCCATGCGGGTTCGGTCGAGATCACGACCACGCCGTTGCGGTCGACGACCATCGCGGCGACGCCCGGCGCGCGCCACGCCGATTCGAGCGGATCGACGCTGATCTTCACGGCGGCCACGCCGATCGGCACGCCCGCGTCGCGCACCGCGCTGGCGAAGTAGACGCCCGGCACGCCGGTGTTGGTGCCGATGCCGAAGAAGCGGCCGCTGCCGCGCGCGAGCGCGTCCTTGAAGTACGGCCGGTACGACACGTTGGTGCCGACGAAGCTGAGCGTCTCGTTCCAGTTGCTGGCGGCGATCACGTCACCCTGCAGGTCGATCACATCGACCGCGCCGCTGCCTGCGTCGCGGTTCACCGCTTCGAGGTAGGTGTTGACCGTGTGCACGAGCGCGGGGGCGTCGTGCGGCGCGGCTTTCAGCATCGTGCGCACGCCGTCCTGCCGCGCGACCAGGCCGGGCAGGATCTCGAAGCGGCCGAGCTCGCTCTTCAGGCTCGACGCATACAGGTCGAGCCGGTGCGCGCCGGCTTCCTCGAGCGCGTCGATCGCGCGTTCCCACGCGAAATCGACGGCCGCGGCCGCCACGCACACATACAGCACGCCGGCCGATGCCCAGCCCCACCACGGGATTCCCTTGAAGCTCTTCTGCACGTTCGCCCTCATCGAAGCCCGCAATCGTCCGCACGGCACGACGTCCGAAACGACGCCCCGAACGACGCGCGCCGCGCGCCGGCTGGGCCGGCGGCGGCGCGTGCAAAGCGGCCTGCGCGACGGTGCGCGCGGCGGCGCGTCATCCGAAGTGGGCGATCAGGATCAGCGTGACCGTGACGACGATCGCGCCGCCGATACGCGTCGCGATCTGCGCGAACGGCATCAGCTGCATCCGGTTCGCGGCAGTCAGGATCGCGACGTCGCCGGTGCCGCCTTGCCCGCTGTGGCAGGCGTTCACGATTGCGGTGTCGATAGGGTACATCTTCATCAGGCGGCCGACCACGAAACCGGTGCCCATCAGCGTCGCGACGGTCGACACGATCGTGACCACGTTGACGATCGTGAACGCGGCGGTCAGCTTGTCCCACGGCGTCATCGCGACGCCGATCGCGAACAGCAGCGGATACGTGACGGCGGTCGAGAAGAACTTGTAGACGACGAACGCGCCTTCCTGCAGCGGCGGCGACACCGCACGCGCGAGCTTCACGAGCACCGCGAGGAACAGCATCGCGACCGGCGCGGGCAGGCCGAACAGCTTGTGCGCCATCAGGCCGACCAGGTACAGCGTGATCGCCGTGATGCCGGCACCCGCGATGTGCGAGACGTCGACGTGGCCGCGGATTTCCTCGTTCTCGGGCGTCATGTCGCCCGATTCGCCGACCTGCAGGCGGCCGTTGCCGGTCAGGTGCGGGAAGCGCTTGCCGATCATGTCGAGCGCGCCCGACAGGATGATCGCGGTCAGGCTGCCGAGCATCACCGGCGGCAGCACCATCGCGAACATCTCGCCTTGCGGCAGGTGCATCAGTTCCGAATACCCGATCGACAGCGGAATCGCACCTTCGCCGACACCGCCCGCCATGATCGGCACGACGATGTACAGCAGCGTGTGGCGCGCGCCGAGCCCGAGCGCGGTGCCGACCGCCGTGCCGACGATCGCGGCCGCGACCGAGCCGGCCGCGAGCGGGATGAAGATCTTGACGAAGCCCTGGATCAGGACGCGGCGATCCATGCTCAGGATGCTGCCGACGATGATCGACGCGATGAACAGGTACAGGAAGTTGGTCGACTTCGTGAATTCGACGGTCAGGTTCAGCACCGGTTTCGGCAGCACGTGGTAGTACGTGAGCGCCGACGGCACGAAGGTCGCGAAGATCGCGGCCGCGCCGATGTTGCGCAAGAGCGGCAGGCGCTTGCCCAGTTCCGCGCAGGTGAAGCCGAAGAATGCGAGCACCGCGATCGCCATCGAGATCTCGCCGGGTACCTTGCCGGTCACCGAGAAGCCGACGATCAGCGCGAGCAGGATGAAGTAGACGGGCAGCGGAATGATGCCGATGCGGATTTCCATCAGTTTCCACCAGCCTTCCGGCCAGAAGCGCTCGCGCGGGGCGGCGACGGCATCGGAAACCGGCTCCGGATGGGACGGGGTATGGATAGAGGTCTGCAAGACGTGTCTCCTGATGTTGGTATGCCTGCATGGCTTCGCGGCATCGTGTGCCGTCTATTACGCAACCCCCGTGCCAGAAATCCGGCCTGCCGGAATATTTTTAATTCATTGATTCATAAGGGGTTTGTTTCGTCTGCTGAAAGATCGGCCCGACGGGCTGGCCGAGATTTCGGAATTCGCCCGCCGCCCAGGCCGAGATTTCGGCCAGCCGGCCGGCCGGGCGCCCGGTCGTGCCCCTGATCCCGCATGGCTTCCGCCATATCGCCGCGCGCGATTTTCTTCGCACAAACGCTTCGTAGACCGCCCCCGCGCCGCTCTCTATCATCGGCTGATCTTTTCCGATGCGTTTGACCTCTGTCCGGAGAACGCCCGTGCGTTCGCCGCGGCGTCGCTCATCCATCGATACCGTCTTTGGACAGGAGAGTGGTTTCATGCTGCATGCCGTTTTTTCCGCCCGCTTTTCCGCCGGCCGCGTCGCGCGCCTGCTGGCCGCCGCCGTGCTTGGCGTCGCATTGCTCAATGGCGCGCACGCCGACACCGCGCCGCTGAAGGTCGGCATCTCGACCAGCCCGCAGATCGAAGCGCTGAAGGTCGCCGCGAAGGAGGCGAAGGCGCAGGGGCTCGACGTGAAGATCGTCGAGTTCACCGACTGGAATACGCCGAACGCGGCGCTCGCGAACAAGGACATCGACGTCAACTACTTCCAGCACATCCCGTTCCTCGAGAACGCGAACAAGCAGGGCGGCTACAACTTCGTGTCGATCGCGCCCGGAACGATCATGAAGATCGGCCTCTATTCGAAGAAGGTGAAAAGCTTCAGCGAGCTGAAGGACGGCGCGAAAGTCGCGATCGCGAACGATCCGGTGAACGGCGGGCGCGGGCTGTTGCTGCTGCAGCGCGCGGGGCTCATCACGCTGACGCCGGGCGCCGACTACCGCGCGACGACGCACGACATCGTGTCGAACCCGAAGCACCTGAAGATCATCCCGCTCGAAGCGTCGCAGCTCGCGCGCTCGCTCGACGACGTCGATCTCGCGCAGGGCTACCCGAGCTTCATCAAGCTCGCCGGCACGACCGACCCGAACAGCGCGCTGCTGTTCGACGGCACCGAGAACAAGATCTTCGCGATCCAGTGGGTCGTGCGGCCGGACAGCGTGAATGATCCGCGCATCCGCAAGTTCATCTCGATCTACCAGCACTCGCCGGCGGTGCGCAAGGCGCTCGACAACGCGTTCGGCTCGCTGTACGCGATCGCGTGGTAACGGAGGCGGCATGACGACGGCGAACCGCAAGAAGATCCTGCTCAACGCGTTCAACATGAACTGCGTCGGGCACATCAACCACGGGCTGTGGACGCATCCGCGCGACCGCTCCGCGCACTACACCGATCTCGACTACTGGGCCGACCTCGCGAAGACGCTCGAACGCGGCAAGTTCGACGGGATCTTCCTCGCGGACATCGTCGGCGTGTACGACGTGTTCGGCGGCGGGCCCGACACCGCGCTGCGCGAATCGGTGCAGGTGCCCGTCAACGATCCGTTGCTGCTGGTGCCCGCGATGGCGCAGGTCACGCGGCACCTCGGCTTCGGCGTGACCGCGAACCTCACCTACGAGCCGCCTTACCTGTTCGCGCGCCGCATGTCGACGCTCGATCACCTGACGAAAGGGCGCGTGGGCTGGAACATCGTCACCGGCTATCTCGACAGCGCCGCGCGCGGCATGGGCCTCGCGCAGCAGATCGGCCACGACGACCGCTACGAGCGCGCGGACGACTACATGGACGTCGTCTACAAGCTGTGGGAACAGAGCTGGGACGACGATGCGGTGATCCGCGATGCGAAGGCGCGCGTGTTCGCGCAGCCGGGCAAGGTGCGGCGCGTGAAGCACGACGGGCCGTTCTATTCGATCGACGCGATTCATCTGAGCGAGCCGTCGCTGCAGCGCACGCCGGTGCTGTACCAGGCCGGTTCGTCCGCGCGCGGCGTCGAGTTCGCGGGGCGTCACGCGGAATGCGTGTTCGTGAACGGGCAAAGCAAGGCCGCTGCGCGCGCGGCGACACTCGACATTCGCGCGGCCGCTGCACGGCAGGGCCGCGACCCGGCGTCGATCAAGATCTTTGCCGGCGTGAGCGTCGTGACGGCGGAAACCGAACTTCTGGCACGCGAGAAATTCGACGAATACCGGCGCTACGCGAGCGCCGAAGCCGGCCTCGCGCATTTCGCGAGCTCGACCGGCATCGACTTCGCGAAGTACGGCCTCGATGAGCCGATCTCGTACGTGAAGACCGATTCGATCCAGTCGGCCGTCGACGCGATCTCGCGCAAGAGCACGACCGGCACGTGGACCGTGCGCCGCATGCTCGAACAGATGTCGCTCGGCGGCCGCTATGCGCCGATCGTCGGCTCGCCGTCGCAGGTCGCGGACGAACTGCAGTCGTGGATTGACGAGACCGGCATCGATGGCTTCAACCTGACGCGCACCGTGATGCCCGAGTCGTTCGAGGATTTCGTCGACTGGGTCGTGCCCGAGCTGCAGAACCGCGGCGTCTACAAGGAAGACTACGATCCCGCGCCCACGCTGCGCGAGAAGCTGTTCGGCGCGGGCCCGCGCCTGCCCGCGTGGCACACGGGCGCGCAGCACCGGCCGGCCGCCGTGGCCGAGCCCGCGCATCCCGCGCATGCGTGAACGTGACGGAGCGAAGCGATGACGCAATTGTTCGATACGCTGGGTTTCATCGATACGTCGGCCGTGCGCGCCGGCACCGCTGCCGCGACGCATGACGCAGCGGTTGCGTCGGCCGAATCGGCTGAATCGGCCGGCGGCGCCGCCGTGTCGCTGGAGCAGGTCGGCAAGGTGTTCGCGACGCCGCGCGGCCACGCCGCCGCGCTGCGCGACGTGACGCTCGACGTGCGGCGCGGCGAGGTCTTCGGGATCATCGGCCGCAGCGGCGCAGGGAAGTCGACGCTGCTGCGGCTCGTGAACGGCCTCGAACGGCCGAGCTCAGGCCGCGTGCGCGTGCAGGGCGTCGATGTCGGCGCGCTCGACGAGGACGGGCTCGTCGCGCTGCGGCGCCGCACCGGCATGGTGTTCCAGCATTTCAACCTGCTGTCCGCGAAGACGGTGTTCGAGAACGTCGCGCTGCCGCTGAAGATCGCCGGCGTGCCGAAGGCCGAGCGCGTGCGCAAGGTCGAGGCGCTGCTCGAGCTCGTCGGGCTTGCCGCGAAGCGCGACGCGTATCCGGCCAGCCTGTCGGGCGGGCAGAAGCAGCGCGTCGGCATTGCCCGCGCGCTCGTGCACGATCCCGAGGTGCTGCTGTGCGACGAGGCGACGTCGGCGCTCGATCCCGAGACGACCCAGTCGATCCTCGCGCTGCTCGCCGACATCAACCGCCGCCTCGGGCTGACGATCGTGCTGATCACGCACGAGATGGAAGTGATCCGCGCTGTGTGCGACACGGTCGCGGTGATCGAGCAGGGCGAAGTCGTCGAAACCGGCCCCGTGTGGCGCGTGTTCGGCGATCCGCGCCACGGCGCGACGCGCGCGCTGCTCAGCACGCTCGTGCACGACCTGCCGGCCGAACTGGCGGCGCGCGTGCAGCCGCTGCCCGAGCAGGCCGCGTTGCCCGACGGCGCGCAGGTCGTGCTCGACGTCCGCTATACGGGCGAGAGCGGCGGCGAGCCGGATGTCGGCGCGCTTGCGGCGGCACTCGGCGGCTCGGTACGGTTCCTGCACGGCGGGATCGAGCGTATCCAGGGGCATGCGCAGGGGCGGCTCGTGATCGCGGCAGCGCCGCACGCGGACGACGCCGGCCAGCCGGCGTCGCGCGGCGGTGCGGTTGCCGCGCTGCTCGAACGCGCGCGCCGCCACGCGAATCACGCGGAGGTGCTCGGCTATGTTTGACCTCTGGTGGCCCGAACTGCTCGATGCGATCCGCGACACGCTGTCGATGGTCGCCGCGTCGGCCGCGATTGCCGCGCTGATCGGCATCCCGCTCGCGGTGATCCTCGTGACGACCGCGCCCGGCGGCATCTACGAGCGGCGTGGCGTGAACGCGGTGCTCGGCGCGCTCGTCAACGTGTTCCGCTCGACGCCGTTCATCATCCTGCTCGTCGCGCTGCTGCCGTTCACGCGCGTGCTGATCGGCACGACGATCGGCGTCTGGGCGGCCGTCGTGCCGCTGTCGATCGCCGCGATCCCGTTCTTCGCGCGGATCGCCGAGGTGAGCCTGCGCGAAGTCGACCGCGGGCTGATCGAGGCCGCGCTCGCGATGGGCGCGAAGCGCCGCCACATCGTGTGGCACGTGCTGCTGCCCGAAGCGCTGCCGGGCATGCTCGGCGGCTTCACCATTACCGTCGTCGCGCTGATCGGCTCGACGGCGATGGCGGGCGCCGTCGGCGCGGGCGGCCTCGGCGATCTCGCGATCCGCTACGGCTACCAGCGTTTCGACACCACCGTCATGGCGACCGTGATCGTGATCCTGATCGCGCTCGTCTCGGCCGTGCAAATCACGGGCGACCGCCTGGTCCGACGTGTGACCCGGCGTACCTGAGCGACGCCACAAGCGTCTGCTCGCTTCATTCATGATCCTGAGAGAAAG
The DNA here is from genome assembly GCF_029633825.1 of Burkholderia contaminans. Classification (NCBI taxonomy): domain Bacteria; kingdom Pseudomonadati; phylum Pseudomonadota; class Betaproteobacteria; order Burkholderiales; family Burkholderiaceae; genus Burkholderia; species Burkholderia contaminans. The sequence continues at coordinate 1,362,963 of NZ_CP090641.1, read as the reverse complement.
AACCTATGACCTTGCCCATCGGCGCGCCGCGCGAATGGAACGGACAATTCGAGGAAGCGCTGTTTCTCGACGTGGCGCGACGCCATCGTCCTGACTTCCCGGCCAAGCTCGCCACGCCGCCGCGCGAGCCGCACAACGACGACGAGCTGGCTGCCGTCGCCGACTACTACACGAAGATGGCGTCGCACGACCTGTTCATCGTGCAGGTCGTCGCAAAGGCGATCGACACGCTGTTCCGCGACGATCCGCATTTCCAGCTGATCCTGTCGCGCCAGCTCGGCGACGACGGCGCGCACGCGGTGATTGGCCGCGAACGCGTGACCGAACTGACGGGGCGTGATCCGCTGCAGGAAGTCGACCGGCTCGTCGCCGCGCACTGGGCGCGCATCGGCGACATCGCGGTGCGCGACATCGCCGGCTTTCTCGCGTTCGAGTGGCATTACGAGCTGCACATCCTCGCGAAGCTGTGGATCCAGCGCAAGACCGGCCGCATCGGCGATTCCGCGATGCGCGAGCACGGCGAGAACCGGATCCGGCCGGACGAGGAATGGCATCGCGTGCAGATCGTCCAGTGGTGGTTCGACACGTTGAAGGCGCTGCCGGCGGCCGAGCGTGACGCGCTGATCGATCGCGTGATCGCGGCCGACGAGGAAACGCAGGCGCGGCTCGACGGTTACCTGCACGACGAGTACGCGCATACCGCGCACGTGTTCGGCGCGGATATCGCCGAATACCGCGCGATCTACGACGACTGGCGGCGCGAGATCCTGTCGCGGCTGACCGGCCGCCCGCTCGACGCGCTCGTCCCGCTGTCGGGTGAAGCGGTTGCGCAGGAAGCCGTCGCATGAACGATCCACGCGGCCCGGCGACCTTCGCGCCCGATACCGATACGCCCGCCTTCGACCCCGCCGCGCTGGCGCGGGCGATCGACGCGTTGCGCACCACAGCCGCCGCGCGCGACCGCGCGGGTGGTCATGCGGCGCAGGAGAAGCAGTGGCTCGCCGATGCGGGCCTGCTGACGCTCGCGGTGCCGCGTGCGTTCGGCGGACGGGAAGCCGCTTGGCCCGAGATATACGATGCGATCCGGCAGATCGCGCGCGTCGACAGCGCGCTCGCGCATCTCGTCGGGTTCCAGTGCCTGCAGGTGGTGAGCGTCGACGTGTGGGGCAATGCCGCGCAGCGCGAGCGTTACCTGCGCGGCACGGTCGAGCAGCAATGGTGGTGGGGCAATGCGGTCAATCCGCTCGACACGCGGCTCGTGGCCACGGCGACGCCCGACGGCGGCTACCGGCTCGATGGCGTGAAGGGCTTCTGTTCGGGCACGCGCGGCTCGCAGCGGATGACGGTGTCCGCGCACGATCCGGACACGGGCCGCACCGTGTTCGGCGTGGTGCCGACCGATCGCGCGGGGATCACGGTCAACGAAGACTGGGATCCGATCGGCCAGCGCCAGACCGACAGCGGCAGCGTGCGCTTCGACGGCGTGACGCTCGCGCCGGACGAGGTGCTGCATCGTTCCGAGGCGCCGCCGACGCCGCGCGCGACGCTGCGCACGCTCGTGTCGCAACTGGTGCTGACCAACCTGTTCGTCGGGCTCGCGGAAGGCGCACTGGCGGAAGCGCGCGACTACGTGCTGAAGCATGGCCGCCCGTGGATCCAGTCGGAGGTCGCGCAGGCGAGCGACGATCCGTACACGCTGCAGCGCTTCGGCGACATGCGGGTGCGGGCGATCGCCGCGGCGGCGCTGGCCGATCGCGCGGCCGCCGCGTTGCAGCGAGCATGGGCGCGGCAGGATGCGCTGACGGCGGACGAGCGCGCCGAGGTGGCGCTCGCGGTATCGGAGGCGAAGATCGTCGCGCAGCGCGCGGCGCTCGAGAACGGCGAGGCGCTGTTCGACGCCTGCGGCGCGCGCGCGACGGCCGCGTCGCTCGGCCTCGACCGCTTCTGGCGGAACGCGCGAACGCATACGCTGCACGACCCGCTCGACTACCGGCTGCGCGACGTGGGCCGGTTTGCACTGGCCGGGGAGTGGCCGCCGGCGTCGCTCTATACCTGAAGGACCGACACCGGAGCGGGCGGGGCCCGCTCCGGACAAAACCCGACCGGCCTGCTGGACGCCCAAAATGATATGTTATATCGTTGCGATACAATATATCATTCTCTTTCCAACGTCCTCGACCGGAATCGCCCGATGAGCCCCGCACTTCCCCCGTCCACGCGGCTTCCCGTGACCGTCCTGTCCGGCTTCCTCGGCGCCGGAAAGACGACGCTGCTCAACCACATCCTCAACAATCGCGAGGGCCGGCGCGTCGCGGTCATCGTCAACGACATGTCCGAGGTGAACATCGACGCCGCGCTCGTGCGCGACGGCGGCGCGGGGTTGTCGCGCACCGACGAGAAGCTGGTCGAGATGAGCAACGGCTGCATCTGCTGCACGCTGCGCGAGGATCTGCTCATCGAGGTCGACCGGCTCGCGCGCGAAGGGCGGTTCGACCAGCTCGTGATCGAATCGACCGGCATCTCGGAGCCGCTGCCGGTAGCCGAGACGTTCACGTTCGAAGGCGAGGACGGCCGCAGCCTCGGCGAAGTCGCGCGGCTCGACACGATGGTGACGGTGGTCGATGCGTTCAATTTCCTGCGCGACTACGCGTCGCGCGACAGCCTGCAGTCGCGCGGCGAATCGATGGGCGAGGAGGATGCGCGCACGGTCGTCGATCTGCTGATCGACCAGATCGAGTTCTGCGACGTGATCGTGATCAACAAGATCGACCTGATCGACGCAAACGCGCGCGAGCGGCTGGTCGAGCTGCTGCGCGGCTTGAACCCGCGCGCACGGATCGAGATCGCCGAATTCGGCAAGGTGCCGCTCGAACGCGTGCTCGACACGGGCCTGTTCGACTTCGACGAAGCCTCGCGCGCGCCGGGCTGGCTGCAGGAGATGCGCGGCACGCACGCGCCCGAGACCGACGCGTACGGCATCCGCAGCTTCGTCTATCGCGCGCGTCGGCCGTTCCATCCGCAGCGTTTCTTCGATCTCGTCGAAAGCGAATGGCCGGGCGTCGTGCGCTCGAAGGGATTCTTCTGGCTCGCCACGCACCCGACCGTCGCCGGTTCGTGGTCGCAGGCCGGCGCGGTCGCGCGGCACGGGCCGGCTGGCTACTGGTGGGCGGCCATGCCGCCCGAGCGCTGGCCGCAGGACCCGGAAGCCGTCGCGCAGATCCGCGCGCGCTGGGACGAACACGTCGGCGATGCACGGCAGGAACTCGTGCTGATCGGCATGGACATGGACGAGCCCGCGCTGCGCGCGCGCTTCGACGCGTGTCTGCTGACCGACGCCGAGATGGCCACCGGCCCCGAGCACTGGACCACGTGGGACAACCCGTTTCGCGACTGGCCCTGACTTGACCGCGCTTCCTGCATCGATCCGGATGGAGAAGGCGCTCCACCGGATTCCGAGCATGAACGCACCCCTTCCCGATATTTCCCTGACTGATGCCGCACCGGGCGGCCGCCCGCTCGAATGGGTCGGCATGCAGGGCATCGACCTGCCCGTTGCGGTGGCCGAGCCCGGCTGCCGGCGCGACGTGCATGCGCGCGCCGACGTGCAGGTCGATCTGCCTGCGCCGCACGTGAAGGGCATCCACATGTCGCGGCTGTACCGTCTGCTCGACGGGCTCGGCGACGGCGCGGCACTGTCGCCGGCCGGCCTTCAGCGTGTGCTGGATGCGATGGTCGACAGCCATCGCGACTGCGATACACGCCGTGCGCGGCTACGGCTGCGCTTCGACTTGCTGGCACGCCGCGCCGCGCTGGTGACGGACGGGCTGGCCGGATGGAAAGGCTATCCGGTCCGGATCGACGCGACGCTGACCGGCTCCCGGTTCGAACTGCGCGCGCAGGTGACGGTCGCCTATTCGTCGACGTGCCCGTGCTCCGCGGCGCTGTCGCGGCACTGGGTCGAGCAGGCGTTCCTGGCGGCATTCGGCCGCGACGATCGCGTGGCGCCGGCGGCGATCGCCGCGTGGCTGAAACGGCGCGCGACGGCGGCCACGCCGCACAGCCAGCGCAGCGAGGCCGTCGTCAGCGTGGCGCTGCCTGCCGATCGCGCGACGCTGGGGCTGATCGACCTGATCGATCGTATCGAGCACGCGCTCGGCACGCCGGTGCAGACGGCCGTCAAGCGTGCGGACGAGCAGGCGTTCGCGGTGCTGAACGGCGGGAACCTGATGTTCGTCGAGGATGCCGCCCGCCGCGTCCGGGCCGCGCTGGATGACCTCGGCCACGATGCGACCCCGCACGTGCACGTGCGCCATCTGGAAAGCCTGCATCCGCACGATGCGGTGGCCTGGGCCGCGCCGGTGCGCGAAGGCGCCGACGCATGCTGATCCGCAAATTGTTCCGCTTCGAGAACGCGCACGTCGTGCGCGGTTGCAGCACGCGGCGCTGCTCACATTCGATCCACGGCCATTCGTACCGCGTCGAGCTGCTGCTGGAAGCGCACGCGCTGGATCGCGGGCAGATGATCTACGACTTCGGGCTGCTCAAGGGTGACGTGCGCGACCTGATCGACGCGTTCGATCACGCAGTGACGTTGTGGGCGGAGGATGACCCGTGCTACGTCGAGAGCATGCGCCGGCATTCCGAGCGCTGGGTGCTGCTGCCCGTGTCGCCGAGCGCCGAGCAGTTCTCGCGCGTGTTCTTTCGCCTCGTCGATGCGGTGCTGTCCAGCACCCGCATGACGAACGGCGAAGCCGACGTTCGGCTGCATTCGATCATCGTTCACGAAACCGATACCGGTTACGCGCAGTGCTTTCGCGACGATGCGTTCAACCCGCGCATGGGCCGCATCGACCTGGACGCGATCGTGTTCGCGCCGGCCGTCGCCGGACAGTGGCGCGATCCGGGCCTGTTCGAGCGGATCAAGCGCGACTGTCCACTTTCAAGGCAGGAATCCTGATGATCAGAAAGAACCCGCGCGGCGACCTGCCGCAGATTCACCCAAGCGCCTTCGTCGATCCGACCGCCATTCTGTGCGGGCTCGTGATCGTCGAGGAGAACGTGTTCATCGGCCCGTACGCAGTGATCCGCGCCGACGAAACGGATGCCGGCGGCCGGATCGCACCGATCGTGATCGGTGCGCATTCGAACATCCAGGACGGCGTGGTGATTCATTCGAAATCGGGTGCGAGCGTCACCATCGGCCGGCACACATCGATCGCGCATCGCGCGATCGTCCACGGGCCGTGCAAGGTCGGTAACGGCGTGTTCGTCGGCTTCAACAGCGTGCTGTTCAACTGCACCATCGACGATGGCTGCGTGGTGCGCTACAACGCGGTCGTCGACGGCTGCCACCTGCCGCCGGGTTTCTACGTGCGTTCGACCGAGCGCATCGGGCCGGAAACCGATCTCGCGGCCATGCCGCAGGTGACGGCCGACGCGAGCGACTTCTCCGAGGACGTCGCACGCACGAACAATGCGCTGGTGCTGGGCTACAAGCACATCCAGAACGAGTTCTGAATCATGGACGAGCGCAACCGACACGAAGGGGGCGTGAGCGACGCGCTGCAGCGACGCCACGCCGACCTGCTCGTGCACGGCGGCACGGCGATGACACCCAACGGGGCCGAGCGGATCGACATCGCGTGCGTGGACGGCCGTGTCGTCGCGCTGGGCGCGTTGCACGGCACGTGGAGCGCCGACGTCCTGCTGGATGCCGGCGGCCTGCACGTGTTGCCGGGCGTCGTCGACAGCCAGGTGCATTTCCGCGAACCGGGCCTCACGCACAAGGAGACCCTCGAGGCCGGCACGCGCGGCGCGGTGCTCGGCGGCGTCACGACGATCTTCGAGATGCCCAACACGCATCCGCTGACGCTGACCGCGCAGGATCTGCAGGCCAAGCTGGATCTCGCGCGCGGCCGTGCGTGGTGCGACTACGCGTTCTATATCGGCGGCTCGGCCGCGAACGCCGAACGGCTGCCGGTACTTGAAAACCTGCCGGGCTGCGCGGGCGTGAAGGTCTTCATGGGCAGTTCGTTCGGCGATCTGCTGGCCGATGACGAAGCCGTGTTGCGCCGGATCGTGCGCAACGGGCGGCGGCGCATGGCCGTGCACGCGGAGGACGAGGCGCGGCTGCGCGAACGCCGGGCGCTCGTGGAAGCGAGCGGCGACGTGCGGGACCATCATCGCTGGCGTGACGAGGAAAGCGCGCTGGCGGCGACGCGGCGCATCGTCGGGCTGGCTGCCGAGACGGGTCGGCGGCTGCATGTGCTGCACGTGTCCACTGCCGAGGAAATGGCGTTCCTCGCGCGACACCGGCATCGCGTGACCGTCGAGGTCACGCCGCATCACCTGAGCCTGCACGCGCCCGATTGCTATGAGCGGCTCGGCACGTTCGCGCAGATGAATCCGCCGGTGCGCGAGCGGCATCATCAGGACGCGCTGTGGCAGGCCGTTCGCGATGGTGTGGTCGACGTGATCGGCAGCGATCATGCGCCGCACACGCGCGATGAAAAGCGCCGGCCCTATCCGCAGTCGCCGAGCGGGATGACCGGCGTGCAGACACTGCTGCCGCTGATGCTCGATCACGTGCAGGCGGGGCGCCTGAGCCTCGAACGGCTGGTCGACCTGACCAGCGCCGGGCCGGCGCGCGTCTTCGGCATCGCGGGGAAAGGGCGCATTGCGGCGGGCTACGACGCTGATTTCAGCATCGTCGACTTGCGTGCGCGTCGCACCATCCGGGACGAATGGATCGCCAGCGTGAGCGGCTGGACACCCTATGACGGGCGCACGGTCACAGGCTGGCCCGTGCATACGGTCGTGCGCGGGCAGGTCGTGGTGCGCGATGGCGAGCTGAACGGGGAGCCGGCAGGGCAGGCCGTGACGTTTCTGGATGCGGCGGGTTAGCCGCCCATTACGCCGGCAACGCGTCCGCCAGCGCCCGCATCGCCTCCACCGTCTCCGGGTTCGCCGGAAAGAACGCCTCGATCGCGAGTTCCGACAGCGTCACGTCGACCGGCGTACCGAACACGGTCGTCGTGCTGAAGAACGTCAGTTCGCCGGCGGCCGTGCGCAGCCGCAGCGGCACGGCGATATCCGCGAAGTCGGCGCGCGCATGCGTGTCGTCGGGCTGGCCGGCCGGCGCCGGATACGCGGCGAGTTCGTCGCGCAGCGTGTGCAGCGTGCGGTCGCCGCTCGCATCGATCTGCCGCTGCAACCGATGCAGGATATGCGTGCGCCATTCGTGCCAGTTGACGATCTGCGACGCGAGCCCGTCCGGATGCAGGCTCAGCCGCAGCACGTTGACGGGCGGCTGCAGCAGCGCGGGATCGGCCTGCGCGACCAGCGCGCCGAGCATCCGGTTCGCGGCGAGCAGCGTCCAGTGGCGGTCCACGGCGAGCGCCGGATAAGGCTCGTGGCCGCGCAGCACGGCTTCGACCGCATGACGTGCGGCATCCAGTTGCGGATCCGAAAACGGCCGTTCGCGAAACAGCGGCGCGAAGCCGGCCGCGACGAGCAGCGCATTGCGCTCGCGCAGCGGCACGTCGAGACGCTCGGCGAGATGCAGCACCATCTCGCGGCTCGGCTGCGCGCGGCCCGATTCGACGAAGCTCAGGTGGCGCGCGGAGACTTCCGCGTCGAGCGCGAGCGCCATCTGGCTGAGGCGCCGGCGTTGCCGCCACGTGCGCAGCAGTGGGCCGATACCGGGCGTGCGGCCGGCGGACGGGGAGGGCGAATGAAGGGCGGCGGTCGGGTTCATGGTGCTGATGATAGGCAATCCCGCGCACCCTGGACATTACCTGCGACGTAAGCATCTCGCCCTTCCCCGGGCGTGTCGCTGCGCTGCGTTACCATAGCCCTCGTGCCAACTGAGAGACGACGCCGGACCCGCGATTGAAAGCGCCTGGGCCGGTGCCGTGCATATTTACGACAAGGCATTCCAGGGGAATCCAACAATGAAAAAACTTGCCGTCCGGCTCGCCTGCGTGGCGACGCTTGCATTCGCCGCGACCACCGGCCACGCGCAGACCGAAGCTGCGCAGGTGGAAATGAGGGCCGCCGCCGCGGCCGCCAACGACGCGGTCGTGAAGGGCCCGACCGACATCGACGTGAAACACGAAGCCGTGCTGAAGCTGAAAGCCGGCGAATCGTTCGTGCCGGCCGCCGAAGCCGGCCGCTACCTGCGCTCGATGGGCAACTCGATCGACGAATCCAGGCTGGTCGGCCTCGTGCTGCCCGACGATCCCGATGCCGACTGGATCTCGGTCGTGTCGTTCGAGCCGAGCGGCTATATCCGCGACGACGACGCGAAGGACTGGAAGCCCGACGAGCTGCTGAAGAGCCTGCAGTCCGGCACCGAGGAAGACAACCCGGGGCGCAAGGAGCGCGGCCTGCCGGAAACCGAGGTGGTCGGCTGGGCGAAGGCGCCCGCATACGACGCGGCCACGCACCGGCTCGTGTGGTCCGCGATCATCCGCGACAAGGGCGCGGCACCGAACGCCGAGAACGACGGCGTGAACTACCGGACGCTCGTGCTCGGCCGTGACGGCTACCTGTCGCTGACGATGGCGTCGACGCTCGCCGATCTGCCGAAATACAAGGCGTCGGCCGACGAGTTGCTGTCGAACATCAGCTTCAACGACGGCAAGCGCTACGCCGATTTCAACAAGTCGACCGACCACGTCGCCGAGTACGGCCTTGCGGCGCTGATCGTCGGCGTCGGCGCGAAGAAGCTCGGCCTGCTCGCGCTGATCGGCGCGTTCGCGGTGAAGTTCTTCAAGATCGGCGCGGTCGCGCTGCTGGCCGGCGGCGCGGCGCTGAAGCGCTTCTTCGGGCGCAAGCCGAAGGCGGCTGCGGTGCCGGCCGTCGCCGATGCATCCGGCGTATCCGACGTGTCCGGCACGGAGCGCAAGGAATGACGAAGCTGTTGCTGCTGATCTTCGGCGGCCTCAAGCTCGGCAAGGTGCTCGTGTCGGCGGGCACGATGCTGGCGTCGATCGCGGTCTACGCGCTGTTCTACGGCTGGCGGTTCGCGGCCGGTTTCGTGGCGCTGCTGCTGGTGCACGAGGCCGGCCACTACATCGCCGCGCAGCGGCGCGGGCTCGACGTCGGGCTGCCGACCTTCATCCCGTTCGTCGGCGCGTGGATCCAGCTGAAGGAGATGCCGCACGACGCGGAAACCGAGGCGTACGTCGGGCTCGCCGGGCCGTTCGTCGGCACGCTCGGTGCGCTGGCCTGCTACGCGGCCGCGCGCTACTACGACAGCAACCTGCTGCTCGCGCTGTCGTATACGGGCTTCTTCCTGAACCTGTTCAACATGATTCCGCTGTCGCCGTTCGACGGCGGGCGGATCACCGCGGTGCTGTCGCCGCGCATCTGGTTCGCGGGCGTGCCGGTGCTGATCGCGCTGTTCGTGTATCGCCCGAGCCCGTTGCTGATCGTGATGGCGATCCTCGCGCTGCCGCAGTTGAAGCGTGCGTGGCGCTACGATCCGGACGCGCCTGAGAACCGCATGTACTACGCGACGTCGATCGAGACGAAGACGACGTACGCGCTCTGCTACGTGGGCCTGCTCGCATTCCTCGCGCTGATGACGTCCGGCGTGCACGACATGCTGCGCGTCGCACATTCGTCGATCTGACAGCGGATACCTGGGGTCGAATGCAACAACGGCGGCCGTTTTCATGCGGCCGCCGTTGTTTTGTCCTGAAGCCGAACGTCAGGCGTCGCGATGACGCAGTTCGACGCGCCTGATGTCCTTCGCGATCACGAGATAGCTGAACATGGTGACGAGTGCGTTCGGCCCGACGAACACGCGTGCGCCGGTGATCGACAGCGTTGCGCGGTCCGCATGGTCGAGCGTCGTGGCGACGAACAGCATCGCCAGGATCCAGTAGCGCACGGCGGTCCGGCGCGCGGTCGGGCGGAAAATCGCGAGGGGAGGTCTGGTTGCTCGCTTTAAACGTACGTCGTCGTATGACATGGCCAAAAGTTTGTTGAGGATGCTCGAATTCGGCAACCTCGGGTTTTCCCCTCGAAGATCGGCATCACAGTGTGGGAGTGTCATGATTCTCTGGCTGGGCAAGACCTTAGGATGTATCGTCGATGCCTTCACAGGTGACGAGAATGACGCTACGTCGTCGGCAGACATCGTATCTGTTGAGCTACAATGAACGATCTATTCCCGAACCACGGAGCACACCCCATGCAACTGACTGGAGAGATGCTGATCGGCGCCGAAGCGGTCGCCGGCTCGGCCGGTACCTTGCGCGCGTTCGACCCGTCGAAGGGCGAGCCGATCGATGCGCCGGTGTTCGGCGTCGCGGCGCAGGCCGACGTCGAGCGCGCATGCGAACTCGCGCGCGATGCGTTCGACGCGTACCGTGCGCAGCCGCTCGCGGCCCGCGCAGCGTTTCTTGAAGCGATCGCGGATGAAATCGTCGCGCTCGGCGACGCGCTGATCGAGCGTGCGCATGCCGAAACGGGCCTGCCCGTCGCGCGGCTGCAGGGCGAGCGCGGCCGCACCGTCGGCCAGCTCCGGCTGTTCGCGCGCGTCGTGCGTGACGGGCGCTTCCTCGCCGCGTCGATCGATCCCGCGCAGCCGGCGCGCACGCCGCTGCCGCGTTCGGACCTGCGGCTGCAGAAAGTCGGGCTCGGGCCCGTCGTCGTGTTCGGTGCGAGCAACTTCCCGCTGGCGTTCTCGGTGGCCGGCGGCGATACGGCGTCGGCGCTCGCGGCCGGCTGCCCGGTGATCGTGAAGGCGCACGAGGCGCATCTCGGCACGTCCGAGCTGGTCGGCCGCGCGATCCGCGCCGCTGTCGCCAAAACCGGGATGCCGGCCGGTGTGTTCTCGCTGCTGGTCGGCCCCGGCCGCGTGATCGGTGGGGCGCTCGTCAGCCATCCGGCGGTCCAGGCGGTCGGCTTCACGGGGTCGCGGCAGGGCGGCATGGCGCTCGTGCAGATCGCGAACGCGCGCCCGCAGCCGATTCCCGTCTACGCGGAAATGAGCAGCATCAACCCCGTCGTGCTGTTCCCGGCGGCGCTTGCCGCGCGCGGCGACGCGATCGCGACGGGCTTCGTCGATTCGCTGACGCTCGGTGTCGGCCAGTTCTGTACCAACCCGGGCCTCGTGCTCGCGATCGACGGCCCCGATCTCGACCGCTTCGAAACCGTCGCCGCGCAGGCGCTCGCGAAGAAGCCGGCCGGCGTGATGCTCACGCAGGGCATCGCCGATGCGTATCGCAATGGCCGCGGCAAGCTGGCCGAACTGCCGGGCGTGCGCGAAATCGGCGCGGGCGAGGCGGCGCAGACCGATTGCCAGGCCGGCGGCGCGCTGTACGAAGTCGGTGCGCAGGCGTTCCTCGCCGAGCCGGCGTTCAGCCACGAGGTGTTCGGGCCGGCGTCGCTGATCGTGCGTTGCCGTGATCTCGACGAAGTCGCGCGCGTGCTCGAAGCACTCGAAGGCCAGTTGACGGCCACGCTGCAGATGGACGCCGACGACAAGCCGCTCGCGCGCCGGCTGCTGCCGGTCCTCGAACGCAAGGCCGGCCGCCTGCTGGTCAACGGCTACCCGACCGGCGTCGAGGTGTGTGACGCGATGGTGCACGGCGGGCCGTTCCCGGCCACGTCGAACCCGGCCGTCACGTCGGTCGGCGCGACGGCGATCGAGCGCTTCCTGCGGCCCGTGTGCTACCAGGATTTCCCGGACGATCTGCTGCCGGAAGGGTTGCAGGAAAGCAATCCGCTCGCGATTCCGCGGCTGCGGGACGGGAAGGCCGAGTGATGACGCACCTCGGCTGAGGGAGCGATCGGCTGCGACCGGTGAGCCTGAGAGCGCGCCGGTCGCCAAAAACGAAAAGGCGGAAGTGGCCAATGAGCCGCTTTCGCCTTTTTGCATGGCAGGTTTGCGTGGTGTCGATCTTGCAGCGTCAGTGGGCGGGATGCGCGGCGAGCCCCAGGCGGTCTGCTGCGCCCGGCAGGCGCCGGTCGCGCGTCCACAGCTTGCTTCCACCGGTCAGTCGGACCGAAGCGAGGAGGTGCGCATTCGTGCCGAGGCGGCATGGAGGGGCCGGTGTCCGGGGCGAGCGCCGTTGCCGCCGTGCGGGCAAAAGCGGTCGTTGATCCTGCCGGCTTTCCTGCCGCCCGCTTTTCTCCTACAGTACCGGAGCCCCGGGTCGACCGACCTGCGGGCGAAACCTGAGAGATCCAGAAAAAGACCAAGAGGGAACGGCATCATGAACATCAACAAACGTGGCGACCACCTGTTCGCGGCCGGGTTGTGGAAAGCGATCGGCGACGTCGCGAAATCCGTGCGAACGCAGATCGGCCAGTACAGCGAAGGACGCGTGCTCGCGAATGCGCTGCTGGAATTCCAGCGCGACCTGGGCGGCAGCGAATTCGACATCACGATCAACCAGGGGCGGCTCGTCACGGGCTCCGACGCGCATTCGCTCGTGTTCGGTCAAGCCGTTCGCCGTTTCCGGCAGGACATGGAGGCGCTGGTGTTCGCGCTCCAGTACCGGCGCGGTATCGATGAACGCGATCCGGGCCTGCGTACCGAAGCGTTGATGCAGGCGAACAGCCAACTCGCGACCGCGAAGCAGTCGGCGACGATCACGGTCGGTCGGTTCTTCGACGCGGTCGTTGACCGCGACGTACTCGGGCAGATCCTTGGCAGCGAATCGAATGCGCGCGCGCGATCGGGTGCGCAGGACCAGATCGAGGCGACACGCGTCAAGCTGGGGAACGTGCGTTACCGGATCGTCGGGGTCATCGCGCAGATGTGACGGTGGCGACACGCATCGCGGCGGATGCGTGCGTCATCGCGGAAAGCGCGCAAAAGGTCGCGGCCGGCGAATGCCGGCCGCGATGCAGAACTGGCGGCGCGGCGCCAATGAAGGCGTGCGCCGCCGACGAACGCCGCTTATTGCGGGCCCATCTTCTTGATCAGCACGTCGAGCTCCGCCACTTCTTCGTCGGTGAGGTCGACGAGCGGCGCACGCACCGGGCCTGCGTCATGGCCGACGAGTTTCGCGCCCGCCTTCACGATGCTGACCGCATAGCCCGCGCGGCGATTGCGGATCTTCAGGTACGGCAGGAAGAATTCGTCGATCAGGCGGCCGACCGTGGCGTGGTCGTCCTTCGCGATCGCTTCGTAGAATGCCATCGCCGTCTTCGGGATGAAGTTGAACACGGCCGACGAATACACCGGCACGCCGAGCGCCTTGTACGCGGCCGCATAGACTTCGGCCGTCGGCAGGCCGCCGAGGTAGGCGAAACGGTCGCCGAGGCGGCGGCGGATCGTCACCATGCTTTCGATTTCGCCCACGCCGTCCTTGAAGCCGATCAGGTTCGGGCAACGATCGGCGAGGCGCTCGAGCATGTCGGCGTTCAGCTTCGAATTCGCGCGGTTGTACACCACCACGCCGATCTTCAGCGCACGGCACACCTGCTCGACGTGGTCGGCGATCCCTTCCTGGCTGGCTTCGGTCAGGTAATGCGGCATCAGCAGCACACCGCTCGCGCCGAGGCGCTCGGCCTCCTGCGCATATTCGATCGCGACGCGCGTCGCGCCGCCCGCGCCGGCGAGGATCGGCACCTTGCCCTTGCAGGTTTCCGTCGCGACACGGATCACGTCCGAATACTCGCGCTGCGTGAGCGAGAAGAATTCACCGGTGCCGCCGGCCGCGAACAGCGCGCTCGCACCGTACGGCGCGAGCCATTCCAGGCGCTCGGCGTAGGTGGACGGGCGGAAGCTGCCGTCGGTGTCGAAGTCCGTCAGCGGAAACGACAGCAGGCCGTGGGAAATGATCTGTTTGAGTTCTTGCGGTGAGGTCATGGTTGGGTCGTCCGTCTAGCGCGAGTGCTGGGTTCGTCGGGAACGGCATACGAGCCACATTGGCGATGTCGTTGTATGTCATCGTACAACGAGGGGAGGCGTGACGCAAGCGGTTTGCCGGTCGATAAATAGTAGGGTCTTTCCGGGTAAGGGTTTACGCAGCATCGCCGATCCTGGTTGAATGTCGTATGATGACTAATGATATGGCCGATAGCCTCCTGGAATTCCGATGACTGCTTCCCCGCTCTATATCCGTGTGCATCCGGACGACAACGTCGCGATCGTCGTCAACGACGGCGGCTTGCCGGAGGGCGCGACGTTCGCCGATGGGCTGACGCTGCGCGAAGGCGTGCCGCAGGGGCACAAGGTTGCGCTGGTCGACCTCGCGGCCGGCGACCCGATCGTCCGCTACAACGTGGTGATCGGCTACGCGCTGGTCGAGTTGCGCCGCGGCAGCTGGGTCAACGAACGCACGATGCGCATGCCCGAGCCGCCGGGGCTTGACGACCTGCCGCTCGCAACACGCGCCGCACCGCCGCTGCCGCCGCTCGAAGGCTATACGTTCGAGGGCTTCCGCAATGCCGACGGCTCGGTCGGCACGCGCAACATCCTCGCGATCACGACGACCGTGCAGTGCGTGTCGGGCGTCGTCGAGCACGCGGTGAAGCGGATCAAGGCCGAGATGCTGCCGCGCTATCCGAACGTCGACGACGTGGTCGGGCTCGAGCACACGTACGGCTGCGGCGTGGCGATCGATGCGCCCGACGCCGACATCCCGATCCGCACGCTGCGCAACATCAGCCTGAATCCGAATTTCGGCGGCGAGGTGATGACCGTGAGCCTCGGCTGCGAGAAGCTGCAGCCCGAGCGCCTGCTGCCGCCCGGCATGATTCCGGTCGCGGCCGACGGCGCGACCGGCAACGGCGGCGTGGTGTGCCTGCAGGACGCCGCGCACGTCGGCTTCAACTCGATGATCGACTCGATCATGAAGATGGCCGAATCGCACCTCGAGCGGCTCGACCGCCGCCGCCGCGAGACATGCCCGGCATCGGATCTCGTCGTCGGCGTGCAGTGCGGCGGCAGCGACGCGTTCTCGGGGCTCACCGCGAATCCGGCCGTCGGCTTCGCGGCCGACCTGCTGGTGCGCGCGGGCGCGACGATCATGTTCTCCGAGGTGACGGAAGTGCGCGACGGCGTCGCGCAGCTCACGTCGCGCGCGGCGAACGAGGACGTGGCGCGCGAAATCATCCGCGAGATGGACTGGTACGACCGCTACCTGCAGCGCGGCCGCGTCGACCGCAGCGCGAACACGACGCCCGGCAACAAGAAGGGCGGCCTGTCGAACATCGTCGAGAAGGCGATGGGCTCGATCGTGAAGTCGGGCAGCGCGCCGATCGCCGGTGTCGTGCGCCCCGGTGATCGCGCGAAGCAGAAGGGGCTGCTGTACGCGGCGACGCCCGCGAGCGACTTCATCTGCGGCACGCTGCAGCTCGCGGCCGGGATGAACCTGCACATTTTCACGACCGGCCGCGGCACGCCCTACGGCCTTGCACAGGTGCCGGTGATCAAGGTCGCGACGCGCAGCGATCTCGCGCGCCGCTGGCACGACCTGATGGATCTCGACGCGGGGCAGATCGCGACCGGCGCGGCCACGATCGAGGACACCGGCTGGGCACTGTTCCGGCTGATGCTCGACGTCGCGAGCGGCAAGCGCCGCACGTGGGCCGAGCAATGGAAGCTCGCGAATGCGCTGACCCTGTTCAATCCGGCGCCGGTGACCTGACGCGAGCGGCCGTTGCCGCCGAAAGATGCGGGCGCCTTCGGGCGCCCGTTGACATCGCGGCGGCGAATTCACGATCCGGCGCACGCAGCACCTGTTGCGCGGACGGCGCGAATTCCTTACCTGTCACGTAATCGACCGCCCGCGCGAGGTCGGCGACGATGTCTGCACGCGAACACGCAACACGCCACGTTCGCGACATCGTCCTCTCATCGACACAAGGAGCCTCGCCATGAACACCGCCCCGTCCGCCTCGTCCGCCTCGTCTGTTTACGCCGACCTGATCGACCGCTACATCGACGCGTGGAACGAACCCGACGTCGCGCGCCGCCGTGCGCTGATCGATGCGACCTACGCGAGCGACGCGGCCTATCGCGATCCGCTGATGGCCGGCGACGGCCACGCGGGCATCGACACGATGATCGCCGCCGTGCAGGCGCGTTTCCCCGCGTTCCGCTTCCGCCGCACGACCGACGTCGACGGCTTCGGCCAGCACCTGCGGTTCTCGTGGGCGCTCGTGTCGCCCGACGGCGCGGCGATCGTGAAGGGTTCGGACTTCGGCACCGTCGACGCGTCGGGCCGCCTCGCGTCAGTGACGGGTTTCATCGACGAAATGCCGGCCGCGGCGTCGTGACGTGAGCGATGCATGCGCAGCGGCCGCCGGGATCGGGTAACGTTATGCGATTCGTTCCTGATCCCGGAGACTAGCCGACATGCTGAAGAATCTCGACCCGCTGCTGCACGCCGACATCCTGCACACGCTGCGCGCGATGGGCCACGGTGACGAAATCGCGATCTGCGATGCGAATTTCCCGGCGGAATCCGTCGCGGAGCACACGGTGGTCGGCCGCGCGTTGCGGATCGACGGCGCCGATTCGGCGCGCGTCGTGCGCGCGGTGCTGTCCGTGCTGCCGCTCGACACGTTCGTCGACACGCCCGCATGGCGGATGGAAGTCGTCGGCGATGCGGCGGCGGTGCCGCCCGTGCAGCGCGAAGTGCAGGCCGAGATCGATCGCGCGGAAGGGCGCGCTGTGCCGCTGACCGGCGTCGAACGTTTCGCGTTCTACGAGCGCGCACAGCAGGCCTACGCGGTGATCGTCACCGGCGAGCTGCGCGGCTACGGCTGCTTCATCTTCAAGAAGGGCGTGTTGTTGAGCGACGCGGGCTAAACGCTTTTCGTCCCGCCGCCTTCGCGGCCGCGCGGCCGCCGTCGTGTAAAGATTTGCTACAACCTTTTTCTTGGACACGGCCGAAACTCTGTCTATGCTGGCCCATTTGCCGCGGGCCCCGCAGGGTCGCGCGGCGCCGAACCGCCCGGGCGCGCCCCGCGCGGGCGGCCGAATTGCATACGAGGAGAGAGGCATGACGCGTTCCGTCGATTCCGGCGTCATTTTTTTCGCGCGCCTGGCGCTGGCGGCGTTGTTCCTGTGGGGCGGCGTGATGAAGCTGCTCGGCTACGGCGATTTCATCGGCTACCTGCACGGGCTGAACGTGCCGTATCCGCAGGTGATCGGGCCGATTGTCGTCGCGATCGAAGGGCTCGGCGGGCTGCTGCTGATCGTCGGCTACAAGGTCAGACCGCTCGCACTGCTGATGGCGTTCTATACGGTCGCGACCGCGATGGTCGGGCACAATTTCTGGGACGCGACGGACGCCGCGGTCCAGCACGAGATGGTGATCCATTTCTGGAAGAACATCGCGATCGCCGGCGGCTTCCTGCTGCTGTTCGTCACCGGCGCCGGCGGCGCGAGCATCGACGGCCTGCGCCGGCCGAGCACGACGTACGGCAGCCTGCGCTGATCGCACATACTCGCGCCGTTGCCGTTGCGCTGAAGCAAAACAAAAGGGCCGAATCCCGCGGGATTCGGCCCTTTGTTCATTGAGCGCGCGGGCGCGCCGGCGCTCAGTGCGTAGCCTTCACGTCCTTCGCATCCTTCGAGAACTGCACGGCGATCGCGCCGAGCACGCAGATCGCCGCGACGTACACCACCGGTGCGAGCGGATTCGACTTCATCATCAGCGACACGATCACCGGCGTGAGGCCGCCGAAGATCGCGTACGCGACGTTGTACGAGAACGAGATGCCCGAGAACCGCACGACGGCCGGGAAGCTCTTGACCATCACGAACGGCACCGCGCCGATCGTGCCGACCATGAAGCCCGCGATCCCGTAGTAGAGCGGCAGCGTCGACGCGTCGGCCGCGACCTGCACGAACAGCAGGTAGTAGCACGCGGCCAGCCCGATGCCGCCGATGCCGAGCACGCGCTTCGCGCCGATCCGGCCCGCGAGCGAACCCGCGGTGATGCAGCCGGCCGTCAGGCACAGGGTCGCGATGCTGTTCGCGAACAGCGTGGTCGCGGGCGCGAGGTGGAACTGCTTCTGCAGCAGCGCGGGCGTCATCAGGATCACGACGACGATCGCGGCCGACAGCATCCACGTGAGCAGCATCGACACGATCACCGCGCGGCCGTGGTCGCGCAGCACGGCCTTCAGCGGAATCTCGGCCGCGAGTGCCTTCTTCGCCTTCATCTCGGCGAACACCGGCGTTTCATGCAGCCAGCGGCGCAGGTACACGGAGAACAGGCCGAACACGCCGCCGAGCAGGAACGGGATGCGCCACGCGAACGCACCGACTTCGGCGCTCGAGTAACGGCTGTTGATGCCGGCCGCGACGAGCGAGCCGAGCAGGATGCCGGCCGTCAGGCCCGCGGTCAGCGTGCCGCACGCATAGCCGATGTGGCGCGACGGCACGTGCTCGGACACGAACACCCATGCGCCCGGCACTTCACCGCCGACGGCCGCGCCCTGCAGCACGCGGAACAGCAGCAGCAACACCGGCGCGAGGATGCCGATCGTGTCGTAGGTGGGCAGCAGGCCCATCAGCAGCGTCGGCACGGACATCATCAGCACGCTCAGCGTGAACATCCGCTTGCGGCCGAACAGGTCGCCGAAGTGCGCCATGATCACGCCGCCGAGCGGGCGCGCGAGATAGCCGGCCGCGAAGATGCCGAACGTCTGCAACTGGCGCAGCCAGTCGGGAATGTCGTGCGGGAAGAACAGTTGCCCAATCGCCGGCGCGAAGAACACGAAGATGATGAAGTCGTAGAACTCCAGGGCGCCGCCGAGTGCGGCGAGGCCAAGGGTCTTGTAGTCGCTGCGCGTGAGCGCGCGTTCGGCGGCGCGAGGCACACCGCTCAATTCGGAAGCTTGCATGGTCAGGACGATCGGTTTTGGAATTTAGTTGTCGGTGCTGCGTCTCCAGGGCCCGCTTTTCGGCATGGACTGACAAGGCGCGGCTTGCGTCGTCGAAGCGTGCCGCGTGCGGGGTGAGGCACGAAACACGCACCGCCGCACCGGGATGGGGCGCGGCGAGGACGAAGCGTCAAAGCGGGTGGGGGGATTCTACAGGAGCGCGAAATGAGCGCGCGTGGGCGCGCGCCGAGGAACGGTTCGGATCGCGAAGCCGAAGCAGGCGCAACGGCGCGCGCGGCCGGTGAGCCGCTGGCGCGCCGCGCGGGGCAGGGTTTTGCGTATCAGTTGCCGGCGATCGTATCGACCGGCTTGAACGCACCGTGCTCGACCTTGTAGATCGTCACCGGCGCATCCCTCAGGTCGCCCTTCGTGTCGTACGCGATGCTGGGGGCCGACACGCCCTTGACCGACACCTTGCCGAGATACGGCGTGTACACCTTCGGGTCGGTCGAGTTCGCGTCCTTCATCGCCGTGAGCAGCGCGATCGTGCCGTCGTACGAGTATGGCGAGTAGGTGATCACGTCTTCGTTGAAGCGCGCCTTGTAGCGTGCCGCGTAGCCGGCGAAGCCCGGCATCTTCTCCTTCGGCAGCCCGCCCATGTAGACGATCGCGCCTTCGGCCGCATCGCCGCCGACTTTCAGGAACGTCGGCGAACGCGACATCTCGCCCGTCACGAACGCCGACTTCATCCCGAGCTGTCGCATCTTGCGGATCATCGGCGACGATTGCGCATCGCCGCCGCCGTAGAAGATCGCGTCCGGGCTCATCCCCTTGAGGTTGGTCAGGATCGCGGAGAAATCGAGCGCCTTGTCGTTCGTGAAGTCGCGCTTGATGATCGTGCCGCCCGCCGCTTCGACGGCCTTCGCGAATTCGTCGGCAATGCCCTGGCCGTAGGCCGTGCGGTCGTCGATGATCGCGATGCGCTTGAAGCGCAGCGTCTTCACCGCGTACGTGCCGACGATGCGGCCCGCCTGCGCGTCGCTCGTCAGCAGCCGGTAGGTGGTCTTGTAGCCGCGCGCGGTGTATTGCGGCGACGTGGCCATCGAGATCTGCGGCAGCCCCGCGCGATCGTACAGGTCGGACGCGGGAATGCTCGTGCCCGAGTTGAAGTGCCCGATGATCCCGCGGACGTTGTCGTCGATCAGCCGCTGCGCGACGGTCGTGCCCGTGCGCGGGTCGGCCTGGTCGTCCTGCGAATCGAGCTGGAACGTGACGGGCTTGCCGCCGATCGTCGGACGCGTCGCATTGAAATCGGCGATCGCGAGTTGCACGCCCTTCTGCATGTCCGTGCCGTAGTTCGACTGCGGGCCGGTCAGCGGTGCGGCGAAACCGATCTTGACGACGTCGGCGGCCATGGCGTGCGCGCCCGACAGTGCGCAGGCAGCGGCCAGCGCGACGTGCGATACCTTCAGCTTCACTTTCACTTCCCCTTGATGGCGTGGTTGGGCCGCCGCCGGCTGGCGGGCCGGCACCGGTAAACCGGGCGAGACGGTTCGGTCGGCAGGCCGATGCGAGGGCCGTGCGTGCATGCCGCATGCTGCTCGAGCTGTGCCGAAATCGGCGCACCTGGTGGCCGATGCCGCAGGCCATGCGTGCCGATTGCTGCCGCGGCATGAGGTCGTCTCGTGACCGTGAAGCGAAGTCTAGTTAGCGAAAATGCGCGCGTCTTGCGCGTTCGATGCGCGGCCGGCGACGATATCGGCATATCGTCGATAACCCTGATATATGCCGAAATCGTCATGCCGAATGCGCAAACGCGCCAAGACGCTGCACGTTCGCATTTCTATGCTGGCGAGTCCGAGCGTGCGGTGCCGGTGCGCGAATGCGCCGGCCCGCGCGCGGCATGTCGGCCTCGGCGCACGCGTGGTTGTTGCGTCGACGCGCGTGGCCTCGCGGTCGGCCACCGCACGCTCGGCGCAGTGGTTGCGCACGCAACGTATGTCGCGTGACGATGCCGGCCGACCGGCGGCGCGTTGCGTCGGCCGCCGCCACCTTGCCCGCCTTTGCGATCGGCGCGACGCGATCGAAGGGGCGCTTCTATAATCGACGCCATCTGCCACTCGCATTGCGGTTGCCGGGATGACGCCCTTGCTTGCCGTACCGACCATGAGCCTGTCAGAACCGTTGCGCTACCAGCCCGACAACGCCGATTTCGGCGCGATGCTTGCGCACTTCCGCCTGCTCGAACCGGTGTTCGACGCGCTGCCGGACGTCGCGTTCTTCGTGAAGGATGCGAGCGGCCGCTACGCGATCGTCAATCGCACGCTGGCGATGCGCTGCGGCTACAAGGACAAGCGCGACCTGCTCGGCAAGACGGCCGACGAGGTGTTTCCGCGCCGCTTCGGCCGCAGCTATTTCGAGCAGGACATGGCGACGATCAACGCCGGCCAGCAACTGATGGACCAGCTCGAACTGCACCTGTATCCGGGCCGTCAGCCGGGCTGGTGCCTGACCTGCAAGGAGCCGCTGCGCGACGCCGCGGGCAGGGTGGTCGGCCTCGCGGGCATCTCGCGCGACCTGAAGGCGCACGAGGGATCGCACCCGGCATACAGCCGGCTCGCCGACGTCGTCCAGCACATCCAGGATCACTACGTGCAGCCGCTGAACCTGAAGCATCTCGCACAGATGGCGGGGATGTCGGTCGCGCAGCTCGAACGCTACTTCCACAAGGTGTTCCACCTGACGCCGCGCCAGGTGCTGCTGAAGACGCGGCTCGATGCGGCCACCGCGCTGCTCGTCACGCACGACAAGGTAACCGACGTCGCGGCGCTATGCGGCTATACGGACCACAGCGCGTTCACGCGCCAGTTCAAGGCGACAGTCGGCGTCACGCCGACGGAATACCGGCTGATGCTGCAGGAGCGGGCAGGGTGACGCGACACGCCGAAAGGGCCGGCGGGTCGCCGGGATCGGGGTGCTGCGGGGAAACGGGACAGGGATGAAAACGGCGGCTCAGCGGTAGCCGAGCCCTTTCAGGACGGCGGTGCCGTCTTCGGTCAGCCGGAAGCTGGGTGCCGTTTCGGTGTCGAGCTTGACCATCTCGACGAGACCGGCCTCCTGCAGCGCAGGCAGTTCGGGTTTGGCATTGGCGCCGATCGGCGCGTGCAGCAGCACGAGCAGCGTCGCGATTTCATGATGACTGAGCAGGCGGCGCAGCATCGTCTTCTTTGCAGGGGGCGCGGCCGGGCGGCCCGCGGGTGCTTCTACGGCGCTCATCGCTTTCCTCCTTTTCGAGATAACCATCGGGTACTGGTTGCGGATGGTGCCGTCGAAGACTTAAGCGATTCTTAAAACCGCAGTGGGCGACGCGATGCTGCGCTGCGGTACGGGTTACCGGATGTAACGCCACATGGAATGCGGTTTCCGGCTTGATCGCGGCCAGCCGCGCGGGCGGGCGCGCGGCCGCGTGATTCACCACGATGGTGCGCGCGGGATGCGGCCCTTCGAAGCAGCCGCGTCCCGCGAAGGTGATTTGCCCCTTAAATCTGTGTCAGCTTCCTTCCCTTATTTCCTGCGCTGGGCCTGTGCGGCGAGCCGCACGGCCGCATTCGTCGCGCCGTAGCCGTCGTATCCGCCGCGCCGCTCGACGATCTCGAGCGAGAAGCGGTTGTCGACCAGTTCTGTATACGCATGCAGGAATTCGCCGCCGTGCTCGTCGCGGTCATACAGCAGGTGATGCGTGCTCAGCGTGTCGATCAGGTCGTCCGGCAGCGCGTAGCGTGCGGCGAGATCGTCGTAGTAGTTCGGCGGAATGCGCAGGAACGGAATGCCGTCGGCCGCGAATGCGGCGATCGTCTTCACGATGTCGTCGGTACGGAACGCGACGTGGTTCAGCCCCGTGCCGTGGTAGCGGTCGAGCGATTCGGCAACCGCCGTGTGACGGTCGACCGACGCGTTCAGCGCGATCCGCACCGAGCCGTCCGCGCTGCGCACCGCGCGGCTGCGCATCAGCCCGTACGGATCGGGCACGAGCCAGCTGCGCTCGGCCTCGAAGCCGAATGCCGTCTTGAAGAACAGGATCCACGTATCGAGCGCGTCGGCCGGCAGCGCAAGGCACACGTGGTCGATGCCGGTCAGCGGGCCGACTTCGCTCGGGCCGTCGATGTCGGTCAGCACGAAGTCCGATTCGTACAGCGTCGGCGCGTTCGGCGCTTCGTCGACGAAGTACTCGAGGCTGCCGTCCGGCGCCTGCACGCTCGGCAGCACGCGTTCGTTCGGCCCGACACGGCCGGAGAATGGCGCATAGCCGAAGCCGGCGGCGCGTTCGAACGCCACTTTGGCGTCGTCGACGCGGAATGCCGATGCACACAGCGACAGCCCGTGCTGCTGGAAGAACGCGTCGGCGAACGAGTCGCGCTCGGCGTTCAGCACGATCGACGCGGCGCCGTGCTGGAACAGCGTCACGTCCTTCGACCGATGGCGGCCCGCGAGCCGGAAGCGCATCCGGCCGAGCCATTCGCCGACGGTCGCCGCCGCCTGCGCGTCGACCGCGAATTCGATGAACTGAAACCCGACGTGCGCGGGCGGCGCGGGCGGCGCGAACAGCGGCTGGGTGGCGGCCGGCGCGCGGCCGTCCTGCGCGAGCCGCTCGCGCGTCAGTTCTTCCAGGTAGAGCAGCGAGCGATGGCCGTCGGCGGCCGTGATCGCGGTCGGCGCCGCGCGGAAGCCGTCGTTGAAGATCTCGAGCGACAGCGGCCCCGTATAGCCCGACTCGATCACGCGCGCGGTGAAGCGTGCGAGGTCGAAGTCGCCCTGGCCCGGGAACGAGCGGAAATGGCGGCTCCATTCGAGCACGTCCATCGCGAGCTTCGGCGCATCGGCGATCTGCACGAACGCGATCCGGTCGCCGGGGATGTCGGCGATCGCGTCCGGCGAATCGTCGAGCGACAGCGTGTGGAAGCTGTCGAGCGCCAGGCCGAGATGCGGGCTGTTCACGGCATTCACGAGCTTCCACGCGTGGCCGTACCGTTTCACGACGCGGCCCCACGCGAGCGCTTCGTACGCGGCGACCACGCCGGCCTGCCGCGCGGCTTCGGCAAGCGCGCCGAGCTGGTCGACGAGCAACCCGTCGTCCGCGATCGTGTCGGCCGACACGTTGCTGCACACGAGGATGCGGTCGGTGCCGAGCGCGTGCATCACGTCGAACTTGCGCTTGATCCGGTCGAGGTTGCGGGCGAGCTGGGCCGGGCTCACCCCCTCGAAGTCCCGAAACGGCTGGAACAGCACGATGTCGAGGCCCAGATCGGCGGCCATGCGCCGGACGTCGGCGGGCGATCCATCGAAGTAGACGAGGTCGTTTTCGAAGATTTCGACGCCGTCGAAGCCAGCGGCCTGGACGGCGGCGAGTTTCTCGGCGAGCGTGCCGGACAGTGACACGGTGGCGATCGAGCGCTGCATGGGCGATTCCTGAGGATGAGCGGGCGTGGCGTCGGCCGAACCGACCCTGAGTGAACCAGTCGTTGAGTTCCTGGCGGACGCCATATCCCGAATTTACTAGGCTAGTGATGCATATTGTACAAACTAACTAGATGGTACAAATTAGCGAAAACCCGAAAAGACAGCCCGCTTGCACGAGCGCACACTAGCGCCACATTCCGATGTCTTCGGGGCGGCGCCGATCGTGGTCTGCCCCTGTTTCAGGAGCAGAAACACGATGAGCAAGCACAAGGTGCTCGTGCTGAACGGCCCGAACCTGAATTTGTTGGGCACACGCGAGCCCCATATCTACGGCGCGGAAACGCTCGCCGATGTCGAGCAGCGCTGCCGTACGGCGGGCGAGGCGCTCGGGCTGGAAATCGAGTTCCGCCAGTCGAACGCCGAGCACCAGCTGATCGACTGGCTGCATGCCGCGCGTCACGACACGCACGGCATCGTGATCAACCCGGCCGCCTATACGCATACGTCGGTGGCGCTGGCCGACGCGCTTTCCGCGATCGCGAAGCCGGTGATCGAAGTGCATATCTCCAACGTCCATCGCCGCGAAGCGTTCCGCCACCATTCCTACGTATCGGCGCTCGCCGAAGCCGTGATCTGCGGCTGCGGCACCGAAGGCTACGTGTTCGCGCTGCAGCGTCTGGCGACGCTGTTCGCGCAGGGGGCCGCGCGATGAGCCGCCCGTCGTTTCTGATCGGCCTGATCGGCCAGGGCATCGGCGGTTCGCTGTCGCCCGCGATGCACGAGGAAGAGGGGTTCCGCCAGGGCTTCGGCTATGTCTACCGGCGCATCGACCTCGACGTGCTCGGCGTGACCGTCGACGCACTGCCGCAACTGCTCGATGCCGCGCAGCGGATGGGCTACAACGGCCTGAACATCACGCACCCGTGCAAGCAGCGCGTGATCGAGCACCTCGATGAACTGTCGGACGACGCGCGTGCGCTCGGCGCGGTGAACACCGTGCTGTTCAAGGACGGCAAGCGGATCGGCCACAACACCGACTGGTCGGGTTTCGCGAAATCGTTCCGCCGCGGGTTGCCCGGCGCGTCGCTCGAACGCGTCGTCCAGCTGGGCGCGGGCGGCGCGGGCGCGGCCGTCGCGCATGCGGCGCTGCAGATGGGCGCGGCCGAACTGACGATTTTCGACGTCGACGGCACGCGCGCCACCGCGCTCGCGGCCGAACTGCAGCAGCGCTTCCCTGCCGCCCGGGTCACGCCGGGCAGCGATCTCGCGGCCGCGATGCGCGCGGCGACCGGCCTGATCCACTGCACGCCGACCGGCATGGCCAAGCATCCGGGCCTGCCGCTGCCGGCCGACCTGCTGCATGCGGGCATGTGGGTGGCCGACATCGTGTACTTCCCGCTCGAAACCGAACTGATCCACGCGGCGCGCGCGGCCGGCTGCGCCACGCTGCCGGGTGGCGGGATGGCCGTCTACCAGGCGGTCGACGCGTTCGAGATCTTCACCGGACGCACGCCCGACGCCGAGCGGATGTTCGAACACTTTCAGTCGCTCGTCGCGCGCTGACCCCCTTACAGACACAGAAAGAGACCAGGAGACGACCATGCAGCACACCACCCACACGAGCGCCGCGCCGGCGCAGGCGTCCGGCACCGTCCGGCGCACTTCGGCGCGCTACAAGATTCTCGCGCTGCTCGCGATCGGCACGATGATCAACTATCTCGACCGCACCGTGCTGGGGGTGGCTGCGCCGCAGCTCACCAAGGAGCTCGGCATCAACGCGGCCGTGATGGGCATCATGTTTTCCGCGTTTTCGTGGACGTATGTCGCGATGCAGGTTCCCGGCGGCCTGTTCCTCGACCGCTTCGGCAGCAAGATCACCTATTACTGGTCGATGACGCTGTGGTCGCTGTGCACGTTCCTGCAAGGCTTCGTGCCGGGCGTCGCGACGCTGCTCGCTTGCCGGCTCGGTCTCGGCGTGACGGAAGCGCCATGCTTCCCGACCAACAGCCGTGTCGTCGCGACGTGGTTCCCGCAGAACGAGCGTGCGATGGCGACGGGTACCTACACCGTCGGCGAGTACATCGGCCTCGCGTTCTTCAGCCCGGTGCTGTTCGCGCTGATGGGTGCGTTCGGCTGGCGCTCGCTGTTCTGGGTCGTCGGCGCGGTGGGTATCGTGTTCGGCCTGGTCTGGTGGAAGTTCTATCACGAACCGCGCAACCATCCGGGTGCGAATTCGGAGGAGCTGGCCTATATCGAGGCGGGCGGCGGTCTCGTGCACGGTGCGCGCAAGAGCGGTGACAAGGGCGACAAGCCGGCGCAGGCCAAGTTCAGCTGGTCGATGGTCGGCCAACTGGTGAAGAAGCGCCAGCTCGCGGGCATCTGCCTCGGCCAGTTCGCCGGCAACTCGACGCTCGTGTTCTTCCTGACCTGGTTCCCGACCTACCTCGCCACCGAACGCCACATGGGCTGGCTGAAGATCGGCTTCTTCGCGGTGATGCCGTTCATCGCCGCGTCGGTCGGCGTGATGTTCGGCGGGATCTTCTCCGACTGGCTGCTGCGTCGCGGCAAGTCCGCCAACCTCGCGCGCAAGCTGCCGATCATCGCGGGCCTGCTGCTCGCATCGACGATCATTCTCGCGAACTACGTGCAGAGCAACGAGGCCGTGATCGCGATCATGTCGGTCGCATTCTTCGCGCAGGGGATGGCCGCACTCGGCTGGACGCTCGTGTCGGACATCGCACCGGACGGCCTGCTCGGCGTTACGGGCGGCATCTTCAACTTCGCGGCGAACCTCGCGGGGATCGTGACGCCGCTCGTGGTCGGCTTCATCGTCGCATCGACCGGGTCGTTTGTCGGCGCGCTCGTGTTCATCGGCGTGATCGCGCTGGTCGGCGCGGCGTCGTACATCTTCGTCGTCGGCGACATCAAGCGAATCGAGCTGTAAGCACCTGCTCCACGCAGTTCCTGTGCGTTAGCCCGGCAGCCGCAAGGCCGCCGGGCTTAATAGGATGGTCAGCCCGATCCTCACTCAGTGGACTACGCTGAGTGAGGATTTTGTCCTTCTGGAGGGCCATCATGGACACGGTATCGCTGATCGGAATCGATCTCGGCAAGCACTGCTTCCACCTGCATGGACAGGATGCGTCAGGCAGGATGGTGTTCCGTAAAAAGCTCACGCGTAGCCAGATGTTCACGCTGCTGGGCAATTTTCCGCGTTGCATTGTGGTCATGGAGGCCTGCGCCGGTGCTCACTGGATCGCACGTCGACTTCAAGCGCTGGGCCATGAGGCCAAGCTGATTTCTCCGCAATTCGTCAAACCGTTCCGGCAAGGCAACAAGAACGATTTCGCGGACGCCCAGGCGATCTGCGAAGCAGCCGCTCGTTCGAGCATGCGTTTCGTGAGCCCGCACAACGAAGCCCAGCAAATCGTTTCAGCCTTGCACCGTGTGCGCGAGCGGCTGGTGCGTGACCGCACCGGCACGATCAATCAGATTCATGCGTTTCTGTTGGAGTTCGGTATCAGCTTGCCGCGCGGCATGGCAGTGATCCGGCGACTGCCTGCCGTGCTCGAGGCAGAATCGTTGCCGCCGAGGCTGGTGGTCGTGCTCGAACGTTTGCAGGCGCACTTCAAGTATCTGGACGAGCAGATCCACCAGCTCGAACGTGAGTTGCTTACCCAGCTACACGAGGATGAACGCAGTGAACGACTGCTCGAGATTCCTGGCATTGGCCCGATGACCGCCAGCGTGTTGATGTCTGAGTTGGGCGATGCCCAGCAATATGGCTCAGCAAGGCAGTTTGCAGCTTCGGTTGGTCTGGTGCCGCGGCAGTACAGCACCGGCGGCAAACCAACGCTACTGGGCATCAGCAAGCGTGGCGACAAGGAACTGCGACGATTGCTGGTGCAATGTGCGCGGGCCATCATGCAGCGCATCGAGCACCGCACGGATGCATTGGGCGTCTGGATTCGCAGCCTGTTGGCGCGGCGACACTCGAACGTGGTGGCCTGTGCCCTGGCCAACAAACTGGCGAGGATCGCCTGGGCCATCCTCGCCAAAGGGACACACTACCGGAGCATCGAGGCTGTTCCCTCAGTCTGACGCTTCCTATCGCTTACGGCTTCAGTTTCAGTAGTCACCTCTGGTTTTGCGACGCGAGATACGTGAAGGCATAAACGACTCAACGGCCGGGCAAGTAACCTGACACAAAAAACAGCACCTCAATGCTGTGGGCTTTTTGAGGTTTGCCCGGCGCGGCTCCCATCATGGGGCGGGATCTTTCCCATCCGCGACCCCGGATAGATTCGAGCAAGTCCACTTTAGGTCAACACTGCCTCGCTTGCAAAAATCGGGCTGACCATAGATTTTTGCATGCGCGTGCCGGCGGCTCCGCCGGCTGGCGTGGCACGGCGCTTACGCGCGCTGCACCGCGATGCCGAGCGATTCGACCGCCTGCGCAATGGCCGCGACCGCGCGACGGATATCGTTCGAGTCGATTGCGCCGATGCAGCCGACGCGGAACGTTTCGAGCTGCGTGAGCTTGCCCGGATACAGGATGAAGCCCGCGTCGCGCACCGCGTCGTAGAAGCGGCGGAAATCGTAGGCCGGGTGGTCGGGCGCGTGGAACGTGACGATCACCGGCGCCTGCACGCTCGCATCGAGGAACGGCGTGAAGCCGAGCGCGTGCATCGATTCGACCAGCGTCCGGCAGTTGTCCACATAGCGCGCGCCGCGTGCCGGCTGGCCGCCTTCGGCGAGATACTGGTCGAGCGCGGCGCGCAGCGCGGCGATCACGTGTGTCGGCGGCGTGAAGCGCCACTGGCCCGTCTTGCGCAGGTACGCGTACTGATCGTGGAGATCGAGCGCGAGCGACGGCGAGTTGCCTTCGCTCGCGTCGAGCGCGTCGCGCCGCACGATCGCGAATCCCATCCCCGGCACGCCTTCCAGGCATTTGCCGCTCGCCGAGATCAGCGCATCGATGCCGCTGCCGGCCAGCGTGATCGGCAGCGCGCCGAACGAGCTCATCGCGTCGACGATCAGCCGCTTGCCGTGGCGTCGGCACACGGCGGCGATGTCGTCGAGCGGGTTCAGGATGCCGGCGCTCGTCTCCAGGTGCACCTGCGCGACGTGCGTGATGCGCGGCTCGCGCACGAACGCGGCTTCGATCGCGGCCGGATCGACGGCCGCGTCCTCGCCGAACGGCAACGCGATTGCTTCGACACCGAGCCGGCCGAGGATCTTCAGGATGCGCGCGCAGTACGCGCCGTTGTCGGGCACCAGCACGACGTCGTCACGCGGCACCAGCGTGCCGAGCGCGGCTTCCACCGAGAACGTGCCGCTGCCCTGCATCGGCACGCACACGTACTCGTCGCCGCCGTGCGCGATCGCGACGAGATCCGCACAGACGCTGGCCGTCAGTTGGTTGAAAGCGGCATCCCACGAGCCCCAGTCATGTTGCATTGCGTGGCGTGTTGTGGCGGACGTGGTGAGCGGGCCAGGCGTAAGAAGAATCGGATCGGACATGGTTTTCCTCTGCAAAGGTCGGAAGAAACGCCGGAAAGCATTTCTGAATGACTTGCATGATATTGGCAAAATGTGTCATTTTTTGGAAATTGCCGCATTCGTCACGGGTTTGTCATCGAACGCTGTGATCCTTCGCTTGCCGCGCGAAACCTCACCTCGGCGCGGTAGCGAGGCGGGCCGTCGATCGGCCTCGCCCGGAGATAACAGGAGAGCCGGATCGTGCCCCGGCCATTTGGTGTTCCGCCTACGGAGAAGTCTGATGACACTGCAGAAACCCTCGCGCACCGCTGCCGGTGCGTTCCGCAAGCTTGCGCTGGCCGCCAGCGTCGCCGGTCTGATGGGCGCCGCGCTGCCCGCCCATGCGGCGAGCGCGGTCGTGCTGTATACGGCAGACGGTCTCGAGAACCTCTATCGCGATGTGCTGCCGGCTTTCGAGAAGAAGGAAGGCGTCAAGGTCAACATCGTGACGGCGGGCAGCGGTGAAGTCGTCAACCGCGCGAACATCGAGAAGAATTCCCCGAAGGCCGACGTGATCGTCACGCTGCCGCCGTTCATTCAGCAAGCTGGCCAGATGGGCCTGCTGCAGCCGTACCAGAGCGTGAACTACAAGAACGTGCCGGCCATCGCGAAGGCTGAAGACGGCACGTGGGCGACGTTCGTGAACAACTACTTCTCGTTCGCGATCAACCCGGACGTCGTGAAGAACCAGCCGAAGACGTTCGCCGATCTGCTCGCTCCGGCCTATGCCGGCAAGGTCGCGTACTCGAACCCGGCCACCGCCGGCGACGGGATGGCCGTGCTGATCCTGACGACGTCGCTGATGGGCGAGGACAAGGCGTTCGACTATCTCGCGAAGCTGTCGCAGAGCGTGAAGTTCCACACGAAGGGCACGGGCTACCTGAACGTGCTGCTGTCGCGTAACGAAATCAGCGTCGCGAACGGCGACCTGCAGATGGACCTCGACGATGCCGAACACGGCGCGCTGTCCGTCAAGCCGATCTTCCTGGCCGCGAAGGAAGGCGACCAGCCGACCACGTTCCAGCTCCCGTACGGCATTGGCCTGATCAAGAGCGGCCCGAACCAGGACGCCGGCAAGAAGCTGATCGACTACCTGATGTCGACGGAAGTGCAGTCGAAGGTGCCGGACATGTACGGCATCCCGGGCCGCACGGACGTGCCGCTAGCCGGCAAGAACGGCGAAGCGGTCAAGAAGGCGATCGCGGGCGTGAAGCTGATCCCGGTCGACTGGGCCCAGGTGATGGCGAAGAAGCCGGTATGGATCGAGCGCTGGAAGAAGGACGTGATCGGCAGCTCGGGCAAGCAGCTCGACGTCGTCAAGCCGAAGTGATCGGCGCACGCCGCCTGTATTTGTGAGCAAGAGGATGAACCCGGTGGAAACCACCCTGACCCATCCCGGCGCATTCGGCGCCGCCGAACCGCAGGCAACGCTGCGGTCCGGCGCGCCGGGCGGCGTGCAGATCGAGCACCTGAGCGTGCGCTACGGCGCACGCACGGTGCTGGAAGATCTGTCGCTGTCGATCGGTGCCGGTGAATTTCTGACCGTGCTCGGCAAGAGCGGCTGCGGCAAGACCACGCTGCTGCGCTTCATCGCCGGGTTCGTGAAGGCCGACGGCCTGACCGGCACGCTGACCGTGGCCGGACGCGACCTGACCTATGCGCCGCCGCACAAGCGCAATCTCGGTCTGCTGTTCCAGAATTACGCGCTGTTCCCGCACCTGACGGTGTTCGAGAACGTCGCATTCGGGCTGCGCGCACGCGGCATGGCGTCGTCGGAAGTGACGCGCCGCGTCGCCGATGCGCTGAAGCTCGTGCAGCTCGGCGATGCGGGCCATCACCTGCCCGCGCAACTGTCGGGCGGGATGCAGCAGCGCGTCGCGCTGGCGCGCGCGCTCGTGATCGAGCCGGACGTGCTGCTGCTCGACGAACCGCTGTCGGCGCTCGACGCCAACCTGCGCGCGTCGGTGCGCAGCGAACTGAAGGCGCTGCACGAGCGCCTGCCGAACCTGACCGTCGTCTGCGTGACGCACGACCGCGACGACGCACTCGTGCTGTCCGATCGCGCGCTGCTGATGCGCGACGGCCACATTGCGCAGCTCGGTACGCCGCAGCAGCTGTACGACGCGCCGCAGGACGGCTACGTCGCACGCTATCTCGGCCCGGCGAACCTGCTGCCGCCGCACGTGATCTTCCCGCTCGGCGATCCGCGCCACGAAGTGCGCGGCAAGGTGGCCTGTGTGCGCCCCGAGCGCCTGACCCTGATGCCGCTGGCCGCGGGCGGGCTGCACGGCACGGTGTCGTCCGTCGAATGGCAGGGCGCGGACCTGTCGATCGCGGTCACGATCGATGCAGCCCCCGACGAGCCCGTGCGCGTCACGATGCAACGCGGCCGCGGCGCGGCTCCCGAGCGCGGTGCGCGCGTTTCCCTGCATTGCGAGGCAGACGATGTCGTCCTTATCGAGCCCTGAAGCCGGCCTGCCGCCGCACGTGCTCGCATCGGCCGCCGCGCACGCCGCCGCCGCGCGGCGCCGCAAGCGCATGGGTGACCTGCACCTGGCCGCGCTCGCGATCATCCTGCTGGGCCCGCTCGTCGTCTATCCGCTGGTGCGGCTCGTGCTGCTGAGCGTGTCGGGCGACCACGGGCTGAGTTTTGCGGCGTACCGCACGTTCTTCGGCAACCCCGATACCCGCGGCGTGCTGCTGACCACACTCGGCGTGCTGTTCGCGAGCGCCGGCACCGCGTCGGTGCTCGGCGTGCTGCTGGCCGCGCTGCTGTTCTTCAAGCCGTTTCCCGGCGCATCGCTCGTCACGCGTTTCCTGGAACTGTACGTCGCGTTCCCGTCGTTCCTCGTCGCGTTCACGCTGATCTTCCTGTACGGCTCGCAAGGCTCGATCAGCATCGCGCTGCAGCACCTGTTTCATCTGGAGGAGCCGCCGCTGAACTTCCTGTTCGGCATAGGCGGCGTGATCCTCGCGCAGACCGTGTTCTACACGCCGTTCGTCGTGCGCCCGACGCTCGCGTCGTTCGCGACGCTCGACCTGCGGCTGATCGAAGCCGCGCGCAGCCTCGGCGCGTCCGGCTGGATGCTGGCGCGCCGTGTCGTGCTGCCGATCGCGTGGCCGGGCATCGCCGCCGGCACCGTGCTGTGCTTCCTGCTGACATTGAACGAATTCGGGATTCTGCTGGTGCTCGGCAGCGCACGGCTCGTGACGCTGCCGGTTGCGATCTACAGCAGCGCGACGGTCGACCTCGACCTGCCGACCGCGTCGGCCGGCGCGGTCGTGATGCTCGCGCTGTCGCTGGCGCTGTATGCGGTTTATCGCCGGGTGAACCGGCGTGCGACGGGAGGAAACGATGTCCGCTGAATTTCGTATCGGGCAAGCGGTGCCGCGCCACCAGATCGGCTGGAGTGACACGGTGCTCAAGCATGCGTCGCGCGTGGCGCTCGCGCTGGCCGCGTTCGCGTGCTTCTGGCTGTTCGTGTTGCCCGTCATCGTTGTCGCGCTGTCGAGCGTGTCGACGCAGTGGTCGGGCACGATTCTGCCGGCCGGCTACAGCCTGCGCTGGTTCGAGCGGCTCGGGTCGCCGGAATACGACGCGCTGCTGACGAGCCTGGAAATCGGCTTCGGCGTGTCGGCGGTCGGCACGATCCTCGGACTGTGGCTTGCGCTGGCGCTCGAAGGGCGCGACCGGCGCGGCCTCGGCGCGGTGGTCGACGCGCTCGTGATGGTGCCGAACGGTGTGCCGAGCGTCGTGCTCGGGCTCGCGGTGCTGATCGCGTATCACCAGAAGCCGGTCGACCTGTCGAGTTCGGCGGCGATCGTCGTGCTCGTGCAGCTCGCGCTGATTTTGCCGTTCTGCTATCGCTGCGCGGCCGCCGCGCTGCGTCCGGAACTGACCGTGCTGCGCGAAGCGGCGGCAAGCCTTGGCGCGCCGCCCGCGATGGTGCTGCGCCGCGTGCTGTTGCCGCAGCTCGTGCCGGCGCTGCGCGCGAGCCTCGCGCTCGGTTTCGCGCTGTCGCTCGGCGAGCTCGGCGCAACGCTCACGGTTTATCCGCCGGGCTTCGCGACCGTGCCGATCGTCGTGATCGGCCAGGTGGAGCGCGGGTATTACCTTCCGGCATCGGCACTGTCGCTGCTGATGCTCGGCGCGTCGCTCGCGGCGCTGCTGCTGATCGCCGCGCGCGTGCCGCGCGGCAAGCGGGTGGCATCATGAACGCCGCGTTCGCATTGCGCCAGCCGGGTGAAGCGTCGGCAGCCGGCACGTCGACGGGTCTCGCGGGACGTTCCGTCGACGTCAACGGCCGGCACTACCGGCTGCCGGCCGAACCGACCGTCGTCGTCTGCGTCGACGGCTGCGAGTACGACTATCTCGAACGGGCGGTGGAAGCGGGCGTCGCGCCGTTCATCGGCCGGATGATCGCGGAAGGCACGGCCTGGCGCGCAGATTGCGTCGTGCCGACCTTCACCAACCCGAACAACCTGTCGATCGTCTGCGGCGTGCCGCCGGCGGTCCACGGGATCTGCGGCAACTATTTCTGGGATCCGGCCGCCGACGGCGGGCGTGGCGCCGAAGTCATGATGAACGACCCGGCCTACCTGCGGGCCGGCACGCTGCTCGCGGCGGCGTCCGACGCCGGTGCGCGGGTCGCTGTCGTGACGGCGAAGGACAAGCTGCGCCGGCTGCTCGGCTGGCAACTGAACGGCATCTGCTTTTCGGCCGAGAAGGCCGCGCAGGCGAATCTCGCCGAAAACGGGATCGTCGACGTGCTCGACTGGGTTGGCCTGCCGTCGCCGGACGTCTACAGCGCGGCGTTGTCCGAGTTCGTGTTCGCAGCCGGCGTGCGGCTTGCGCAGACGCGCCAGGTCGACCTGATGTACCTGTCGACCACCGATTACGTGCAGCACAAGTGCGAGCCGGGCAGTGCCGGCGCGAACGCGTTCTACGCGATGATGGACGGCTACCTCGCGCAGCTCGACGTGCTCGGTTGGGTGATCGGCCTCACGGCCGACCACGGGATGAACGCAAAGCACGATCCCGTGACGGGCCGGCCGAATGTCATCTATCTGCAGGACGCATTCGACGGCTGGTACGGCGCGCAGGCCGCGCGCGTGATCCTGCCGATCACGGATCCGTACGTCGTGCACCACGGTGCGCTTGGGTCGTTTGCGACCATCTATCTGGCGCCGGGCGTCGACCGGGCCGAGGCGATGTGGCGCGTCGGCGGCCTCGACGGCGTCGAGCTCGTGCTCGACAACGCGGAAGCCGCTGCGCGTTTCGAACTGCCGCCCGACCGGATCGGCGATCTCGTCGTAATCGGCCGCCGCGACATGACGCTCGGCACGCGCGAGCGCGAACACGATCTGTCGGGCCTCACGGTGCCGCTGCGTTCGCACGGCGGCGTGTCGGAGCAGGAAGTACCTTTGCTGTTCAATCGCCGTATCGAGCCGGACGATCCTGCGCGTCGCCCGCGCAACTTCGACGTGTTCGATTTCGTGCTGAACCGGGTCGCGACATGATGGCTCATCCCCGACACGATCACCCGGCGTTTCGCGCGGAGGCGCTGCGCTGGTGCGGCACGCGCGCGATGCGGGAACGCACGCTCGACGTGATGGACCCGTATACGGGCACGCGTGTCGGGACGGCGCCGCTGGCGAGCGTCGACGATGTGCGCGTGGCATTCGACTACGCGATGGCGTACCGGCCGACGCTCACGCGGTACGAGCGTTCGCAGATCCTCGAGCGTGCGGCCGCGCTGCTGCGCGAGCGCACCGAGGAAGCGTCCGACCTGATCACGCTCGAATCGGGGTTGTCGAAACAGGACTCGCGTTACGAAATCGGCCGCGTGGCCGACGTGTTGAAGTTTGCGGCGGTCGAGGCGTTGCGCGACGATGCGCAAAGTTTCTCGTGCGACCTGACGCCCCACGGCAAGGCGCGCCGCGTGTTCTCGCAGCGCCAGCCGCTCGACGGTGTGATCGTCGCGATCACGCCGTTCAATCACCCGATGAACCAGGTGGCGCACAAGATTGCGCCGGCGATCGCGACCAACAACCGCGTGATCGTGAAGCCTTCGGAGAAGGTGCCGCTGTCGGCGTTCTACCTGGCCGACCTGCTTTACGAGGCCGGTTTGCCGGAGCCGATGCTGCAGGTGCTGACCGGCGATCCGCGCGAGATCGCGGACGAGCTCGTCACGCACCCGCATGCGTCGCTGATTACCTTCACGGGCGGCGTGGCGATCGGCAAGGCGATTGCCGCGCGGGCCGGCTACCGCCGCATCGTGCTGGAGCTGGGCGGAAACGATCCGCTGATCGTCCTCGACGATGCCGATCTCGAACGCGCGGCGTCGCTGGCCGTGCTCGGCTCGTACCGGAATTCGGGCCAGCGCTGCACGGCCGTCAAGCGGATGCTGGTGCAGCGTTCGATCGCGCCGGCGTTCACCGAATTGCTCGTCGAGAAGACGCGCGCATGGAAGTACGGCGATCCGTTCGATCCCGCCAACGAAATGGGCACGGTGATCGACGAGGAAGCGGCGCGGCTGTTCGAGGCGCGAGTGGCGGAGGCGGTCGCGCAGGGCGCGCGCCTGCTGACCGGCAACGTGCGGCGCGGCGCGCTGTATGCGCCGACCGTGCTCGACAACGTCGATCCATCGATGACGATCGTGCGCGAGGAGACCTTCGGCCCGGTGTCGCCGGTGATCACGTTCGACACGATCGACGACGCGATCCGGATCAGCAACGGAACGGCGTTCGGGCTGTCGTCGGGCGTCTGTACGGACAGCACGGCGGCGGTCGTGCGGTTCGTGAACGAGCTGAACGTCGGCACAGTGAATGTATGGGAAGTGCCCGGATACCGGATCGAGCTTTCGCCGTTCGGCGGGATCAAGGATTCGGGGCTCGGTTACAAGGAAGGCGTACAGGAGGCGATGAAGAGCTTCACGAACCTGAAGACGTTTTCGCTGCCTTGGGAGTGAATGAATGGCATTGACGGTGGAAGAGATCCACGGGCTGTATCGTGAGCATGGCCATGTGGCCTATAGCGGCGAGCCGGTCACGCAGCTCGAGCATGCATTGCAGAGCGGATTGCTGGCCGAAGAGGCGGGGGCTGACGAAGCGCTGGTCGCGGCGGCGTTCCTGCATGACCTCGGGCATCTGCTGAATCGCCAGGGCGAGACGCCGAGCGCGCGCGGGATCGACGATCTGCATCAGTATTACGTGCTGCCGTTCCTGCGGCCGCTGTTTTCCGACGCGGTACTGGAGCCGATCCGGCTGCACGTCGACGCGAAGCGCTGCCTGTGCCGCACGGACGCCGGCTACTTCGAGAGCCTGTCGCCGGACTCGGTGCGTAGCCTCGCGCTGCAGGGCGGCATCTTCAGTGAAGAGGAGACCGCGGCGTTCATGCAGCGCCCGTTCGCGGAGGACGCACTGCGTCTGCGCCGCTGGGACGACACGGCGAAGGAAGAAGGCAAGGTGACGCCGGATCTCGATCACTATATGGAGATCGTCGCGCGCCAGGTGCGCGCAGCCTGACGGTTCGGCTGCTTCTATATAAGGCCCCGCACGCGGTAGCGTGCGGGGCCTTATATTTTTTGAGAAACCCCTTGCGCAGATCGAAGCGGGTGCCTACAATCACGCCTCTTTCGCGCTAACGGAAACGCGGCGCGGGAGAGGGAAGCAAGGTTGGTGGAGCGCAGCAGTCTGTAGCGCGCAGCCGGCCTGGAAGTTGAGCCCCGCAGTCGCAACGATGTAGTGTAAAAAGTTGTTGACGAACTGCGAAACACGGTTCATAATCTCGCTTCTCTGCTGCTGAAAACGCAGCGCTGCCGGGAAACACGAAGTTCCTCGCAGAATGCTCTTTAAAAATTAACAGCCGATAAGTGTGGGCGCTTGATGGCAGCGAGCTGATCCTCGGATCAGATAGCGAAAGTATCAAGAGTCTCACACTAAAGTAAGTCAGGTTTATGAAGTGATTCATATTCCTGTCAGCTTTGAGTGAGCGACCGGTTCTTAACTGAACCGAAAACAGTAACAGGTTTAAACTGAAGAGTTTGATCCTGGCTCAGATTGAACGCTGGCGGCATGCCTTACACATGCAAGTCGAACGGCAGCACGGGTGCTTGCACCTGGTGGCGAGTGGCGAACGGGTGAGTAATACATCGGAACATGTCCTGTAGTGGGGGATAGCCCGGCGAAAGCCGGATTAATACCGCATACGATCTACGGATGAAAGCGGGGGACCTTCGGGCCTCGCGCTATAGGGTTGGCCGATGGCTGATTAGCTAGTTGGTGGGGTAAAGGCCTACCAAGGCGACGATCAGTAGCTGGTCTGAGAGGACGACCAGCCACACTGGGACTGAGACACGGCCCAGACTCCTACGGGAGGCAGCAGTGGGGAATTTTGGACAATGGGCGAAAGCCTGATCCAGCAATGCCGCGTGTGTGAAGAAGGCCTTCGGGTTGTAAAGCACTTTTGTCCGGAAAGAAATCCTTGGCTCTAATACAGTCGGGGGATGACGGTACCGGAAGAATAAGCACCGGCTAACTACGTGCCAGCAGCCGCGGTAATACGTAGGGTGCGAGCGTTAATCGGAATTACTGGGCGTAAAGCGTGCGCAGGCGGTTTGCTAAGACCGATGTGAAATCCCCGGGCTCAACCTGGGAACAGCATTGGTGACTGGCAGGCTAGAGTATGGCAGAGGGGGGTAGAATTCCACGTGTAGCAGTGAAATGCGTAGAGATGTGGAGGAATACCGATGGCGAAGGCAGCCCCCTGGGCCAATACTGACGCTCATGCACGAAAGCGTGGGGAGCAAACAGGATTAGATACCCTGGTAGTCCACGCCCTAAACGATGTCAACTAGTTGTTGGGGATTCATTTCCTTAGTAACGTAGCTAACGCGTGAAGTTGACCGCCTGGGGAGTACGGTCGCAAGATTAAAACTCAAAGGAATTGACGGGGACCCGCACAAGCGGTGGATGATGTGGATTAATTCGATGCAACGCGAAAAACCTTACCTACCCTTGACATGGTCGGAATCCCGCTGAGAGGTGGGAGTGCTCGAAAGAGAACCGGCGCACAGGTGCTGCATGGCTGTCGTCAGCTCGTGTCGTGAGATGTTGGGTTAAGTCCCGCAACGAGCGCAACCCTTGTCCTTAGTTGCTACGCAAGAGCACTCTAAGGAGACTGCCGGTGACAAACCGGAGGAAGGTGGGGATGACGTCAAGTCCTCATGGCCCTTATGGGTAGGGCTTCACACGTCATACAATGGTCGGAACAGAGGGTTGCCAACCCGCGAGGGGGAGCTAATCCCAGAAAACCGATCGTAGTCCGGATTGCACTCTGCAACTCGAGTGCATGAAGCTGGAATCGCTAGTAATCGCGGATCAGCATGCCGCGGTGAATACGTTCCCGGGTCTTGTACACACCGCCCGTCACACCATGGGAGTGGGTTTTACCAGAAGTGGCTAGTCTAACCGCAAGGAGGACGGTCACCACGGTAGGATTCATGACTGGGGTGAAGTCGTAACAAGGTAGCCGTATCGGAAGGTGCGGCTGGATCACCTCCTTTCCAGAGCTTCTCGCAAAGTTGAGCGCTCACGCTTATCGGCTGTAAATTTAAAGACAGACTCAGGGGTCTGTAGCTCAGTCGGTTAGAGCACCGTCTTGATAAGGCGGGGGTCGTTGGTTCGAATCCAACCAGACCCACCATTGTCTGGCGGTAACACCTGAGGCAAATCTGTACTCATGGGGGCATAGCTCAGCTGGGAGAGCACCTGCTTTGCAAGCAGGGGGTCGTCGGTTCGATCCCGTCTGCCTCCACCAATCTTCAATGACAAACATTCGAATGACGATTGTTCGAGTCTTTGTCATTGGCGATTGAGCCAGTCAGAGTGATACGTAGTATGTATCGGCTGTCGTTCTTTAACAATCTGGAAGAAGTAAGTAATTTGGATAGCGGAAGCGTCTTGAGATGGACGTGAAAGTTATCCGGGTTGTGATTGTATCGATGTATCTCAAGATGATTCGAACTCTATGTTTGACTCAATTGGAATACGGCACAACGCGAGAACTCAACCTGTAGCGACTGTCGATGAGACAGACTCGTTATAGGGTCAAGCGAACAAGTGCATGTGGTGGATGCCTTGGCGATCACAGGCGATGAAGGACGCGGTAGCCTGCGAAAAGCTACGGGGAGCTGGCAAACAAGCTTTGATCCGTAGATGTCCGAATGGGGAAACCCACTCCTTTTGGAGTATCCATGGCTGAATACATAGGCCATGCGAAGCGAACGCGGTGAACTGAAACATCTAAGTAACCGCAGGAAAAGAAATCAACCGAGATTCCCAAAGTAGTGGCGAGCGAAATGGGATGAGCCTTGCACTCTTTATTTGTATTGTTAGCCGAACGCTCTGGAAAGTGCGGCCATAGCAGGTGATAGCCCTGTAGGCGAAAACAGTATGAAAAGAACTAGGTGTGCGACAAGTAGGGCGGGACACGTGAAATCCTGTCTGAAGATGGGGACCATCCTCCAAGGCTAAATACTCGTGATCGACCGATAGTGAACCAGTACCGTGAGGGAAAGGCGAAAAGAACCCCGGGAGGGGAGTGAAATAGATCCTGAAACCGCATGCATACAAACAGTCGGAGCCTCGTAAGGGGTGACGGCGTACCTTTTGTATAATGGGTCAGCGACTTACGTTCAGTAGCAAGCTTAACCGTATAGGGCAGGCGTAGCGAAAGCGAGTCCGAATAGGGCGTTCAGTTGCTGGGCGTAGACCCGAAACCAGGTGATCTATCCATGGCCAGGATGAAGGTGCGGTAACACGTACTGGAGGTCCGAACCCACTAACGTTGAAAAGTTAGGGGATGAGCTGTGGATAGGGGTGAAAGGCTAAACAAACCTGGAAATAGCTGGTTCTCTCCGAAAACTATTTAGGTAGTGCCTCGTGTCTCACCTTCGGGGGTAGAGCACTGTCATGGTTGGGGGGTCTATTGCAGATTACCCCGCCATAGCAAACTCCGAATACCGAAGAGTGCAATCACGGGAGACAGACATCGGGTGCTAACGTCCGGTGTCAAGAGGGAAACAACCCAGACCGCCAGCTAAGGTCCCCAAATATAGCTAAGTGGGAAACGAAGTGGGAAGGCTAAAACAGTCAGGAGGTTGGCTTAGAAGCAGCCACCCTTTAAAGAAAGCGTAATAGCTCACTGATCGAGTCGTCCTGCGCGGAAGATGTAACGGGGCTAAGCTATATACCGAAGCTGCGGATGCGTGCTTAGCACGCATGGTAGGAGAGCGTTCCGTAAGCCTGCGAAGGTGCTTTGTAAAGGGTGCTGGAGGTATCGGAAGTGCGAATGCTGACATGAGTAGCGATAAAGGGGGTGAAAGGCCCCCTCGCCGTAAGCCCAAGGTTTCCTACGCAACGTTCATCGGCGTAGGGTGAGTCGGCCCCTAAGGCGAGGCAGAAATGCGTAGCTGATGGGAAGCAGGTCAATATTCCTGCACCATTGTTAGATGCGATGGGGGGACGGATCGCGGAAGGTTGTCCGGGTGTTGGAAGTCCCGGTCGCTGCATTGGAGAAGGCGCTTAGGCAAATCCGGGCGCGGAATTCAAGGGTGTGGCGCGAGCTCCTTAGGGAGCGAAGCAATTGGAAGTGGTTCCAAGAAAAGCCTCTAAGCTTCAGTCTAACGATGACCGTACCGCAAACCGACACAGGTGGGCGAGATGAGTATTCTAAGGCGCTTGAGAGAACTCGGGAGAAGGAACTCGGCAAATTGGTACCGTAACTTCGGGATAAGGTACGCCCTTGTAGCTTGACTGGCTTGCGCCAGAAGGGTGAAGGGGTTGCAATAAACTGGTGGCTGCGACTGTTTAATAAAAACACAGCACTCTGCAAACACGAAAGTGGACGTATAGGGTGTGACGCCTGCCCGGTGCCGGAAGATTAAATGATGGGGTGCAAGCTCTTGATTGAAGTCCCGGTAAACGGCGGCCGTAACTATAACGGTCCTAAGGTAGCGAAATTCCTTGTCGGGTAAGTTCCGACCTGCACGAATGGCGTAACGATGGCCACACTGTCTCCTCCCGAGACTCAGCGAAGTTGAAGTGTTTGTGATGATGCAATCTACCCGCGGCTAGACGGAAAGACCCCATGAACCTTTACTGTAGCTTTGCATTGGACTTTGAACCGATCTGTGTAGGATAGGTGGGAGGCTATGAAACCGGAACGCTAGTTTCGGTGGAGCCGTCCTTGAAATACCACCCTGGTTTGTTTGAGGTTCTAACCTTGGCCCGTGATCCGGGTCGGGGACAGTGCATGGTAGGCAGTTTGACTGGGGCGGTCTCCTCCCAAAGCGTAACGGAGGAGTACGAAGGTACGCTAGGTACGGTCGGAAATCGTGCTGATAGTGCAATGGCATAAGCGTGCTTAACTGCGAGACCGACAAGTCGAGCAGGTGCGAAAGCAGGTCATAGTGATCCGGTGGTTCTGTATGGAAGGGCCATCGCTCAACGGATAAAAGGTACTCTGGGGATAACAGGCTGATACCGCCCAAGAGTTCATATCGACGGCGGTGTTTGGCACCTCGATGTCGGCTCATCTCATCCTGGGGCTGTAGCCGGTCCCAAGGGTATGGCTGTTCGCCATTTAAAGAGGTACGTGAGCTGGGTTTAAAACGTCGTGAGACAGTTTGGTCCCTATCTGCCGTGGGCGTTGGATATTTGAAGGGGGCTGCTCCTAGTACGAGAGGACCGGAGTGGACGAACCTCTGGTGTACCGGTTGTCACGCCAGTGGCATCGCCGGGTAGCTATGTTCGGAAGAGATAACCGCTGAAAGCATCTAAGCGGGAAACTCGCCTTAAGATGAGATATCCCTGGGGACTAGATCCCCTTGAAGGGTCGTTCGAGACCAGGACGTTGATAGGTCAGGTGTGTAAGCGCAGTAATGCGTTCAGCTAACTGATACTAATTGCCCGTAAGGCTTGATCCTATAACAAGTCTGCCTTGTAGATCGGCGCCGTGCGACAGCACTGGCTGCGATCCAAAGCGATAAGTTGGATTCTCGTGTGTGATACACACAACTCAAGATTACTGCTTCTTCCAGGATTGGTTGTGCTGCGAAGCCAGCGCAACAACCCCTTTTGCCTGATGACCATAGCGAGTCGGTCCCACCCCTTCCCATCCCGAACAGGACCGTGAAACGACTCTACGCCGATGATAGTGCGGATTCCCGTGTGAAAGTAGGTAATCGTCAGGCTCCCTAAGCCAGAGACCCCCGCCCGAAAGGCGGGGGTTTTTGCATTTCAGCGACGGAAATGCGCGGGGGACCGGGATGGGCGGCCGGCTTGATACAGCTCCGCGGCACTCCTACCTCCAGGCACGTTTCGCCGCACCGCACGTCAATCTGGCGAGACTGAGGCGTGGAATGCGTCGATCCAGGCCTTCAATGTTCTCGGCCATTGGCTGCGCCGCACGTCAACCTGGCTGGAATCGGAGCGTCGAATGCGGCGACTCAGGTCACCGCTGTTCTCGAGCGATCTGCAGCGCTGCGCTAATGAGATCTCCCAACGCTCTCCCTGTACCACACATCAATCGACCCCCAGTAGTCCACATCAGACGTCGATTCAATTAGACGTCGATTTATCCGGAATGGCAGCGGAATGGCTGATGATGTGCGACGTTTGTCGAAAATGACTGGCGATTGATGTGTCCGGGCAAATGGCATCTTGAACCATCTACCGGTCCTTCGACACGATGCATCGACGCAATCGTCGGCGCACACAACGAACTCAGCGCCAAATCGTCATAAAAATCTATGCGCATAAAGTCCATTCGCGCGACAGGCCCGGCAGAGCGGAGCGCGCGCCCTTCGGGGTAATATCGCCTTTCGTCCCGATTCCCGGCGTTTCCAGGCAACCGCCGGCGGTCGGTGTCCTCCGTATTCCGTCTCCCGTACCGTTCATGACTGACAGCCCTGCCCAAGGTGGTCGGACGACCGACTTCTTGCCGTATCTCGTCGCCGCAACGTTCTTCATGGAGTACCTCGACACGACGGTGATCGCGACCGCGCTGCCGCAAATGGCGCGCTCGTTCGGCGTCGGGCCGAACGCGCTGAGCCTCGGAATGACGGCCTACATGCTGGCGCTTGCCGTATTCATCCCGATCAGCGG
The DNA here is from genome assembly GCF_029633825.1 of Burkholderia contaminans. Classification (NCBI taxonomy): domain Bacteria; kingdom Pseudomonadati; phylum Pseudomonadota; class Betaproteobacteria; order Burkholderiales; family Burkholderiaceae; genus Burkholderia; species Burkholderia contaminans. The sequence goes on along the minus strand of NZ_CP090641.1, from coordinate 1,318,989 downwards.
CTGGATCGCGGACCGCTATGGCTCGCGCACGGTGTTCGCCAGCGCGATCGTCGTCTTTACCGGTGCGTCGGTGCTGTGCGGGTTGTCCGAGGGTGTCGTGACATTCACCGCTGCGCGCCTGCTGCAAGGCGTCGGCGGGGCGATGATGGTGCCGGTCGGGCGGATGATCGTCGTTCGCAGCACCGAGAAGGCAAAGCTGATGCGCGCGATCGCGACGATCACGTGGCCAGGCATCGTCGCCCCTGTCGTCGGGCCGCCGATCGGCGGCTTCATCACGACCTATGCGTCGTGGCGATGGATCTTCCTGCTGAACGTCCCGTTCGGGATTGCGGCACTGGTCTGCACCTGGCTGATTGTCCGGAACACGCGAGCAGACGAGCAACGGCCACTCGACTGGGTGGGTTTCATGCTCGCCGGGGGCGCGCTGACCTGTCTGCTGATCGGCACCGAAGCGGCCGGCCAGCAGGACGTTCACTTTACGCGTGCGGCAGTCCTAGTGGGCGCAAGCGTGCTGTTCGGCATTGCCGCATGGTGGCATGCGCAACGTTGCACGCATCCGTTGCTCGACTTCACGACATTGAAGGTGCCGACCTTCTCGGTGACGGTGATCACCGGGTCGATCACGCGGATGGCCATCAATGCCGTGCCGTACCTGCTGCCGCTGTTGTTCCAGATCGGCTTCGGGTTGTCGCCATTCCAGTCCGGCCTGCTGCTGCTCGCAAGCGCGCTCGGCAATCTCGGGATGAAGGCGGGAACGTCGTGGATTCTCGATCGCTTTGGCTTCCGGCGCGTTGCGCTCGTCGACGTGACGATAGTCGGCCTGTTCACGATCGCATGCGGCTGGCTGACCGCATCGACGCCACTGGCGATCACGCTAGTCGTCGTATTCGTCTACGGACTGACGCGGTCGATGCAGTTCACGACGCTCGCGACGCTGGCCTATGCGGATATCCCGGCCCGGCAGACAAGCGCGGCGAGCACGCTGTGGAGCGCTGCTCAGCAGATGACGATCGGGATGGGCATTGCGTTCGGTGCGTTGTCGCTTCGACTCGCGGCGCTGGTGCGGGGCGATGCGGCCGGCGTGCACTACGTGCTTGACGACTTCCGCTGGGCGTTCGTCGCGGCGGGCGTGCTCGCGTTGCTGACGTTGCCGGGCTACGCACGGCTCGCTTCCGATGCGGGCGACCGGCTGCGGGCGAATGTGGCGCGCGGGTAGGCCGCGTTTTCTGTCGACTGTTGCTGCGACAGGTGAGTGTCGGAGCGCTCTGTCGCTCACTTTGAACGTGGGTCCGACGTGTAGCGACAGTTTCGACGGGAAGCGGAAATGGTCATCTGCCACGGTGGACGAGTGAACTGATTGCGCGGTGATTCCTGCTTGCCAGGAACCCCGATCGATCACGCGCGATTGGCACGTCGGATGCGCGATATTTCCGCGCGAGTCCGCCGGTGTGATGAATGGCGCGACAACGTCGTGCTCGCCCCGGTCGCCGTTACAGCGCGTCATGGAAGATGATGCCGACCGTGTGGCGGTGGCCGCTCCGGATCCGGCTGACGCCGTGGCGCAGGTTGACACGATAGACGCCGCGCGTTCCCTGCACGGGCCTGCCGTGCACGGCGAAGATGACGGCGTCGCCTTGTGTCAGCGGCACCACTTCCGCGCGCGACTGCATGCGTGGTCGCTGTTCCGTCAGAACGAATTCGCCACCGGTGAAATCACGGCCCGGCGCCGACAACAGGATCGCGACCTGGAGCGGAAACACGTGCTCGCCATACAGGTCCTGATGAAGGCAGTTGTAGTCGTCGGCGCCGTATTGCAGGATCAGCGGCGTCGGTCGCGTTTGTCCTGCTGCATGGCAGCGATCGAGGAAGGCCGCGTGGTCTGCCGGATAGCGGACGTCGATCCCGAGGGCCTTGTTCCAGCGATTCGCGATTGGCGCGAGATGCGGATAGATCGTCGCACGCAGTTCGGCGATGGCCACGGGGAGCGGATACGCGAAATACTTGTATTCGCCGCGACCAAATCCGTGCCGCGCCATCACGACGCGCGAGCGATAGAGCGCATCGTGAGGATAGAGCGACGCGAGCGCCGCGCATTCGCTTGCCGAGATCAGGCCCGGCACGCGCACGCATCCGTAGCGATCGAGATCGGCATCGACGGTCGTCCAGTCGATCGCGTCGACGCGTTGCGCGATTTCCACCGATTCGACGGCAGGTTGCAGGTCGGCAATGTTCACGGGCATTCCTCGGTTCGTCGGCAATGTGGCGCCATATAGTCGTGCGGATGCGTTGGCCACGTTGTCCGCACGATGGAGCCTACGACAAATGTTGATGAGCCCAGTCTATGGGTGTACTCGCGCCGGCGCGTTCCAGATCTTGCGCTTCAATTCGGGAAACGAAGAAGGTGAGCGCTCGCGACGGCATGGACGCACGGGATGCGTCGACGGGGCCAATCGGAAAGGCGGAAAGGCGGAAAGGCGGAAAGGCGGAAAGGCGGAAAGGCGGAAAGGCGGAAAGGCGGAAAGGCGGAAAGGCCCAGAGCCGAGGGACGACTCTTCCGCAGCAGGTAGCCGGCTCCTGCCAGCCACCCGCCGCATCACGGCTTACGCCACCGACCGGAACAACCAATAGAGCCCGCCGGCAAGCACGATCGACGCCGGCAGCGTGAGCACCCACGCCAGCACGAGGCTGCGCACCGTGCTCCATTGCAAGCCCGATCCGTTCGCCGCCATCGTGCCGGCGACGCCCGACGACAACACGTGCGTCGTCGACACCGGCAATCCGTACACATCGGCCGCGCCGATCGTGAGCATCGCGACGAGTTCGGCCGATGCGCCCTGTCCGTACGTCAGATGCTGCTTGCCGATTTTTTCGCCGACGGTCACGACGATCCGCTTCCAGCCCACCATCGTGCCGAGGCCCAGTGCGATCGCGACCGCAACCTTCACCCACGTCGGAATGAACTTGGTCGCGTGGTCGAGCTGCTTGCGATAGTTGTCGATCGCGAGCTTGTCGTCGGCGGCGAACGCGGGCTGACCAGACTTCTCGATCAGGCGGATTGCTTCGGATACCAGATACATCGTGTTGCGCACGTTGTCGACGTCGCGTTGCGGCACGGCCGCCATCGAGCCCGATGCACCGACCGCGGTCGCGAGCGACGTGGACAACTGCTGAACGGCGGGGATCACGGCCGGCGTCAGTTCGCGATGCTGTACGTAAAGCTCGACGTCGGCGCGCGGGTTCGCGGACGGTGCAACGCCGTTCGTGTACTTCCCGAACGTCGCGGCTGCCTGGTTCGCGACCGCCACGAAGGTCTGTGTCTCGGCCGGCGTCACGGCCTTGTTCAGCGCATACGCGGTCGGCACCGTGCCGATCAGGATCAGCATGATGAGCCCCATCCCTTTCTGGCCGTCGTTCGAGCCGTGCGCGAACGACACGCCCGTGCAGGTCAGGATCAGCAGGCAACGAATCCAGAACGGCGGCGGCTGGTCCTTCGGCGGCTCCTTGTACAACTCCGGAATCCGCACGAGCGTTTTCAGCACGAGCAGCAGCAGCGCCGCGCACAGGAAGCCGACGAGCGGCGAGAGCAGCAGCGACTTGCCGACGCCGAGCGCCTGGCCCCAGTCGACGCCGCTCGTGCCGGACGGCCCGTGCATCAGCTGGTTCATCAGCCCGACGCCGATGATCGACCCGATCAGCGTATGCGAGCTCGACGACGGCAACCCGAAATACCAGGTCGCGAGATTCCATACGATCGCGGCGATCAGCAGCGCGAACACCATTGCGAAGCCCGCACCGCTGCCGACCTGCAGGATCAGCTCGACCGGCAGCAGTTGCAGGATGCCGAACGCGACGGCGCCGCTCGAGATCATCACGCCGAGGAAATTCCACATGCCCGACCAGATCACCGCGACGTTCGGCGTCAGCGAGTGCGTATAGATCACGGTCGCTACCGCGTTCGCGGTGTCGTGGAAACCGTTGACGAATTCGAAGCCGAGCGCGATCAGCAGCGCGGCGCCGAGCATCAGGTACGGGAACAGCGATCCCTCGCGCATCGGCGACAGATCGTCGACCAGGTGCGTGGCGATATAGACCGCACCGATCGCGAGCACCAGCAGGAAGACGACGTAGCCGAGCTGTTTGGTGCGCTCGACGGAACCCGAATTGTTCGGGGCAGACGAAGCAGGTTGATTCATGACGGTATCTCGTAAGGGAACCTCGATCGATCCTAGCTTTGGCTAGCAGTCAGTTTGATGACAGCAGGGAGAACGAACGGAATGTCTTGCCGCGATGTAAGGTGAACGTCGCCAGGCAATGGCGATACGACGCGTCGCGTCGGCTCGTGTCGTGGTCGATATCGCAAACGCGACACGGCAGGCGGCTACGTCGCCATGTCGCGCCGATCGTCGCGCTCGTGATCGTGCCGAACATCAAGTACCCGGCCAATCCGCCGTCGGTCGGCGAGCCCGACACGATCGGCTATCGCACGGGGTTGTTCTTCCTGATGATCGCGATCCCGGTCGCGACGATGGTGTTCTCGGTCAGCGTGCGCCGCCATCTGCTGGCGAAGCTCGGGCAGTGGAACGCGTCGATCGTCGCCGGGCTCGTGTTCGTCGCGATCATCGCGGCCGTGCAGATCGGGCTGCCGTCGGTCAGCGAGTTGCCGGCCGGTTTCCCGGCGGCCTTGCTCTGGAAATTCCGCGTGGCGGCCATCGGCATGCAGGTGATCATGTGGACGACGATCGGCCTGTTGTTCGGCGCATGGGTCGAGCGCGGCGAACGCGTCGGCATGCGCGCCGCCTGACGCACAGCGCAACGGAGCGCGCCTAGCGCAGCATGCGTGGCGCGCTCCACGTCGATTCGCGCGCCAGCGCGACGAACGCGGCCAGATAGTCGACCGACGCATCCGCGTCGCGGATGCCGAGGAAGATCTGCTTCGCGATTCCCTTCTTGCCCAGCTTGACCGGCACGACCGGCATCCGGTCCGCGTATTCGTCGGCAAGCCATCTCGGCAGCGCGGCCACGCCGCGCCCGCTCGCGACCATCTGCAGCATGATGTCGGTCGTTTCGATCGACTTGTGCCGCCTCGGCACGATGCCGGCCGGCGTCAGGAACTGGTTGTAGATGTCGAGTCGGTCGGTTTCGACCGGGTAGGTGATCAGGATCTCGTCGGTCAGCTGCTCGGGCGTTACATAGTCGGCGTTCGCGAACCGGTGTGAATCGGCGACCACCAGCACCTGCTCGTAGTCGAACACGGGATCGAAGCGCAGGCCCGGCTTGTTCAGCGGATCGGGCGTCACGAGCACGTCGATGTCATAGCCGAACAGCGCGCCGATGCCGCCGAACTGGAAGCGCTGCTTCACGTCGACGTCGACGTCGGGCCAGCGCGACAGGTACGGCGACACGACCTTCAGCAGCCACTGGTAGCACGGGTGGCACTCCATCCCGATGCGCAGCGTGCCGCGCTCGCCCTTTGCGTACTGCTTCATCCGCTCCTCGGCGAGCTCGAACTGCGGCAGCAGCCGATGCGCCAGCTTCAGCAGATACTGCCCGCCCTGCGTGAGCCGCAGGCCGCGACCCTCCCGATCCCAGATCGGTGTGCCGAGCTGCTGCTCGATTTTCCGGACGGTATGGCTGAGCGCCGATTGCGTGAGGTGCAGCGCATTTGCGGCCGCGGTCAGCGAGCCCTGGCGCTCGACCTCACGAATGACGACGAGATGGAATCGTTCCAGCATGGGTATCGCTCGCGCAATAGATACATGAACAGTTTTAATGGATGAATGAAATAATGCCATTTTATTTCATGTGTTGAAATCCCTATCATGGCTGCCGGACATTCAATTTCCCTTCTGGACGGCAGCTCATGGTCACGACACACAACCTCGGTTTTCCGCGCATCGGCGCGAAGCGCGAACTCAAGTTCGGTCTCGAACGCTACTGGAAAGGTGAATCGTCGCGCGACGAGCTGAAGGCGCTTGGCGCCGAGTTGCGCCAGCGTCACTGGAACGATCAGCGCGGCCTGGACCTGGCGCCGATCGGCGACTTCGCGTTCTACGATCAGGTGCTGGACATGAGCTTCACGCTCGGCAACCTGCCGAAGCGCGTGCAGGGTTTCCACGGCGACGTGCTCGACAACTATTTCCGTGTCGCGCGCGGCCGTTCGGCGCAGTCGGCGGACGCGCATGCCGCGTGCTGCGGCGGCGTCGCGGCCGGTGAAATGACGAAGTGGTTCGACACGAACTACCACTACATCGTGCCGGAATTCCACGCGGACACGAACTTCTCGCTCGATCCGTCGCGTCTGCTCCAGCAACTGGCGGAAGCGCAGGCGCAGGGCGTGGCCGCGAAGCCGGTGATCCTCGGCCCCGTCACGTATCTGTGGCTCGGCAAGGCGAAGGACGATTCCGACCGCCTCGCGCTGCTGCCGAAGCTGCTGCCGGTGTACGGCGCGCTGCTCGACACGCTGACCGCGCAGGGCGTCGAATGGGTGCAGATCGACGAGCCGATCCTCGTCACCGAACTCGACGCCGAGTGGCAACAAGCCTTCGAGACCGCGTACGCCGCGCTCGAAACGCGTCGCATCAAGGTGCTGCTCGCGACGTACTTTGGCCAACTGCAGGGCAATCTGGCGCTCGCGAGTTCGCTGTCGGTCGACGGCCTGCATGTCGATGCGATCAACGCACGCGACGAAGTCGCCGCGCTGGTGCGTGAACTGCCGGCCTCGCGCGTGCTGTCGGTGGGTGCGATCAACGGCCGCAACATCTGGAAGACCGACCTGAACGCGACGCTCGACTGGCTCGAGCCGCTCGCGAAGCAACTGGGCGATCGCCTGTGGCTCGCGCCGTCGTGCTCGCTGCTGCACGTGCCGGTCGATCTCGCGAGCGAGGAGAAGCTCGATGCGGAAATCCGGTCATGGCTCGCGTTCGCGCTACAGAAGCTCGACGAGCTGAAGGTACTCGCGACCGCACTGAACGAAGGCCGCGACAAGGTGGCCGATGCGCTGGCCGCGAACGCCGCCGCGATTCATTCGCGTCGCTATTCGCCGCGCGTGAACAACCCGGTGGTGAAGGCCGCGATCGCCCGGATCGATGCGCAGCTCGGCAACCGCGTGAGCCCCTATACGCAGCGCGCGCCGAAGCAGTCGGCACGCCTGAACCTGCCCGCGTTCCCGACGACGACGATCGGCTCGTTCCCGCAGACCGGCGAAATCCGCCAGGCCCGCAGCCAGTTCAAGGCCGGCGCGCTGGATGAAGCCGGCTACCGCGCGGCGATGCGCGCCGAGATCGAGCGCAGCGTCCGCGAGCAGGAATCGCTCGAACTCGACGTGCTCGTGCACGGCGAAGCCGAGCGCAACGACATGGTCGAATACTTCGGCGAGCAGCTCGACGGCTACGCGTTCAGCCAGTTCGGCTGGGTGCAGTCGTACGGATCGCGCTGCGTGAAGCCGCCGATCCTGTTCGGCGACATCAGCCGCCCGAAGGCGATGACGGTCGAGTGGATCACGTACGCGCAGTCGCTGACGAACAAGCCGATAAAGGGCATGCTGACCGGCCCGGTGACGATCCTGAACTGGTCGTTCGTGCGCGACGACCAGCCGCGCTCGGTGTCGTGCTACCAGCTTGCGCTGGCGATCCGTGAAGAAGTGCTCGATCTCGAGAAGGCCGGCGTGCGCGTGATCCAGATCGACGAGGCGGCGCTGCGCGAAGGGCTGCCGCTGCGCCGCGCGCAGTGGGACGCGTACCTGAAGTGGGCGGTCGAATCGTTCCGCATCACCGCGAACGGCGTACAGGACGATACGCAGATCCACACGCACATGTGCTATTCGGAGTTCAACGACATCATCGCGTCGATCGCCGACATGGATGCGGACGTGATCACGATCGAGACGTCGCGCTCGGACATGGAGCTGCTCGATGCGTTCGACGACTTCAAGTATCCGAACGAAATCGGGCCAGGCGTGTACGACATTCATTCGCCGAACATCCCGACGCAGGAGCATATCGTCGGCCTGATGAAGAAGGCGGCTGAGCGGATTCCGGCGGAACGCCTGTGGGTGAACCCGGACTGCGGCCTGAAGACGCGCCAGTGGGCGGAAGTGATTCCGGCGCTGACGAACATGGTCGCCGCCGCGAAGACGCTGCGCAACCCGGTGCAGTAACGCGCGAAGGTCGCGTGCCGGCCGCCGCGATCGATGATCGGGCGCGGCGGCCGACGGCGCGACTCATTCCGTGACGGGCTGGCCCGGTGTCACGGGCAATGTGCGGTCACGCGCGCTCGTGTTCGAGCGGCTCCGCGAGCGTTTCGGGTGATGGCGTCTCGGCAATGATGCGGCGTTCGCGTGCGAGGTCGAGCGACCTCGACAGCAGCCAGTACGCAGCCCCCGCGACCACCAGGCCGACGAGCCACGCGATATCCACGCCGCCGAGCATTCGAGCGAACGGCCCGACGAAAATCTCGCGGTTCGCCTCGGCGTCGAAGATGTAGAAGAACGGCACCATCGCCGCGAAGCCGACGAGGTAGGCGACGATGCCGCGCGGTTGCCACGCGCCGTAGAGCCCGTTCGGCGTGAAGAAGTGCGCGATCGCATAGTGCCCGCGGCGTACGAAGAAATAGTCGACGAGATTCACGGCGGTCCACGGCACGAGGAAGTAGAGCATCAGCGTCAGGAACGTCTGCAGCAGCGCGATGCCGTTGCCGCGGATCGCGAATACGCAGGCCAGCACGAACGTGCTGATCGCGATGATCGATGCAACGCGCGCGCGGCGCGTCGGCCGGATCGGCACGATCGAATCGGCGGCGGTCAGCACGGTCAGCATCGCGCTGTACGCGTTGAGCGCGATGATCGGCAGGAAGCCGACCAGCGACACGATCGCGATCAGCTTGCCGAGGCCCGGCATGAGTGACGTGCCGACGTCGTTCATCGCGACCAGCGCATCGGCCGCATGCAGCTTCTGCGCGAGCCACGCGCCGAGGCCGATCATCCAGGTGCCCGACAGCGACGCGCCGGCGAAGATCACTGCGATCAGCTTTGCACGGCTCGTGTTTTTCGGCAGATAACGCGAATAGTCCGACACATACGGCGCATACGAAATGTTGTAGCTCGCGGCGATCGCGAATTGCGTTGCGAACGCGATCCAGTTGAAGCCCGGAGCGGCAACCGGTGCAATGGTGGCAGGGGCCGGCGTCGCGTGGCCGAACGCGAGTGCGAGTGTCACGAGCGCATAGAGCGGCAGTGTCGCGATCAGCGCCCACGTGAAAGTCCGATGCATCAGGTCATGGCCGTAGATGGCGAGCAGCGCGCCCGTCGTCACGGCGGCGACGGCGACGAAGCCGCCGTCGATCCCGAATACGTTGTGCACGCCGTCGACCATCAACGACACGTTGACGACATTGAAGCCGACGAATACGAATAGTGTCGCGAGCAGCGCGACGATCACGCCGCGATAGCCGAACTGCGCGCGCGACTGGATCATCTGCGGCAGCCCCATCTCGGGCCCCTGCGAGCCGTGAAACGCCATGAAGATCGTGCCGAACATGATCCCGAGCGCGCCTGCGAGCGTCGTCCAGCCGGCGGACAGGCCCATGCCGGGCCCGACAAAACCGATCGAGATCGTGAAGAAATGGAAGTTGCCGAGGAACCAGAACGGCCCCTGGCTGGCGAGCTTTGCGTGGCGCTCGTGTTCGGGAATGTAGTCGATCGAGTGGTGCTCGATCGCGAGGCCAGCCGATTCGGTGCGACCGAGATCGAGGGTATCGGGGCGGGTCATGACGACTTGTCTCCTGGGTCGTGCGCGGTTCGGCATTGCGACCGCGTGCGCCAGCCTGCCGTGACGCCTTCGTGGCAAGCGATGAATAGCGTGGAACGGGAGGCGGTGCGCCGCACCGCCGGGGTGTGCAACGAAAAACGGGCAGGCGAGGTGCCTGCCCGTTGCGGGACGTTACGCGGTGCGTACGCTGCGCGGCAGCGGCGTTTCCTTCCGGTTCGCCGCGCCCGCATCGTCGATGCTCACACGGCGCGAGATCAGCCACACGCACAGCGACGACAGGATCGCGGCGCTCGTGTACTGGAGCGCGAGCGGCCACCATTGCGGCGCGGTGTTCTGCGCGATGATGGTCGCGACGAGCGGCGTCAGGCCGCCGGCGAGCGCGCCGCACACCTGATACGCAATCGAAATCGCCGTGTAGCGGATGCGTGCGACGAAGATGCCGCTGACGAAGCCCGCGACCACCGAGTAGTAGCCCGATTCCGCGAGCGTCGCGAGGCCGACGCCGACCGTGATCGACAGCGGCGAGCCCATGTGAACGAGCGGCAGCATGACGAACGGGACGATCGCGGCCCAAGCGCCGGTGATCAGCAGCACGCGCGTGGTGCCGAAGCGCTGCGCGAGGAACGCGGCCGCGAGCTGCACGACGAACTGCAGCACGGCGACGATCGTCATGCAATGCAGCACCATCGACCGGTCGAGCGACAGGAACTGCGTCGCGTAGCTGATCATGAAGATGTTGCTGAAATACACGCCGGCGATGCCGTACACGTTCGCACCGATCGCGAGCAGCAGCAGCGGCCAGTACTTGAGCGCTTCGCGCAGCGGTTTTTGCGCGATGTTGCCGCTCTTCTTGACTTCCTCGAACTCGGGCGATTCCGACACGCTCGCGCGGATCACGAAGCCGACGATCAGCAGTACGGAACTTGCCAGGAACGGCACGCGCCAGCCCCAGCTCATCATGTCGTCCTTCGACAGCGTGCTGATCGCGCCGAATGCGAGCATCGACAGGATCAGGCCGCTCGCGCTGCCAAGCTGCGCGAACGACGCGAAGAACGTGCGCTTGCCTTCCGGCGCGTGCTCGCCGGCGAGCAGCACCGCGCCGCCCCATTCGCCGCCGACCGCGATGCCTTGCAGCACGCGCATCAGCACGAGCAGGATCGGTGCGATCACGCCGGCTTGCGCATGAGTCGGCAGCAGGCCGATCGCGACGGTCGACACGGCCATCAGCATCAGCGTCGCGAGCAGCGAGCGCTTGCGGCCGAAGCGGTCGCCGAGGTAGCCGAACATCACGCCGCCGAGCGGCCGCGCGAAGAAGCCGACCGCGAACGAGCCGAACGACGCGAGCAGGCTGATGAAGCGGTTTTCGCCGGGGAAGAACAACGGCCCGAACACGATGGCGGCGGCGGTCGCGTAGCTATAGAAGTCGTACCACTCGATCGTGGTGCCGACGAACGACGCGAGCGCCGCCCGCTTGGGTTGCTTGACGGAAGTCCCCATCTTGATTTGTGCTCCTCTGAATGCCCTGATTTGGAATAGGTGTCGGCGCGGGGATCAGTCGCGGTATGCGACGCCCGGCAGCACGCACAGCAGCTCGTACGCGAGGTTCGCGCCGAGCAGCGCAGTGGTGCCGAACGGGTCGTACGGCGGCGCGACTTCGACGAGATCGCAACCGACGATGTTCAACCCCTTCGCGCCGCGGATGATCTCGAGCGCCTGCGGCACCGTGAGGCCCGCGATTTCCGGCGTGCCGGTGCCCGGTGCGTAGGCCGGGTCGATGCCGTCGATGTCGAACGTGATGTAGACGGGCGTGTCGCCGATGCGCGCGCGCACTTCTTCCATCAGCGGCGCGAGCGACTTGTTCCAGCATTCCTCGGCCTGGACGACGCGGAAGCCCTGCTCGCGGCACCAGTCGAAATCCTCGGCGGCGTAACCCGTGCCGCGCAGGCCGATCTGCGTGACCTTGTCGCCGTGCAGCAGGCCTTCCTCGACCGCGCGGCGGAACGGCGTGCCGTGCGCGATCTTTTCTCCCATCATCGTGTCGTTCACGTCGGCGTGTGCATCGACGTGGATCAATGCAACCTTGCCGTGCTTGCGGTGGATCGCGCGCAGGATCGGCAGCGCGATCGTATGGTCGCCGCCGAGCGTGATCGGCTTGCAGTCGTGCTCGAGGATCGCGTCGTACGCGGCTTCGATGCGTGCGATGGAATCGTGCAGGTTGTACGGATTGATCGCGACGTCGCCGATGTCGGCGATCTGCAGCGAGTCGAACGGTGCCGCGCGCGTGGCCATGTTGTACGGGCGCAGCAGCACGGATTCGGTTCGGATCTGGCGCGGGCCGAAGCGCGCGCCGGTGCGGTTGGAGGTGCCGAGATCGAACGGCACGCCGACGAAACAGGCGTCGAGGCCTTCGGCGCTCGCCACGTGCGGCAGGCGCATCATCGTCGCGATGCCGCCGCAGCGCGGCATTTCATTGCCGCCGAGCGGCTGGAAATGGGTGTGGTCGTTCATGGGCTGTCTCTTCCGATGTGGGGTGCCGTATCATGCGACGCGGCTTGGCGCACAGTTTTACGCGCTCCGCCGGGAAAGAAGAATGCGAAGATATCGACGTAAACATCGATTTTCATCGATGTATGGAAGGGGATGAGCGTGCTGGGGAATCTGTCGACCCTCGATCTGCGGTTGATCCGCGTATTTCTCGCGGTCACGGAAGCGGGCGGCGTATCGGCCGCGCAGGCGGTGCTGAACGTCGGGCAATCGACGATCAGCGCGCAGCTGTCGTCGCTCGAGACGCGGCTCGGCTACCGGCTCTGCGAGCGCGGCCGCAGCGGTTTCCGGCTCACGCCGAAGGGCGAGCGGTTTCACGCAATGAGCCGCAAGCTGCTCGCCGCGCTTGATGAATTCGGGATGGCCGCGCGGCACATGGACCGCCAGCTGGTCGGCACGTTGCACATCGGCCTGATCGGCCATACGCCGGTGAGCCAGAACGCACGGATCGCCGAGGCAATCGCCGCGTTCCGCACCCGCGACGAGGCCGTGCGTTTCTCGATTTCCGTGCGCGCGCCGGGCGATCTAGAGGAAAAGCTGCTGAGCGACGAGATCCAGATCGCGGTCGGCTACTTCTGGCACCGGGTGCCGACGCTGCACTACACGCCGCTGTTCATCGAGCGCCAGGTGGCGTACTGCGGGCGCGGCCATCCGCTGTTCGACGGCGCCGGCGCGTTGACGCCGGCCGACGTCGCGGGCTTCGAATGGGCGTGGCGCTCGTATCCGCTGCCCGAAGCGCAGATGTCGACGACGCCCGACCGCGTGACCGCGACCGCCGACAACATGGAGGCCGTTGCGCTGCTGATCCTGTCCGGCCACCACCTCGGCTATCTGCCGCAGCACTTCGCGGCACCGTACGTCGCGCAAGGGCTGCTCACGCCGCTCAATCCGGAGCAGCTGCGCTACGACGTGACGTTCCACATGGTCGTCGCGCGCAACGGGCGCGGCAATCCGCTCGTGGAAGCGTTTCTCGAGGATCTCGAACACGCGCACCAGCCGCCCGACATCGCGTAGGCCGCCGGCTTCAACAATGTGAACGAGTGTTTCGGCGGCGCGACCCGATCCGGCGCGGCCCACATCGATCGGCGTCGAAGTGACGAACCGGGCCACGCGTTCGGCTTGCGCGTGCCGTCCACCCGCCGGCATCACGGCACCGGCAGCCCCGCGTCATGCTTGACCTCGCGCAGCGACAGCGCGGATTCGATCGACGTCACGCCCGGCAGCATCCGCAGCGACTCGCGCAGGAACGTGCCGTAGTCGTCGAGATCGCGCGCCACGACCTGCAGCAGATAGTCGGCCGTGCCCGCCACGTTGTGGCACGCGAGGATCCGCTCGATGCCGAGCACCTCCCGCTCGAAGCGGTCGGCGGTCTTGCGATCGTGCGTCGCGAACCGCACCAGCACGAACGCGACGACACCGAAACCGAGCGCCTGGCGCGACAGCTGCGCGCGATAGCGCTCGATGTAGCCGTCGCTTTCGAGACGCTTCAGGCGCCGCGCGCACGGGGTCTCGGAGAGGCCTACGGAATCGGCGAGGCGCGCGATCGGCAGGCGGCCGTCGCGCTGCACCGCGGCAAGGATGGCGCGGTCGGTTTTGTCGAGTTCGGTCATGTTGGCGGAATCCTTTTATGGATTCCATAATTGTGGCGGATTCCCCTACGGATCGCCAATCCTGAACCAAAGATGGCCAATAATCCCTCGCACTCTGGCGGCAACATATCGCCGTAGGAGGAGAGGGGCAGACCATGATTTCCACGCATTTGTTGTTGATTTATCTCGCCGCGCTGGCGGCCATTTACGCGGTGCCGGGGCCGGACATGGCGCTGGTGCTGCAGACCAGCATCGGCCGCGGCGTGCGGCCGGGGATGGCGGCGGCCGCCGGCCTGTCGCTCGCGCGCACCGCGCACGTGACGCTGTCCGCCTGCGGCGTCGCGGCGCTGATCCGCAGCGCGCCGTGGCTGTACGAAGTGATCCGCTACGGCGGCGCGCTCTATCTCGCCTATGTCGCGATCCAGGTGTTCCGTTCGCCCGTGTTCGCGCTCGGCGACGGCGATGCGGCAGCGACGGCGGGCGAGCTGCGCCAGTCGTTCGTGAAGGGCCTGCTCACCAACCTGCTGAACCCGAAGGCGCTGCTGTTCTGCTCGGTGCTGCTGCCGCAGTTCGTGCGTCCCGAGGCCGGGCTGGT